>CAYXZO010000015.1:0-48293 GCA_964469505.1 uncultured Lentisphaeria bacterium | reverse complement strand
CTTACGGAAATGCCAAATAATCCCTAGTATGTCCTATTAAATCAAAGGTTTCATCAATATCAGCTAAACTTCATTAGCAGCCGTTGCGTCCTTAGCGAGAGACTTCTTTAGTGTACTCCGCCGCGCAACCAGCGGCACCCGGAGCGGCATGAAACGTTCGGGACCTGCTTTCTCTAAAAGCAAATAAAGTACAGGATTAGCTTTGCGGATGTTAATTCTTATTAAGAACTAAATAGATTTATTGCATATTAAGCTCAGGTCGCTGGATGGGAAATTGCTGCATGGTGAGAATTTTTAGGCTAACATTATTAATTCTTGGGGGAGCCATTACTGCATTTGCTCAAATCGGCACCACAATACCCCTTGATAGGAAAGTTGATTGGCAGAATGTAGGATACCATCGAAGTCCTGATAATGTGATACCTGGGGGCTCCTTTCAAAAGGTTCTAGTGCCGAAACCAACGAATAACGCCAGCGAAAATTATAGAAATATCATGGATGCGATTGCGAAAGCCTCAGAGTTAAGTTCACCCAATCGCCGTGTTATGGTTCAATTACAATCTGGAAAATATATAATAAACCACCCGATACGATTAAATGCTCAAAATGATTACATAATAATCAGAGGAGTGGGAGCAGATAGCACTATAATATTCTATGAAGGATCAAAATCCACTGGCAGTACTATAATTCAGATTAGAGGGATATCACTAAAATCAACGATTAATCTGCTTTCGTATAATGCTAAAACAAATACTATAACATTAGCCGAGAACAGTTTGGAAATTAGCCAAGGGGACTATTTGGATATAAGGGTGCCGAATGGAAGTTGGCACAGTTCATTGCATCACCTTCGGTGGAATCCCAAAGATTATTTTGGGCAGGTTGTCAAAGTCAGCAAGAAAGTATCAGATAGAGAAATAGAACTTGAGGACGATTTTAATTTAGTCTGGTCAATTGCCGCGCGAGAGTCGATTACTCCTTATGTCCGCAAGTTTATTCCGGCAGAAGAAATTGGGATTGAAAATCTAAAGATTGAACCGGATACGGTTAATGACGGTTGGGGATATAATATTTTTCTGGAATACGCCGTTAATTGCTGGCTGAGGGGGATTGAAAGTGCTAATGCAGTTAGTAGTCACGTGCAGATAAGCAAAAGCAGCGCGATAGAAATCCGGGAGTGTTACTTCCATGGTGCCCAGAATTACGGTGCCGGTGGACATGGCTACGGAGTAAATGTGGCGGACAGGTCAACAAATTGTTTAATAGAAGACAATATATTCCAACACTTACGTCACTCTATGATTGTACAAATGGGCGCCAGCCGGAATGTCTTTGGCTATAATTATTCCAGGGAGCAACACGATGAAATCGGTGATGTTCTTGCTGATTTAAGTATTCATGGTCATTATGCATTTGCCAATTTATTTGAAGGTAACTGGGTGGACAGAATCGAGGCAGATTCGTTCTGGGGCAGCAATGGACCATATAATACATTTGTGAGGAACTATGTTCAATATCAGACAATGAAAGTACACAATTCTGACTATTTCAATTTCCTGGCAAATGAAGCGAAATTGATTCTACTTAATTCTCACAATGCTCTGGATAAGTATAGCGAACTACATTATCATACTCATTGGAAACCATCTCAAAGAGAAATTTCCCATTTAGCTGATATTTCATATTATCACAATAGTAGGCCGCAATTTATCGATTCATCCTTTACATGGCCTCCGTTGGGGCCTCCATCCATCAGCAATGGCTCACAGACAACTCAAAATATTCCTGCCAGACAACGGTTTTGTTCTAAATTTCCAGAAGCCTGTTCATCATCCTGGTTGACATTAGCTAATCAAACGTCCGATCTCGCTGTGTTGCGTTCCCAAGGGAAGAACAACCCGAACAGGATTAATCGCATATTTGGTTTTAGTTCCCAAGGCTCAACGTTTGTATATATTACTGACATTTCTTATGGTGGCTATAATTTTCATGGGCTTGTTAGTGGGGATTATAACGGTGATGGTATTGATGATATCGCTTTCTATCGAGCCTATGGAGACATTGATCGTACATTGAATCGTGTTTTAATTTTCAAATTCAACGGAGTAAAGTTCTCATACATGACAAATATTTCCTATGGACATAAGAACTTCGCAGGTATCACCAGTGGAGATTATAACGGCGATGGAATTGATGATATCGCTGTTTATGTTGTTAATGATTATAATCATGATCCACTAAATAAGGTGATTGTTTTCAAATCAAATTGTCATAAATTCTTGCATATGACTGCTTTTCCATTTGCAAGATATATCATAGGAGATGTCACAAGCGGCGATTATAATGGTGATGGATTTGAAGATATTGCCTTCTGTGCAACCCATGGCAAGGCTGGTACGACACAAAATGATATTTTTGTTTTCAAATCAGATGGCAAGAAGTTTTCATATATGGCTAATTTTTCCCATGGGCAATACGATTTTAAAGGTATTACTAGTGGCGACTATAATGGTGACGGATATGATGATATAGCTTTATATCATGAATACACTAGCAATCCATTTTCAGGCGAAATATTTGTTTTCCTATCGAACGGCAACGGATTTAGATATATAACCAATCTAATTTTTAAGAAGTTTAAAATAGGGGGCATCACGAGCGGTGATTATAATGGAGACGGTTATGATGATATTGCAGTTTATGGTGGTAGTGATGCTAGTCAAGTATCGAACAAGGTGATAGTTTTCAAGTCGGACGCATCCACCTTTTCATATCTAACCGATTTCTCTTATGGAACATATGATTTTCAAGGTATCACCAGCGGGAGATATTTCAATAGATAAGTGGCGGTCGCCTATATCAAGCAAACACACCAAAAACTGTCATTAAAAAATAAAATCAAAGAATTATTGTTTATGAAAATGGCTGTCAAATGGTATTGAAAAACACATAATTGATCCTCAAAAGGCTTTTAACGCTGTTCAAAACGCTTACCATATGATATGGCCTTCAGTTGAAATTCGTGTTGATGTCCGGGTTTCCCATTTTTAGGTATTGCTGAGTCGTAAGCCCCGTTTCATCTGTACCATGGGCGGGGAAACTGTTATTAGCTTTCACATGTGAGATTTCCATTCGCCTAAAAACAGAATAACCTATTCAGGTTAACCCCAACCCCCCTAAGAGTCTTACCTTGTGATCGCGTTATTGCAGATTTTCAATCGAAATGCAAATCTGCAAGGAAATATCAGGTGAAAAAATGAACCAATACATGTGAAAAAATGCAGTACAATTTCAGGGAGATTGAGCGGTCGATCGAGCCGGCTGAAAGATTAGTTCAGCGCGGTGTGTGAGGCGGGTTCCCCAAGTAATCTTTTAGGCTGGTAATAGTTCCGTTGACCTCGTCTGCTAAACGGGCAGCAGCTTGACTATCGCGGCAGGCGGCCACACCGAAAGCCATGGGAGTCTTCAGCCGGGGGGAGAGGACCAGTACCGCAGAGTCGGCTGTGATCCACCGTTGGGTGTAATAGTCATGAAACCAGATTTTTTTCAAAGAATCATCAGGGTGGGTTTGCAGATATCCGGCTAACCCCCCGATGTCGTCGAAACGTACGGCCTTGCCCGTTTGAGTGTAGGCTGCGGCTGCCCAGCGGGGATCATTAATAATCATCTTACAGTTATCACACATATCTTCGCCGTAACGAATTACAGGTGGGTTCTCGGTACCGGTACCGGAATTACAATTCCACACCACCATGAACAAAGTCAGCATCCACCAAGGTTCCTTGAAGCTGATTTTCATAAGCCCCCCTTTTTATTGAAAATCACCACGGCACCAGCCAGGGGCAGAATTATCCACGCCACCAGGATACTCCCCAAAATGATGGGGAATAGATCTCCATAAGTCCGCATGGCATACAGCCCGGCCGGCCCCAGAACTTCTAAACCTCCTCGAATGAACCAGATCGAAAGCAGTTTAAATACTTGTACCGGATTGATCATGGCCAATCCCAGCAATTCGGCTCCCCGCAATTTAAGCACCACTGTGGCGCCCAATAGTCCCAGGTCGCTTAAAAAGACCAGCGCCAGCCATAGAAAAAGGGCACTACCGGTAGCCGTGGAGCTCCGGTTGGAGAAACTGGAGATAAGCAAACCCAACCCCAGGTTGACCAGAGCGAGACAAAAAGCCAGGCCCGTAAGAATTAAATAGTTGCCGATCTGCGCAAAGCCGGTCCGTAATCCCAGTGAAAAACCAGTCAGACCGAAACCCAAGCCCAGGGAAGTGGCCAGCGCCAGGGCTAACCCGGCATATTTGCCGAGTAGAATTTCACTTTCTAGTATGGGATGGGTGCGGAGATAGAGTAAGGTGCCCCGTTCCTTCTCATTGGCGATACTAGCGGCTCCCAGGGTCAAGCTCATCAACGGCACTATCAACATTACTACATTGATTAACGAAGCGGTGGTGCGACCGTAACCGGCTAAGCCATACGCTCCCATGCCTGACAAACCAAACGTGGCTAACCCCAGGGACAGCACTAAAAAGATGATCGTGTAAAGCCAAAACCACTTGTTGAGAAAAGCGTCCTGGAATTCTTTCAGGGCCAGGATTCGCACTTGATTACTACGCATCATCATTCTTCGCTTTCTTTTTCCAGGAAGAAATCTTTCACTTCTATACCAGCTTCCCACAGAAGGCGTAACGGCTCCTGTTTTTGTGAGGGAGCAAGTTGTAGGATAAGACTTTCTCCATTGCGAATGACCTGGTAGGGGTGTGCTTCCAGCAGCTCTTGAGCTTTATCCAGTTGTTCAAGCGCTGGATAAAGCTGTAATCGAATGCGCCACCCCAGCTGTTCAGGAATTCCCTCCGGGTGACCAATGGTGCGGATGGTGCCCTGTTGAAGAACTATCATCCGGTCGGCAATGGAGAGCACCTCCTCGAAGCGATGCGAAGTCAGGAATAAGGTCTTGCCGCTCTCCTTGAGGGATTGCAACAGCCCCAGGAAAGATTTGCGGGAAGCCATATCCAGATTGCTGGTGGGCTCGTCTAACAACAAAAGAGGTGGATCGGAAAGCAGGGCGATGCTGAGGGCCAACCGTTGTTTGATTCCCCCCGAGAGGGCTTTTACCGGCGTGTCCGCCTGAGACTCCAATTGCATCTGTTCCAGCACAGTCTTGATCCGTTCCGGCGGCGATTCCCGTAGGCGCTGAAAGAATTGTAGCGTCTCGAATATAGTGTAATCCTCATAGAGCACGAATTCTTGAGGTACGAATCCGATGCGGCGGCGAACTTCCAGTGGTTTCCGGCGGGGATCCAGGCCGGTCACCTCCAGTTTACCTTCGAAATCATACAGTCCCAGAATGGAGCGCAAGATGGTGGTTTTACCGGCTCCATTGGGACCCCAGAGGGCAATGGCCTCTCCCGCCCGGATGGAGAAAGAGATACCTTTCAAAGCCACGAATTTACCAAAACGCTTGGTGAGTTTTTCGACCAGAACTAGGGGAGAATTTGTTTCTATTTGATTCATGATTGCCTCAACCAGTTGGAGTATGACACCTTCCTGCGCCGGCCTGTGATAACTACTAGGAGCGCCAGCCCGAAAATTCCCAGTGAAAGATAGGGGAAGAGGGGGTTTTCCTGTCGGGCCGGCAGGGGAATACCAGTGGGAAAAGTGACACTCAAGCGGGGCTGGGAGTCTTTCAATTTGGGGCGGGGGCGTACTAACGGAATGGCTTCAGCGGCGAAATTCAGGGCCTGGACCACTGGACTGTAGACGAACAAGCGTAAAGCGGGAAAGCGGTCGGTAAGGTTATCGTATAGACGGTGAGCCGCATAGGGCAGGTCACCAATACCGTCGCCATCCACGTCATAGCCGGTGTAATCGCTCCAGTAATTACCTTCCCAGCGGATAGAGTGGAGTTGTCCTCCACCCTCGATAGCGACCTGTTCTTCATTTTCCATAAAGCTATTGCCACGGAAGAGATTGCGTCGCACCGAAGGTAACAACGCCACCCCGAAATCATTGTAAGCCAGAAGATTACCCTCGAAGACGCAGGTGCTCTCGATTTCTCGAGGAGAGTTATCCAGATAAAACCCGATCTGGTTATCGGCGATGAAGTTGCTGTCCAAGCGGGCGTCATCCACATCCTTAAGGCCGATCCCAAAGCCACTGCCTCCCCGATTGCTCGCCACGTAGTTGTGATGGAAATACAACCGGCGGCTGTACATGAGAAATCCCCCCACCGAGTTGTTGCGCAGGATGTTGTGATCTACTTCTGCATCGTCACAGTACATAAAGTGAATGCCGTAGCGCCCACCCTGCACCCGGTTATTATGGACGTGAAGATGGCTGGAGAACCAGAGCACAATGTCCCGCCCGAATCGGGTGGTGTTACCCTCTACTGTGACACTATCACTGTACCATACCCGGATGAGATCGCCCCGCTCCGGTAAAGGTAAGGATTTGCCCTCGATGAGATTGTCTTTTATAAGCGAAGAATGAGCTTTCTGCAGGTAAATCCCAAACAGCACGTTGTCCAGGTGATTGCCGATAACGCTTACCTGCCGGGCGGATATTTCGATTCCCGAATTTTCTTCATTCAGATAGCTGCCACTGTTGCGAATGCGGAACCCCTGGAGAACTGTCCCAGCCGCCCGCAGTTTTATTACCGACCCTTGCCCCCGTCCATCAACGGTGGGCCAGTTTTGTCCAATGAGGGTGAGGCGCTTTTTAACGACCAGTGGACCTCGCCAAAGTCCCCCTTGGACTATTACCGTATCTCCCGGGTGACTGTCAGATAAAATGGTGCCAAGGTCAGAAAAAGCAGCCCCCGGAGTGACTACCCGAACAGTGGCATACTCCGGGGGTGCAAACAACAGGTTAAGCAAGAGGAGTGGGGCTAAAGCCCTCCTCATTGCATTTTGTCCACCAACGGTTTGTAAGTCTGTCTGTGGAAGTACAATCCGATGACTATTAAGATACTGGCAAGGATTGCCAACCACAGGCCCATATCCCAAACCGCCACGGCTTTGAACTGGCCAATGATGCCGGTACCCAGGACCGGAGGTACGAAGGGCTCCACCGAGGAACTCAGCGGAGCCCGGGGATCAAGGTTGGTACCGAAATCCCGTAGCCAGTAATACAAGTCGCCCAGAAAGACTATCGGGTACAGAAAGGCCGGGAAACTGAGCACGCCCGCCAATTGATTGTGGATGTAGATAGCCCCCAACACTAACAATGAGAGCCCGATAATCGCAATGATGCTAAGTGAACGTTCCAACTGCGCCGCATCTTCAAGCGGTCGCATTCCGATGTAGTGATTCAGTTCGTCAATTTCGGTGACATCCCCTTCCACCCGATTGACGTAAACTTTTACGGTCAACCCGTTAGGGTATTGGGGTGCCAGCAGCGTCAATCTCCAATAGGGCAGGAAAATGGAAATTAGTAATAAAAGGGCAGCTATACCTAAGAACAGAGTGGGGCGGAAATAGCGCTTTCTTTCCCGTGCTAGTTCCTCAGAGCTAACCCGGGGACCTATGATTTTTTCAAGCCGTGAATACATCCTTGATACTTCTTTTTAGTTTATGGTTTTACCAGGAAGTAGCCCGTCATCTCTAAGTGTAAGGCGGAGCAGAACTCGGTGCAATAGAAGGAATAGACACCTGGAATATCCGCATCGAATTCCACCGTCTGGGCTTCACCGGGTTCGATACTCAAGTTGATGTTATAAACAGGCAGCGCGAAACCGTGGGTAGCATCGCGGGCCCGCTCGATGTTGGTGATATGCCAGATCACGTGATCACCCTGACGAACCTCGACGTGCTCAGGAGTGAAGTGGCTGCGTACAGCCGTCATCCAGATCTCCACGGTACGACCTTTGCGTTCTATCCGTTCCTGTCCCTTGGTAACGGCATACTTGGACTTGGATTGAGTAGTGGGATCCCAGCCGACCTCCGGATACACTTCCCAGGGTTTCAGCTTATCAGCCTTGATGATCTGGGCATAGTGGGGTTCACCAATACCGATGGGCATGTCGTAGAGTAGCGGCATAGTGGTGCCTTTGGCGCTGATATCAATCAGCTGGGCATTCTGAGGCAGAAGCGGTCCCACATTGGCGAACCGGTCGATAGACCATTTGTTCAAAGCCACCAGATATTTGCCGTCGGGGCTCTTGGTGTCACCTTCAGCAACCGCCAGGTGTCCAATGTTGTAATGGACGGAGGTTTTGGTAACCAGTGTCCAGGGAGCTTCCGGATGCAATTTAGCGAAATTTCCACCCAGCGTCCAACGAGCCACGGCGCTTTCCAGGAATAAGCTGGTGTAAGCATAACCTTGGTTATCGAACTGGGTGTGTAAAGGCCCTAAACCCACTTCCACCTGAGCTTCCTTGGCATCATCGAAAGCAATAATGGGCACACCATATTTGTCTTTACCCTGGAATTTACGGGCCTTAATGGCGGCCATGATTTTCTTGAAGCTGTAGATGGTTACGTGGGGATCCAATTTCCCGGCAATGACGAGGAATTCACCATCGGGGGTGACATCAACCCCGTGGGGGCTCTTGGGTTCCGGGATAAAGAAAAGAATCCCCTCTTTGATAGAAGTTTCCAGCGGTATAACCTTGAAGCCTTTGATGGTCCGGTATTTACCTTGTTTGACCAGTTCGACGGCTTTATGCCAGTTGATGATGTGCAGGTAGTCCATATCCCGTTGCGAAGCGCCGGCTTCGAAGGGAGGATTACCTTTTTCTACACCACCGGTAGCCATCTCGGTATTAAAAGAATTCTCGAATACCCAACCATCGCTGACCAACTTACCGGCGTCAGAAAGGTCCTGCCAGTACGGAGGTAATTCCAGAGCGAAAGAACGTTTGGAGTCGATACGACCTTTTTTACGATCGAATTTCCAGAAAGTGATCATCCCCCGGTAGCTTTTCTGGTAATCCTTCAGTGAAGCATAATGCCAACCTAGCGGCGCGGCGTACTGACCGCCTTCAATCACATATTCCGTGTTAGGTGTTACGAAAGTGCCGCCGTGGTCGTTCAAAGCAATGGGGTTTTTCACAATCTGTTTAGTCTCGAAATCTCTCAGATCGATCACTGCTACCCGGGCATGAGCCTTATCGTTGATAAACAGAAATTGACCGTCATAATCGGCGTCGGTCTCGCTCAGGGCCGGATGGTGAGTATCACCCCAGGTCAGATGTTTGCCAGCAATGTCCCCTTCGGCTAGAACTTCTTTGGTATCGTTGGAGAAACCCCATCCCTGCCAGGGTTCGGGAGTGAAGACTCCAATTACTTTGAGGAGACGCATGGATGGCAGACCTACAACCAGTACCTGGCCCGAATGTCCGCCCGAGGCGAACATGATATAATCATCCAGTCTGCCGCTTGGTTGATACGTTTTCAATGCTGCAACTACATTGTCGGGGGTTAAGTTGCGGTCGGCGATGACCTTTTGTGCCGCTTGGGAAAGTCCACTCATCGCCGCCCCTTCCTGAGAGGTCTTACGCTGACAGCTGTTCAGCGCCACCATAAGCGCTAAAACTCCTATTCCTCCCAGCAAGAGTGAACGTTTGATTTTGCCCTTCATATTAGCCCTCTCCTTATTTTGGTTTATTCTCAGGAACTGAACCCATCAGCTCCCTTTCTATCTTTTGGGGGTTTTCAATGAAATCTGCAAATGTTCTATTGGTCAGTAATTGAATGACCTGATTACGAATACCCGCCCAATCGGCATGTAAAATACAGTGTTCATCTTGCCCGTTTTTAATACATCCCGGTAGTTTTAATGGGCACTCCTCCAAACCGGCTCCGTCCCCTAGTTTCTCCACAACGTCTATTAACCGAAGCTCGGCGGGAGAACACGCATAACGGACCCCCCCCCGCGCCCCACGGGATGATTCCAACCATCCATGTTTAACCGCTTTCTGAAGAATCTTACTCAAAAAGGGAGTTGGGAGTTTCAGCTCTCGTGCTAATTGGGAGATGGGAGTGTATCTATCTCTAGGGGCCGAGGCCAGGTAGGCAAGAGCTCTGATTACATAAGCGGTTTCGTTTGATAGAAACATATTCATTAACTCAAATTAGTACCCATTGGTCCTAATTAAAAATATTCCGCAGTTTTTCAAAAGTGTTTTTCATTCTTTCATGATGCTGGTAGTGATTTCTCGTTAGTTTGTGAAATACCGGCGATTCATATCCGTACTATCCTCCTGCTTTGATTTAACAGCCTAAGTTTAATCTCAAATCCTTTTTAATTCTTTTTTTCAGAGCTTTGAAACGTCATTGTATTTAGTGTTTGACAAATGGAAATTGAGCCGCATGAGAGATTCAACCCAAAGGGAGGTGCTATGAACAAAGTTAAGGTATGGATTGCTGGTTTATTGGGACTTATCCTATTGTTTGGGGGCTGCAATACTCATCGAACCGCTCCTGTCGCTGAAAAGGCTACTAAAGTGGCCAGCGAAGTCCCGGCAGTTTCCGGGATGTTGGTCACCGGCTATAGGGTTCTGCCGGTTAACTGGCAGGCTGACACCTTGAGGTTTACGGTATACCGCGGCGACTATATTAAGTTCGATCTGGGGAAAGGTCACGCCCCGGTAAAGGTGATTTTCCCCGCCTTGCAGGAGAGTGTTGAGGTTGGGATGCCGTATGAGCAGGCTCCCTACGTTAAGATGAAAAAACTGGGGCGGTTTGCTTTTACCCTGGATGGAAAACCCGGGTATATTCATGTAATCCAATATCAGCAAGCTCATTATGTGGTGGTTAATCCCCGAGACGCTCAGGCTTTGTTGGAAAACGTGCATCCATTTTTATTGGACGTAAGAACTCCTGGTGAATATCAACGAGCACATCTGGCGGGAGCTACTTTAATCCCAGTGCAGGAACTGCAACAGCGCTTAGCTGAACTGGAGCAGTATAAAGATCAGGATATTCTGATTTATTGTGCCAGCGGCAATCGGAGCACAGTCGCGTCTAAAATTTTGATAGATGCAGGTTTTAAGCGCATATACAACCTATCCACTGGTATCCGGGGTTGGATGCAAGCCGGACTGCCGGTAGAGCGTTGAAAAAAGGAAACGGAGAGTAGGAGATTGGAGACGGGAGATAGGCGGCTAGTAGCCGAGCTGGGTGGAGGCCACCGATGTTGGATCTGGATATGGTCCCCTCGACTGGGCTCGGGAACGGGAGGCAGTAGAAAAAAGGCTGGAATATTAAGGAAATAAGACACAGAAAATTAGATTCAAAAGACGAGGCAGCTTCCTTGCCTTTTAATATGATCATGGGGAGGGTTTAATAGCTCATGGGCTCTCAAACAGTGGTGGTCGGTGCCCAGTGGGGTGATGAGGGCAAAGGCAAAATTGTCGACTACCTGGCTAGCAAAGCAGATGTGGTTGTGCGGTTTAATGGTGGCGGAAATGCCGGGCATACCGTTTGCCACTCTGGCCAGACCTTCCGCTTTCATTATCTTCCTTCGGGAGTTATCCAGGGCAAATTGTGTATCCTGGGCACGGGGATGGTCATTGATCCCCCAGAGCTTTTGGCGGAGATAGGGCAATTCAAAGCCGCGGGATTTGCCCCCCGATTGCGGATTAGCGCACGGGCGCAGGTTATTTTTCCCCACCATAAGCGGATTGATGCTCGTACCGGGGGGCATATAGGTACAACCGGTAGGGGAATCGGACCGGCGTATGCCGCTAGAGCCAGGCGTACTAATCTCCGTATGGGAGATCTAGTGATGGATGATGTGCCCCAGCGGCTTCAGCAGATGCTTGAAGTCGAGCTTCCGTTGTTGGAAGCAGCCGGGATTTACTCTTCGGAAGAATTGGAAAGCTACTCTCAGGAGTTGATTGCCACTTATGCTGATCTGAAAGAAAAACTGACACCGCTAGTGATGGATACCGAATGTCTCCTACATGATTTAATGAAGAAAAATGTGGAGGTTCTTTTCGAAGGAGCGCAAGGAATTCTGCTGGATATTAACTATGGTACCTACCCCTTTGTCACCTCCTGTACAACCGGTGCCGGCGGAGTTTATGCCGGTGGAGGAGCAATACCGGGTGCTCCGCTGCGGGTAATCGGAATCAGTAAAGCTTATACTACCCGGGTGGGAGCAGGCCCTTTCCCTACCGAATTGCACGGGACCATCGCTGAGGAACTCCGTGAAAGAGGGCAGGAATATGGCACCACCACCGGACGGCCTCGCCGAGTCGGATGGTTGGATTTGTTCGCCCTCCGGTATGCTGTACAGGTAAGCGGTATACAGGAGTTAGTAATCACTAAAATCGACACCCTGTCCGAAGTTGAACCGCTGAAAGTGGCGGTAGGTTACCACCGGCTTGACTGCGAATTGAGCTCCTTTCCCACCACAGTTAATGAACTGGCAGAGGTCGAGCCGGTCTTACTGGATTGCGACCCTTTGGAAAAACTGACGCCCGATGAATGGCAAGTTCTACAGAGCAAGCCTCTTGACCAGTTCCCTGCTGGGATCCGTAATTACTTGAAATTGATTGAAGAATACTGCGATTGCCCGGTCACCATCCTATCGTATGGCCCTGACAGGGAGGCTACCCTTGTTTTCTGAAGAACATGCTTTGTGGGCCATATCTCCTTTTGACGGTCGCTACCGACGGGAGCTGGAACCCATAGCGCGAATTTTTTCCGAAGCCGGTTTTATGAACCACCGTTATCAGGTGGAAGTAGCTTATCTCAAAGCCTTCTGTAAGAGTATCGATTTTGCCGCTGGCGAGCCCTTGGAGCATTTGCCTTCGGAGTTAAGTACTCAAGATTTGTTGCGTATCAAAGAATTGGAGGCGGTCACCCACCATGATGTAGCGGCATTGGTACGTTTCATTCAGGAACAACTACCGGAGGAGTGGCGCCGTTGGGTGCATTTTGGTTTAACCTCTGAGGATGTAAACAATCTGGCCCTTGGGCGGATGCTATTACAGGGGCAGGAATTGCTGTTGGGTGCAATTAGGGACGTAGTGCGAGAATTGTTGAAATTAGCTCAGGAACACGCCAAAACCCTCATGTTGGGGCGAACTCATGGGGAAGCGGCCACTCCCACCACCTTGGGTAAGGAATTGGCGGTATATGCCGTTCGTTTAGCAAAAGCCGGCTTGGATTTTCAGCGAGTCCAGCTGGAAGGAAAATTGCTTGGGGCCACAGGAGCCCTGAATGCCCTGGTGGCTACCATATCCAAATTTGATTGGTTGGCCTTTAGCGAGGACTTTGTAAAATCACAAGGATTGACTCCCAATCTATTGGCTACTCAAGTTCTCCCGGGTGATACTTACGCACTCTATCTGGATGCCCTGGGACGCGTGTTAGGGGTAGTGGAAGATCTGGACCAAAACATTTGGCTGTATTCTTTGCAAGGATATCTCCGGCATCGGGTAAGCCAGGAAAGTGTCGGATCTTCCACCATGCCCCACAAGATCAATCCCATCCTTTTCGAAAACAGCGAAGGCAATGCCCAGGCGGCTCGAGCTCTAGCTCGTTTTCTGGCGGATAAATTGCAGAAATCCCGCTTGCAGCGGGACCTGAGTGATTCCACGGTAAAGCGTCGCCTAGGGGAGGTGTTGGCAGGAGCCTGGCTGGCCTTGAAAAACACCACTAAGGGTATTTACCGACTCCAGGTCGATAAAAAGCGAATTGCTGCCGACCTGGAGGCCAATGGGCAAATCTTTTCCGAGTTGTGGCAGCTGGAAGCCCGCTGGCGGGGTAAAGAAAAAGGATACGAAGAAGCTAAAGCCGCTTTCCGGGGAAAATCACTGACTATATCCGAAGCCCGGAAAGCCTTACGCCGGGCCGATATTTCGGAAACCGAGGTTAAATCATTCCTTTATGGTTATGCTCCTGATTTAGTACAGAAAGCGGTTAAAGAATGCGCCACTTTTCTGGGTAAGAGCACCAGGCCTTAAAGTCACCTACCTAGACAGCGTGTTTTAGTAACCGACCCGACCCAGGTAATTCTTTCAAATTGGCCTCCAATAAGATCGATCCTTTTCCTTGCCCAGGGCGCTGCATCCCGAAGTAATTATTTACAGATCAGCCAGACCAATCAGAGTGTCTACTTAGCCAACTATTCAAAGCTTGGAGGTTTTTTCACAGGCCTTAATTTTTTCGCCAATTGTGAAACAGGAAAGGAGGGTAGGTGCAAAAGCACACTGGGCTGGTTGAAATTACCTTAAAATCAATGTTACTAGGGATAATTCTGTCCATGGTATTGGCAGGAGCCAATGCTTACCTGGGACTGTTCGCTGGTATGACCGTTTCGGCTTCCATCCCCGCTGCAGTAATAAGCATGGGCATTTTGCGCTTCTTCAAAACCCACACTATCCTGGAGAACAACATTGTTCAAACAGCGGCTTCAGCGGGGGAATCTTTGGCTGCGGGTGTGATTTTTACCATCCCCGCCCTGATCTTGATGGGCTACTGGCAGACTTTTGACCCCTGGGAAGTGGCTAAAATCGCGGCCATTGGTGGCCTGGTGGGAGTACTGTTTACCATTCCTTTAAGACGGGCTTTAATCATAGAGGCCAAGTTGAAATTTCCCGAGGGAATTGCCACGGCCGCTGTACTGGAAACCGGCCGCAAGAGTCCCACCGGTGAGACCTCTGCCCAGGCCCGTATCCAGCTGCGTTTGTTGCTGCAGGGGGGTATTGTTGGGGGACTGATGAAACTGGCCCAGCAAGCTTTTGCTCTTTGGCCCGGGGCAGTGGAGAAAGTTTTAATTTTCGGCCGCCAAACTTTGGTGGGAATTGGGACCGACCTTTCGCCGGCTTTGTTGTCCGTCGGCTACATTGTGGGGCGGAATATTGCCGTGCTGGTTTTCATGGGAGGTTTTTTAAGCTGGGGAATTGTGTTGCCCTGGCTCACCTGGCGCCATGGTTTTCAAGGCGATCCAACGGCGGCAGCCTGGGATATCTGGAATCATCAAATCCGCTACCTGGGGGTAGGAGCCATGGTGGTGGGAGGAATCTGGTCTTTTATTGAACTGGCCCGCCCCCTGTACTCAGGTATCAGGACCAGTATTCGAGCTTTCCGGGAGCGGAATGCGGGAGGGCTTCTTCCCCGGGAAGAACAGGATATACCTTTTCCATATGTCCTGGGGGCTCTGGTGCTTTTGCTAGTACCTGTCTATCTCCTTTATTATCAAATACTACCACGTGCAGGCTTAAGCATTTTGTTGACACTGGTGATGGTTGTATTCGGCTTTCTGTTCTCCGCCGTGGCGGCTTACATGGCAGGTGTGGTCGGATCTTCCAATAACCCCATTTCCGGGGTCACCATCGCTACGATTTTATTTGCCTCTTTGCTTCTATTTATGTTGGTGGGCAACTCCACTCCAGCCGGAGCTGCCGAAGCCATCATCATCGGAGCGGTGGTTTGCAGTGCGGCCGCCATCGGGGGCGATAATATGCAGGATTTGAAAACCGGACAGCTGGTGGGTGCCACCCCCTGGAAGCAGCAAATTGCCCAAACGTTGGGCACTCTAAGCGCGGCGGCGGTGCTGGGTTACGTGCTGCAGATATTGCATATGGCCTATCGGATCGGTTCTCCCACCTTACCGGCCCCCCAGGCTACTCTGATGAAATCCGTGGCGGAAGGAGTTTTCAATCGCCAACTCCCCTGGGGTATGGTAGGCACAGGAGCAATTATCGGGGTGGCGATTATCATTCTGGATCAAATACAAAAGCGGCGGGGCTCAGCTTTTCGCTTTCCCGTACTGGCGGTAGCGGTGGGAATTTACCTCCCCTTGGAACTTTCTGTACCCATCTTCCTGGGGGGTATGATTTCACATTTCACCAATAGAATCTATGGGACACGCCCCGATGAACCGCGGGGGGTTCTGCTTGGGGCCGGTCTGATTACCGGTGAAGCCATAACGGGAATTCTGGTAGCATTGCCGATTTTCTTATCCGGCAAGAAAGAGTGGTGGCCGCACGGGCCCCACTTACCGTTGGTAGGAAGCCTTATGTTCCTCGCAGTGATAGCCTGGTATGTTTGGACTTTGAAGAAAGCCCCTACTGATTCCACGCCGGCAAAGGAGATACAGTTATGAAACCAGTTCGCAAAGAATTCTTGAAGGAGCTGCCTAAGGCCGAGCTCCATTGCCACCTGGATGGTTCGCTACGATTAGATACCATCTTAGACTTAGCTCAAAAGGACAAAGTGGAATTACCGACTAAAGATAAACAGCAGTTGGCCAAAGCGGTCATTGTCCAGGATAGAGTCAAAAACCTAGAGGAATATATCGACAAATTCAAAATCACCCTGGCAGTGCTCCAAACTCCACACGCACTGGAACGGGCCGCTTTTGAACTGGCCCAAGACGCTGCGGCCGAGAATGTGCGATACCTTGAAGTGCGGTATTCGCCGATTTTACACACTGAAAGGGGGATGACCCCCATGGAATCCCTGGATGCGGTGCTCCGTGGATTACGTCAAGCCGAAGAAGAATTTGATATCCGTACCGGGGTGATCATTTGCGGGATTCGCAATATTTCACCTACGATCTCCTTGAGATTGGCAGAGTTGGCCGTAGCGTACAAGTACAGTGGAGTAGTGGGTTACGACTTGGCAGGAGCGGAGGAAAACTACCCGGCCAAGGATCACCTAAAGGCCTTCTATTTGATACGGAATAACAACATTAATGTGACCCTCCATGCGGGTGAAGCTTATGGGCCCGAAAGCATCCACCAGGCCATTCATTACTGCGGCGCTAACCGCATCGGTCACGGAACCCGGCTCAAGGAAGACGGTGATCTGATGAATTATGTAAACGATCACCGGATCGCTCTGGAGATTTGTCTTTCCAGCAACATTCACACTGGTTCGGTAGAGCGCATTGAGGACCATCCGGTGCGTTTCTATCACGATTACGGTCTACGGGTGACCTTGAATACCGATAATCGTCTGATCAGTAACACCACGCTGGTGGATGAGTACTGGCTAGCCTATAAGGTGTTCAATTTCAATATGTTGGACTTCAAAGATTTCATTATTTCCGCCTTTAAGAGTGCCTTCTTGAACCACCGAGAACGGACTCAACTTATCCGACAGGTGGCGCACGAAATTGACGATTATCTGGGATTACCGAGTTCTAAATACTAAAGCAGGGGGTTGGAAAGAAGCTTACTCTAAGGGGTTTGGTTCAGTAGAGCACTCAGCTCGGCGGGAGTAGTGACCGGTTTCAGACAGGCATAATTGCGACAAACATAAGCAGCTGCCGATGTCCCCACCGGGGGTTGGGAGGCAGTATATGGTGCCAGCTCCGCCAATTCTCTCTGATTACGTGGATTACGGTATAGCACCACCATAAAAGGATCGGGTTGCTGCGCCAAGACTTGCAACAGCTCGGGGGCTTTTCCATCATCAGAAGGGGCGGATATTACTATTTCTCTAAAGGGAGCTTGCTCAGCCTGGAAACTCAATAAGTATCCCAGGTAGCCAATGGGTTGGGCCTGAATTCTACCACGAAAGGTTCGACCGACTTCCAGGGCTAGTTCTTCCCACTCAGGTCGGGCTAGCGCTCTTCCTACATAAAAGTAAGCCAGGGCGGCGAATGAATTGCCGCTGGGTAGAGCTCCATCGTAAATGGTTTTTTGGCGTATGGGTAATTGATAATCATTTTGTCTGCCGGCCACGAAAAAACCGCCAGCATTCTGGTCATGAAATTCTTGCCGCATCTGTTCCAGCAGTTTAGTCGCTTTCTGGAGGTATTGCACGTCATATGTAGTTTCATACAGTTCCCACAAAGCCCAGGCCAGGGTAGCATAATCGTCCAGAACGCCAGGGATTACATCTTTGGAGTTGGTGTAGCAGCGGGTTACCAGACCAGAGGGAGTTCTCAGGTTATTCCAGGCGAAATCCGCTAGTTTCTCAGCCCGCTTGATGAAATTTTCTTCTTCGAAAACCCGGCCGGCTATGGCCAAAGCACCTAACGCCAGGCTGTTCCACTGGGTTAAAATTTTATCATCTCGCAAGGGAGGAATACGGTCCTGACGTATCTGGAAAAGTTTATCCCTGATGCGCTCCCATTTTTGCCACCAGGTATCTAGGGTGATTTTCTGCCGTTGGGCCAGATGGGCAGGGGGTGCCGCAAGGTGTAATATGTTGGTACTTCGGCCCTCCACCCGAGCATTCCCTTCTTGCCGCACTCCGAAATTGTTTTCTAGAAAGGTCAGCTCTTCCGGGGTTAGTACCCGCTGAAGCTCGCTATAATTCCAGAGATAGTATTTACCTTCCTCTCCTTCACTATCTGCATCCAAAGCGGAGTAATAGCCACCCGTTGGTGATGAAAAATCCCGTTCCAGAAAGTGAAATAGCTCCATTACGGTGCGTTTGAAAATTGCTTTGGGAGAGTAGCGGTAAGCTTCCGTATAGGCCCAGAGCAAGAGGGCCTGGTCGTACAGCATTTTCTCGAAATGGGGCACTAGCCAGCGGGAGTCGGTACTGTAGCGGTGGAAACCAAAACCTACCTGATCGTAAATTCCACCTTGACGCATTGATTCCAGGGTATGGTTGACCATCTGGACTAAGCTTGTGTCACCGGTTAGTCGACTTTGCCTGAGGAGAAATATGAGCTGGTGAGGTGCGGGAAATTTAGGTGCACCACCGAACCCTCCGTACTCGGCATCGTAGCGTGCTTTTAGTTCTTCTGCGGCCTGCCCCAGAATTTGCGAGCTTAGCGCCGTCGAATCATAATGGGTTTGATTACGTTGTAGAAAATCCTCGACGGCGGCAGTGGATTGCCGCACAATCTCTGGACGAATACGATAAACTTCAGCCAATTTGGGCAGTAGAGTTACGAGACCCGGCAGTCCGCCCCGGTCATTTTTGGGAAAATAAGTCCCGGCGAAGTAGGGGATTTTATCAGGAGTCATGACAATAGTCAGTGGCCAGCCTCCTCGCCCGGTCATTGCTACGCAGATGGACATATACAGCTCATCAACTGCTGGCAATTCTTCCCGATCCACCTTGATGGCGACGAAATATTTATTCAGGAGGTTAGCCACAGCAGTGTCCTCAAAGGATTCTTTCTCCATTACGTGGCACCAATGGCAGGTGGAGTAGCCGATGGAGAGAAATATGGGCTTGTCTTCCCGCAATGCTTTCTGGAAAGCCTCTTCCCCCCAGGGGTACCAATCCACCGGATTATGGGCGTGTTGCTGAAGGTAAGGGCTTCGTTCGTTTATCAAGTGATTGGTATAAACAGCTGATTTATCCACGGCGGCTCCTTTCCCACAGCCTACAGCCAAAAGTGTAAGCTGTATGGCCAGCAGGCTTTTTAGGGGGCATATTAATTCAAGCTTCATTAGAGGAATATAATAGGGAGGGGGTTAAATGCGACAAAATTTATCCGACATAAATGCATCAAGAAACGTGTTTTCGTTATAGTTCGTGAGACTATTTTCCCTCAAATATTCTAGTTCAATAACTCTCGTAATTGGAAGAACAGTTGTTGAAACGAAACCTTTGATTTAACCGAACTCACTAGAAATTGTTTTTACCTTTCAGATGTGAAGTTATATCGCTGTAATACAGAGGTAAAAAGAGCCCTAAAATGGTTGGGAATCCAGCCAGCAATTAGTGTTGGTAAACATGGTTTTCAATTATCCCCAAATACGCAACCACATTACAGTTTCTTTTCTAACCACAAAGCCCACCAAGGAGTCGCTTGATTTGGAGTACGGAGCTTTTGCTACGCTTTCGTTTCTATGGTTTTCCAATATACCTATGATTCTTTATAACGACCTTTGTAGTTTCACTTTAACCACAAAGCACACTAAGAATGCGCAGAGAGCGCAAAGGAGAAATGCCCCATTTGGCTTCATCTCAGCTTCCTTTGTGCCCTTTGAGCCTTCTTAGCGACCTTTGCGGTTTCGGTTTTAACCGCAAGGAACAAAAAGAAGGCCTAGGAGAGTCTAGGCCAAAAGTTTGAAAGGGCGATAAAAGAGTCTTCAAAAGCCCTTTGAAAGGCCTTTAAAACCTTTTTGAAAGCCTTTCCGGCTGACCCTCCAGAGAATGAGGCTGAAAAGAAGAGCTTTGATAAGGCCAGAATGACAAAACTTCCTACTCGACAACCCGATTTTGGAATAATGGCATTAGTTCAAAGGTTTCGTTGAAATAAGCAATAAGCTTTTTAGGCCGGCTCTTATGTTGCGTCCCTTCGGGTGGTCGTCTATATTGGGCGGCTTTTTTATGAATCGAGCGGAAGGCAACAGAGCCTAAACGAGCCAAGGAGGATTGATAACCAGATGGGTGTAATGAATACCATGCGGGCCAATATGGCGGCCATCATGATTGGCCTGGCGGTAGTGTTTTTATTGACCATGAGTGTCGGTGGTCTGGTGGGGGGCGCCAATATTATGGATATTCTGGCCGGAAAGCACCCCCAGGCCTTCACGGTAGTAAATGGCGAAGAGATTTCTTACGAAGATTTTGCCCGCAGATTACAGCAGGAGCAAGAAGCTTATCGGCAGCGAAATGGTAAGGCTCCTGATGATCGAACCTTGGCCCGGCTGACTGATCAGGTTTGGGAAAATATGGTAACTCAGACACTGCTGAGACAGGAGGTAAAGCGCCGGGGAATCAAGGTGAGCGAAGATGAACTACGGTATTATTTCACCGAAAACATCCACCCCGTTGTCCGGCAGTATTTTACCGATGATAAGGGTCAGTTTGACTACCAGAAATATCAGCAGGCCGTGAGTTCCCCCCAGGCGGCTGGTTTTTTCAATGCGGCCCGAGAGCAGGTGGCTGAAGTTGTGCCCATTGAGAAATTGCAACGACGAATTTTGGCTACGGTTCACGTCAGCGAAGGAGAAGTCTGGTCTGAATTTCTCCGCGAGAACACGGAGATGGACCTGGAATATTTGCTGGTGAACAGCTCTTCTTGGAAGGATAACGAGCTGGATGTCACTGATGAGGACGTAGCTAATTATTACGACTTGCACAAAGATGATTATCATGCCCCCGAAACTCGGGAGCTGGATTACATCAGTTTTTTTATTCAGCCCACCCAGGAGGATACTCAGCGCATTATCAACCGCTTGCTGGATATCAAAGATGAAATTGCCCACGGAGAGAAGTTCGAGGACCTTGCCGCAGCATACTCGGATGATCCTTCCAGCACTAATGGTGGCTACTTAGGCTGGTTTGGTCGGGGCCGGATGGTACCGCCTTTTGAGAAGGCCGCTTTCCAGGCCGAAGTTGGAGAAGTTGTAGGACCAGTCAAAACCCGCTTTGGGTTTCACCTAATTAAAATTCTCAATAAACGCAAAAAGGATGGTAAAGAAGAAGTTGAGGCTCGACATATCCTGCTAAAAGTTGTCCCCAGCAGCTCGACTAAGGACGCTTTACGGCGTAAATTGAAAAACGTTGAATTTTTAGCGGAGGAAATAGGATTCAAGCGGGCCGCCGATTCTTTGGGCTTTAAAATCAAACATTCCAACAAATTACGAGCGATGGACAACTTCATCGCGGGTCTAGGGCCTTTCCAGGCAGCAGTACGGTTCGCGTTTACCCATGATACCACCGAAGTAAGCAAAGTACTGGAGAATGATACTCACTATGCCCTGTTTCAGCTGGTAAAGATTAACCCCGAAGGGATACGCTCTCTGTCAGAGGTTAAGGCTTCCATTCGGCGGAAGCTGTTGAACGATGCTCGGGTGGACGCAGCCATGAGGGCCGCTGATTCTTTACGGCAACGGTTGGATTCCACCAGCAAATTAGCAACAGTCACCCTCTCAGGTCGCAAAATCGATTATCGCCGAGCTAACAAAGTGAAAGCTAAAGGACCTATCCCGGGTTTGGGTACTTTTAATAATGTTTTAGGGTGGGCAATTTCTGCTCCTCTGAATGAGGTGTCTCCACCCCTGGAAACTCCGCGGGGAGCAGTACTATTGAGAGTATTGAATCGGACTCAGCTAGATTCAGCTGCTTATGCGAATCAGCAACAGGAAATCTACCAAAAGTTGTTGAAACGACGGCAGAATGAAACCTGGAACGAATTTATTTCTGATCTAAAAAAGAAAGCTGAAATCGAAGATAACCGGGTTCGTTTCCTCTGAAAGGACCATAAATAGCGGCCATTAAATAGTACAATTTCAGTTATATTTAAAACAGGGGCCGATGAGCCCCTGTTTTTTTAGCAAAAAGGAGCTGAGGGAGGATGGATAATTTTCTAACAAAAGAGGGTGTATCATGAAAAAGTCACTTTATTACAAGATCATCGGAGGGGTGGTCGCTATTTTTATTCTGATCCAATTAATTCCCGTTAATCGAGACAATCCCCCCGAATCTGTCCCTATAAAAGCGCCCCAGGGGATCACCCAAATCCTAGAGCGCTCGTGTTATGATTGCCATTCCAACCGCACCAAATGGCCCTGGTACAGCTATGTAGCTCCCATTTCCTGGCTAGTTGCCAGAGATGTGCATGAGGGACGAGAGCACTTAAACTTTTCCGTGTGGGATGGGAGTGATGCAGAAGAGATAAAGGAATTATCCGAAGAATTTATCAAAGTACTCCAGGAAGACGAAATGCCTCTTTGGTTTTATTTACCGTTGCATCCGCAAGCGCGGTTGAGTGAAATCGACAAACAGCTGCTGATTGAATGGGCTGAAAAGGGTTTCCCCTCTCATTGAATTTTTAGCTCCTTTAATTTCTCCTATTTTTTATATATACTTTTTTGACACTCAGCTGGTTGGGGCTAATAATTAATGTAGGGGAAGTTTATTATGGATATCGCCACTTTGATAGGGATGCTTTTTGGTATTGCGTTAATCACATATGGAATGGCTGATCCCAATACTCATCTGCCACCGAGCACCTTTTTCAATTTGCAAGCTATTGCCATTGTGGTGGGGGGCACCTTAGCGGCCACGTTAATCAATTATCCTCTGGGGCGCGTCACCGGTTTGTTCAAAGTGGCGTGGTTGGCTTTTATAAAACGGAATACATACGATCCGATCAAGACTATTTCTGAATTAGTTCGGTATACTGAAATCGGACGGAAACAGGGTTTGCCTGCTCTAGAGCAATATCTGGAGAGTATCGAAAACCATTTTTTCCGGCGGGGATTAGAAAATGCAATTCTTGAAAAGGACCGGGATAAGCTAGCCGACTTCCTAGACAACGAACTTAACAGCATGGCCGACCGTCACCGCAATGGTCAGGAAATCTTTTACAACATGGGCTCCTATGCCCCAGCCTTTGGGCTATTGGGAACGGTTATGGGGCTTATCCTTATGATGTCTTCTCAAGCTTCGACTTCATCGGTTATGAAATTTGCTACTGAAACTCAGGACTCCATGAGGCTATTGTTGGAGGGAATGGGGCGAGCCCTAGTAACAACCTTTTACGGGGTATTGTTGTCCAACCTGCTGTTTATTCCCATTGCAGGCAAGCTGAAAACCCGTTCCGAAGAGGAGATGCATTTAGCCCGGATTATTAAAGCTGGGATTCTGGGGATTCAGGCTAGGGAACATCCTTTATTGTTGGAAGAGAAACTACTCACATTCCTTGATTTGAGTATGCGCGAGCAATATCGGGGAGCTCAACAAACGGTATGAGTTCTTCACAATCTGCTTCGAAAATTCGGACCTCATCATGGATAATGACCTATGGGGCCCTGCTAACGGGGGTGTTGGCATTTTTCCTTCTGATGGTAACTAAAGCCGAGAAGGAAGCAGCTTCCACTTTTCGTTTCGCTGACCGGATGAATGAGCGGATTTATCGTCAGATAATGCAGGAAAAAATCAAACATCACCTGGACTGGCTACAGGTTGAGCAAACCGGCACAAAGGGGGTAAAATTACTCATCCCTACGGAAATTGGTGGCCGGGCATTTTTTGCTTCGGGTGATGATACGATTGCGCGCTTTTTTATGATTTACCTTACGAGGTTGGGTGAGATTATAACTAAACTCCATTTGGACCGGATCATATCTGAGAATCAAGCTACCATAGCGCGTCTACATGAAGTTAACAAGGATGTCAGAGTTCAGATTAGAATCGAAGGCCATACCGATGTAGTGCCCATCGGCGCTCATAGTCGTTTTAAGGACAATTGGCAGTTAAGCACCGCCAGGGCTTACCAGGTTATGCGCTATCTGATGGCCGTGACTAAACTACCCCCAACCTACTTTGCCCTGGCGGGGTATGGCCCTTTTCATCCTCTGCGATCCATCACGAATTATGCGGAAAACCGGCGGGTGGAAATCTATCTGGAAGTACAGATGGTGGACTTGAGCAATGGCGGATGATCATTTTGGTTTGAATACTAATACCGAAGACCTCGGCTTTGCCGAAAAAGACGCGGCGGTTCGAGCCCGTTCTACCTGGCAGCTTTCATACGGCGATATCATTACCCTGCTTATCACTTTTTTCATAATGATGCTCACTCTTCGTGCCGGCCAGATTAGCCAAACCCAGCGCTGGGTGACTGATCGCCTGAATGAAACCCGCCAGGAGATTCAGCGTGTGATTCAAGAAAACGGTATAAAAGACATCTTGGTAAGTCGAAATTCAAAAGGGGTGAAGATTACGCTCCGCAACCCGCGTCTTTTTGCGGAAGGTAGCGCCGAGCCCCGACCGGAGTTGATCACCGAATTGCGCGCTTTGGCCCAAGCCATCAAAGGATTAAAAATTTTACATTTAGAGAATTCCGAGTACGCCCCCATACTGCAGCAATTGGCTGCTGCGAACTTGGAATGGAAAGCGGAAATCCGTATCGAGGGACACACGGACAATATTCCTCTAATAGGTGGATCCGAATATCGTGATAATTGGGAGCTGAGTGCTGCCCGGGCTCAAACCGTTATGCGTATTTTGCAGCAGTTCACCGGACTACCTGAGGAGCAGTTTGTCGTCGCTGGATTTGGGGAATATCACCCTATAGCCGATAATTCAACGCCCGCCGGTCGAGAATTGAATCGGCGCGTAGAAGTTTTTATCAATGCCTCCATTGAACGCAAACACTGAGCCAGGCTCATTTTACTAAAAGAATTTGCTTCCCAAAGATTCACTCATAAGTTTGACTGTTTTTTGATAGAAATACCAAGGTTTGTCCGAGGGTTAAGGGGCCCTCGAGGCCTTGGATTGAATAAGCTAAACGCCCAGTATTAAAGTAACTAGGAGGTTGCATGTCTCTCAAGATTACCGATGAATGCATCAACTGTGGTGCATGTGAACCTGAATGCCCCAACACCGCTATCTATGAAGGGGGAGCTGAATGGGAGTTGGGTGGAGAAACTCATCCACCATTGTCGGAAGACTTCTACTACATCGTACCTGAAAAATGCACTGAGTGCAAAGGACATTATGAAGAATCCCAGTGCGTGGAAGTTTGCCCGGTAGATTGTATCATAGTAGGAGTCGAAGAAAGCGAAGAGGTGCTGCTGGAGCGCTATAAAAAGCTGCAGGAGTCCTAAACACTTTCTTTTAAGGTGCATACGCCCCGCCCTCCAGGGTGGGGCTTTTTTAATAATATTAGGCAAACCAGAATTTCCCCTCAGAGGATGCGTGGGAAAGGTATGGTGCCCTTGTTATTCCCACATAAGATTTTGTTAACATTCCTTTCAATCAGGAACTACTATTAGTGTCCCCGGTTTTGCCTGAGGTTTTATTGATTGCATAAACATAAGGTGTGACATGGAACAAATAGAAAAAATAAAGGGCTTACTTAAGGAAGTAACCTACCCTGGATATCAGCGGGATATTGTCTCCTTTGGGATTGTGTCCAAAGTTGAGCTTCAAAATGAAGAAGTTAGAATTCAATTAAAGTTCACTACATCGGATAGAAATATCCAGGAGCAGATAAAGACTGCTATTCGGAACAAATTGGCTGCTAATGGCTATTCAAACGTTCGGTTTGCGGTACAGGAGAAAGCTACCGCTAGTGTGTTTCAAAAGCGTCAGTTGGCAGGAGTGCGCTTTACTCTTGCGGTAGCCAGTGGTAAAGGCGGGGTCGGGAAGTCCACTATCGCCGCTAATTTAGCAGCGGCTTTTCAAACCAATGGTTACCGTACTGGCTTGTTGGATCTGGATGTATATGGTCCTAGTTTGCCCATAACCATGCATGTCCAGCAGGTTCCGGAAGTATTGCCCGGTAACCGTTTAAAACCAGTGGAGAAATATGGCTTGCAGTTGATGTCGCTGGGCTTGCTGTTGGGGGATGACAGCCCGGTCATCTGGCGTGGCGCGATGGTTACAAAAATGGTGACCCAGTTCCTGTTTGACGTGGCTTGGGAAAACCTGGATATCCTGGTATTGGACCTGCCGCCTGGAACTGGAGATGTACAACTCACGTTGGTGCAACAAATAGCCCTTACCGGTGCGGTGCTGGTTACGACTCCCCAACAACTGGCCCTGATGGATGTGCAACGGGGCGCTAATATGTTCCAGAAAGTCAATGCACCAGTTTTGGGAATCATTGAAAATATGAGTTATTACCTATGTCCTAGCTGTGGTCACCGGTCGGAAATCTTCTCTCACGGCGGCGGAGAGAAAGAAAGCCGACGTCTTCAAGTTCCGCTACTGGGAAAACTCCCCCTGACTGAAGCCTTAATGGAAGCCTCAGAAAAAGGTAAACCCCTGGTGCTCGAACAACCGGACCATCCCGCTGCCGAAGAAATAAGGCACATTGCGACCAAGCTGGCTGAATCTATCGGAATGTCCAAAGACTAGAAATCCAGGGCAGAAATGTGTTCTAAATTTCTGTTTTTTATAATTTTATTGGAAGTCAACGTCCTTGACAAAGCAATCCTCCCCGTCTATATTGGCGCGCCTTGAAGACGAAGAGCCCACGTCCCGAATCCATTGAAACATTAAAGCAAAAGGTCGTTGCCACCGGCAATTTACCCCGTCATGTGGCGGTGATTATGGATGGTAATGGTCGTTGGGCCAAAGCCCGCGGTTTACCACGTATTGCCGGACATCGCGAAGGGGTCCGCTCAGTACGAGTCATCACCGAGATTGCCGGTGAATTGGGCATTGAAACTTTGACCCTGTATACCTTTTCTAAGGAAAACTGGCGCAGACCCCGCTGGGAAGTTTCGGCGCTTATGAATTTGCTCCTGGAAACTATCGAACAAGAGGTTAACGATCTAGATCGTAATAATGTCCGCCTCACAGTGATTGGCCGCTTGCAAGATCTGCCGGAAGCCCCCCGACGCAGTATGGAACGGGCTATTGAGCGTACTGCTAAGAACACCGGATTGAACCTGAATTTGGCTTTAAGCTACAGCGGCCGGATGGAGATTCTGGAAGCGGTACAACATATCGCTCAAAAGGTCCAGGCAGGGGAGCTTCGGCTGGATCAAATTGACGAAGCGGTTTTTGCGACCCATCTCTATACTGCGGGGATACCCGATCCGGATCTACTTATTCGCACCAGCGGTGAATTGCGCTTAAGTAATTTTCTGCTCTGGCAATCAGCCTATACCGAGATTTTTGTGACCCCCATATACTGGCCAGATTTCCGGGAAAAAGAATTTCTGGAAGCAATCGCTAGCTATCAGAAAAGAGAACGACGTTTTGGAAAAGTAAGTGAACAATTGCAGTCCCCAGGCGTTGACTCAGCATGAAAAAGTATATAACCACACTCATCCTATTTGTTCTATTTGGGAATATTGTTTGGGCCCAGACGGCTCCCCCTAAGATTAAAATTCTGGGAGTAAACGTGGTGGGCACTGAAACCGCTACGCCTGAAGTGGTATTAGCTACATCCGGACTGAAAGTTGGTCGGGAGGTTACGGGTGATGATCTGGCGGAAGCCGTCAAGCGATTATGGCAACTGAAGCTTTTTTCGGATATTCGCATTTTTCAGGATCACCAAACTGCGGAGGGAGTGTACCTGATAATTTCAGTCAAGGAATACCCACGCTTGGATAAAGTGGTTATCACCGGCAACCACCACCTTAAGACCGATAAAATTAAAGATGAGCTAAAACTATATGCCGGCCAGGTTTTGACTCCGGCGGTGGTTTATAAAGCCCGTCGCCAGATCCAGGCCCTGTATTATAAGGATGGGTACCTACTGGCCAAGATTGAGGCCACTACTTTTCCTGGGGAGAAACCAGGGACCAGGAGCGTCAAGTTTGCCATAGAAGAAAACCAGAAGGTCAAGATCCAGCATATTGAATTTGTGGGTAATCATCTGGTTAGCGATAGAAAGCTGAAACGGCAAATGGAGAAGATAAAAGAGGAACGTTGGTGGAAATTCTGGTCAGAAGCCGATTTCAGCCGCCGTAATCTGGATGCCGATGAGGCAAAGGTGGTGGATTTCTATAAATCCAAAGGCTATCGGGATGCCGAAGTGCTGGGAGACAGTATATACTACAGCGACGACCTGAAAAAAATGTTCATCCAGATCCGGGTTCACGAAGGGGCCCAATATCATTACGGCCAAATTACTGTGAGCGGTAACACCGTATTACCCACGGATGAGATTCTAAGTGCTATGAAAATCAAGCGGGGAGATGTGTACAACGCAGAAAAACTGGAACAGAACATCGAGCTGGGGGTCAGGGCTCCATACCTGGATATGGGATATCTGTATGCACAAATTCAGCCCCTTGAAATTCCCGTAGCACCAGACACCGTCAATATCAACCTGCAGATTATAGAGAATTCTCCCGTTTACATCCGCCATATCAATATCGTGGGCAATGACAAGACCAAGGAAAACGTCATTCGCCGTGAACTACATATCTATCCAGGAGATCTATTCAGTCGACGGGCTCTGATGCGGAGCCAGCGAGACATCATGATCCTGAACTATTTTGCCAATGTCAATCCCAACATTGTACCGCAGACTCAAGACTCGGTGGACCTTGAATTCGAAGTGGAAGAAAAGAATACTGGCCGAGCCACCGCCAGTGCGGGATATAGTGAACGGGATGGTCTAATCGGACAAATCGGCTTGCAATTCCCCAATTTTCTGGGCAATGGGCAACAGCTTTCCTTTAGTTTCCAACGAGCCTACAGTTACCAATCCATTTCGGCTAGTTTTGTAGAGCCCTGGCTGTTTGATACGCCTAATCTGGTGGGCTTTACCATTTTCGACCGGGATCGTACTCGAGGGGATATCAGTAATCCCTTTGCCGGACAGTCATATGTTTACACTCCATATGATGTTCACAGTCGCGGGGGTTCTATCACCTTTGGTAGGCGCTTCCAATGGCCGGACAACTATTTCCGGGGACGTTGGACCTTCCAGGGAATGGTTAATCACTATGATACAACCAAGGTTTACGATTGGAATATTTTTAATCGTATCAACCCTGAGCATTTAGTCAATACTTCTGGTTTAAGCTTATCGCAGACCATAACTCGAGACTCCCGCAACGCCCCTGAATTTCCCACCCAGGGTTCGGTTTTACGCTTGATTACGCGTTATTCGGGTTTTGGGGGCAACGAAAGTTTTTTTAAGCAACGCTTCAGTCTGGAATGGTATAGTCCCCTCTATCGGGATAAATTTGCCATGCGAAACTATCTTGAAATGGGGGCCTTGGAAAAGCTGAAAACAGGCAGTAAATATTTAGTTCCCTATGATGAATACTTCTTCATGGGAGGAGCCGGTTTAATCTGGGGAACGCCGTTACGGGGTTACCCAGAGCGCTCGGTTGGCCCGGCCTACGGAGGGAAAGCCACCTTTAAGTACACCCTGGAATTGCGGTACAAGTTGTCTGACAATCCCCTTTTGTACTTGATAAGTTTTGCCGAAGCTGGAAACACCTGGGATAAAATCAGTGATGTCAATATGTTCGAGCTACGACGCTCCGTGGGAGTGGGGGGGCGGATAATAATGGCTCCTTTGGGGTTGATCGGGGTGGACTTCGGCTGGGGTCTGGATAGAGAGCAGTTGGGACTATCCCGGGCCCGGCTGGGTTCTCCGGAAGTGCATTTTATCTTCAACCAACAATTTTGATTATTGGAGTGAGTGGATGAAAATCAAACGTGTATATCTAACAACTTTGGTATTAACGGCTATCCTGACTGGAACTGCGACAGCCCAAAAGATTGGCTATGTAAATTCACAATACCTCTTGTCGCAATTAGAGGAGTTCCGGGAAGCACAAAACAAATTGCAGATCGAAAGCCAGAAGATGCAGAAGCAGCTGGCCGAAATGTCTGCCAGGCTGGATAGCCTCCAAAGTGATTATGAACGGCAAAAGTTTTTAATGACGGAAGCCAACCGGAAGCTCAAAGAGCAAGAGATAACCCGCTTGGCTAACGAAATTCAACAGTTCCAGGTTGCCAAGCTTGGCCCACAGGGTGAGCTTTACAAAAAACAGCAGGAATTGGCTGAGCCGGTTCTTAGGAAGGTGAATGACGCCATCAAAAAGGTTGGCGAACGGGGAAATTACGATTTCATTTTCGACACCGTTGGTGGCAATATTCTCTTTGCAAAGGAGAGCTACGACCTCACCAACGAAGTATTAAATGAACTCCGGAAAGCCGGGGGAAAATAAAACTTGTCCTTACCGCTGGGAACGCTGGCTGAAAAGCTGCAAGCCGAATTGCGGGGCGACCCGAACATAATCATCGAGCGGGTTAGTGAAATACAACAAGCCCGTCCGGGAGAGATAACTTTTCTCAGTAATCCCAAATACCGCAAATACCTGGAGACATGCCAGGCCTCAGCGATTATCCTAGGACCCGAGACGGATGTCGATTTCCCTAACGTGTTGATAGCTCCAAATCCGTACCTGGCTATGGTCCAGGCCCTGGAATTATTGAATCATCGCCCCAGATCACTAAGACCTGGTATCCATCCCACTGCTTTAATCGCCGACAATGCTCAAATAGGCGAGGAGGTTGAAATTGGGCCGTATGTGGTTGTAGCTGAAGGGGCGCAAGTGGGTCCAAGAACTATTCTAGAAAGTCATGTGGTAATTGGAGCCGATGCGCAAGTGGGTGCTGAATGCCATCTGCATCCCCACGTCTGTCTGTATCCGGGGGTTTCAGTGGGAAGTCGGGTGTTGATTCACGCGGGGAGCGTGATTGGGAGTGATGGTTTTGGTTTCGTTCCCACCCCCGCCGGGCCTAAGAAAATTCCCCAGACGGGTACCGTGGTCATTGAAGACGACGTGGAAATCGGGGCCAACTGCACTATTGATCGGGCCACCATCGGCCAGACCCGCATTGGGCGGGGAACCAAACTGGATAATCTGGTTCATATTGCCCATAATGTTGACGTTGGAGCCAATTGTTTCATTACTGCCCAATCCGGCATCGCCGGCAGTACGACTGTGGGCAATGGGGTACAAATGGGTGGCCAGAGCGGCATCGTAGGCCATGTCAAGGTTGGTAACGGTGTATCTTTGGCAACCCGAGCTGGTGTGACCCGGAATGTACCAGATGGTGAAATTGTGAGTGGCTTTCCGGCCCGCCCCCATAGAGAACAGCTCCGAAGCGAAGCTCTGGTTCATCGGTTACCCGAGCTTTACCAGCGCGTGAAAAAACTGGAGCAGCTATTAAGTGAGAAGGAGTGATTTGCGGTGCCGCTGAATCGAAATCAGACCCATCCCCTGCTGCAGCCTCCTGAAATGCAACGCACGATTAAAAAACCAGTTTCCCTGGCAGGGATTGGATTACATACGGGTGTAAAAACCCGCATTACTTTCAAACCCGCCCCGGTCGATTCGGGGATTCAATTCATCCGTACCGATATTCCAGACTCGGTTCCCATCAAGGCGGATATAGATCATGTGGTGGACATTTCGCGGGGAACTACCCTGGCCCAGAACGGGTCTACTATTCACACGGTAGAGCACGTATTGGCTGCCGTTAGCGGTCTCCGCATCGATAACATCTACATCGAGCTGGATAACAAAGAGCCACCTGTGATGGACGGCAGCGCCAAGCCCTTTGTGGATGCCCTTCTGAAGGCGGGGATAGTGGAACAGGATGCGGAGCGGGAAATTCTGGTGATTGATAAAACCATCACCTACTCTGACCCCGAACGGGGAGTGGATATCCACGTCCTGCCTTCCAACGATTTCCGTATCACTTTTATGATCGATTACCGGCTGAAATCGCTGGGTACCCAGTACATGTCCTTCTATTCCCTAGAGCAGGATTTCGTGGAGCAGTTTGCTCCCGCCCGTACTTTTTGTTTCCTCCATGAAGTGGAGGAACTTAAAAAACAAGGGCTGATCAAAGGGGGCTCCATCGACAGTGCCATCGTAATGATCGACCGCAAAATCGAGGATTCCGAGCTGGAGCGCCTGAAAAAACTGTTTGGGATTAAAGGCGACCTCATACAGAAAGAAAACGGCATTCTGAACGGCAAGAAGTTGCGTTTTAGCAACGAACCGGTGCGCCACAAGATTTTGGATATGATCGGTGATCTGGCCCTGCTTGGAATGCCCATCCAGGGACACTTTATTGCGGCTCGCAGCGGCCACAAATCCAATGTGGAATTGGTCCGTATTTTACGGAAAGAATATGAAAAGAAGATTTTAGCTAAACGCTATCACCAACGTCCGCGCCGGCGACAGATCTTCTTCGATATCGAATCAATACAGCGCATCCTACCTCACCGGTATCCCTTCTTACTGGTGGACCGCATCATTGAGTTTCAGCCCGGTGAGAAGATTATCGCTATTAAAAACGTCACCATTAATGAACCATTTTTCCAGGGGCATTTTCCCGATAAGCCGGTGATGCCTGGCGTTTTAACCCTGGAAGCGATGGCCCAGGCGGGAGGAATTCTACTATTGAATACAGTGGATGAGCCGGAGAAAAAACTGGTGTACTTTACCGGTTTGGATAAGGTTCGTTTCCGTAAGCAAATCGAACCGGGGGATCAAATTGTGTTTGAGGTGGAATTGACCAAGTTCCGCATGAACAATGCCAAGATGATTGGACGGGGCTACATAGATGGCCAACCGGCCGTTGAGGCAATAATGATGGCGGCAGTGATAGACCGCTGAACCTATGGCTGTCCAGATTCATAATACGGCCGTTATAAATCCCTCGCGCGTTAAACTGGGAGTAGACGTAACGATCGGCCCCTATGCCATTGTGGAAGATGGGGTAGAGATCGGTGATCGGTGCAGTATCGGAAGTCATACCTTCATCGGAACCGGAACTACCCTGGACGAAGCGGTCCAGGTTTATCACGGAGCGGTGGTCGGAGGTGTCCCGCAGGATTTGAAGTACGCCGGTGAAGAAACCACGACACATGTAGGTGCTCGCACCATTATCCGAGAATATGTCACCATTCATCGCGGAACTATTGAAAGTCAGCGAACCGTGGTTGGTTCAGATGTGCTGCTGATGGCCTATGTCCATATAGCCCACGATTGTGAAGTTGGTGATCATGTGATCATCGCCAACGCTTGCAGCATTGGGGGACACGTGAAAATAGATGACTGGGCCATTATCGGTGGGATGGTTCCAGTTCATCAGTTCGTCAAGATCGGTGCCCATTCTTTTATTGCCGGTGGGTTCAGAGTTACCCAAGATGTGCCGCCATACGTTCGTGCAGCCAGATTACCCTTAACATACAATGGGGTGAATTATGAGGGGCTGAAGCGGCGCGGCTTTAAATCGGAGCAAATCCGCCTGATTCGTCAGGCTTACCAAATCATCTATCGCTCTGAAATGAATACCACCCAGGCCATGGATTACATAGAGAAAAACCTCGAGATGACGCCGGAAATCAAGCAAATCCTGGACTTTATTCGGAACAGCGACCGAGGCATCATCCGGGGGTGACCCACACTTTCGTATTTTTCTTGAAAGTCTCACTATTTGCTTGGAGTAAGGAACTTTTTACTAAGTTGAGCTATTTACGGCAGTTTGCAGTGGGAATCCTCATTGCCATTCCCTCGCTGCAAATCCAGGCTGCTAATTGGCCTCAAAATTGGGCTGCAGCACCCCAACTGGCGACCCGCTACAGTGCTCGTCTGCAAGCGGCAACCTGGACTTCCTGGGGTGTTTCGGGAAGTGATTACCTCCATTTGCAGATCAGTAGTCGCCAAGTATGGTTTTTCGGGGGAATGTTAACGGTACCGCTGAGCGCTACTGTGATTTTACATCCGGGACCGGATTTCAGCTTGAAAGCCGGCATAGCCCAGGTTTCGGCTCCAACTCCCGTATTTAGTGCCTCTGTTGGAGCAGCCCATCGACTGGGCGCTACCGCCGGTTGGGTATTCGCCGACTGGTATTTGACCCAGGAAATATCAACTTTTCGCTTGCGCCAGCTTAACGTGGGAATCGGTTGGAGCGGCATGAAAGGTAAGTATACGTGGTCTTACTCGGCAGCCGGAACCTGGTTCTCCTGGCTGACCCAGGGGAATGCCGTAACCGGTTTTTCCCAAATAATAGGTGGCAAGATTACCAGGCCCCTAGGAAAGCGTTGGGATTTAGCAATTGCAATAAATCTAACTCTTTACGGCGCTATGGTAGGGATTGGCGCTAACCTACATCTCCCTTGACTCTCGGAGGAATATCAAACACCCCGGGTGCGGAATACATAGGACGGTAACCATTCATGAGGCCATGGGGAAGTAAATAGGAATTTTATATCATCTTTAGCCTAATCCTGATAAAATGTCAGCTATGAAACGGCTTTCCATTTTAGGGTCTACCGGTAGCATCGGAGTGAATGCCTTACGGGTAGTGGCTGAACATCCTGAACGCTTTCGGGTACGGTATTTGAGCACTTTCAGCAAATGGGAAGAATTGGTTCGGCAGGCCCAGCGATGGCGGCCGCAAGCAGTGGCGGTTGTGGAATACGAGGGAGCCCTAAAAGCGCGTGAAGCATTGCCGGACGTTGAAGTGCTGGAGGGCCGAGAGGGCCTTCTTGAACTGGCCGGCCGGAACGACGTGGATTTGGTGCTGAATGCCATTGTGGGTGGGGCTGGATTGGAACCCACCGTTAAAGTTTTGCAAGCTGGAGTCTCTTTGGCCCTGGCCAATAAAGAGAGCCTGGTGGTAGGCGGCGCAATGATAAAACGTTTGCTGGAAAAACAGGGCTCCCGTCTGATTCCGGTGGATAGTGAACATAGTGCCGTCTGGCAATGTCTGGTGGGTGAGGAAGGTAACGCCGTTGAACGGCTTCTGCTTACTGGTTCCGGTGGTCCTTTCAGAACCAGACCCCTGGAAAGTTTTGAGGGGATTACTCCCGAGGAGGCGCTGCAGCACCCCAACTGGCGCATGGGCCCTAAAATTACAGTGGATTCGGCGACTATGATGAACAAGGGACTGGAAATCATCGAAGCCCATTGGCTGTTTGATTTGCCTCCGGAACGCATCCAGGTAGTGATTCATCCCCAGAGCATTATCCATTCCCTGGTCGAGTTCCAGGACGGCTCGGTAAAAGCCCAGTTGGGGGTGCCGGATATGAAGATTCCCATTCAGTATGCTCTCACTTACCCGGAGCGATTACCTTCATCCTGGGACCGACTGGATCTTGCGGCCATCGGAACTTTGACCTTTGAAGAACCAGATTATCAACGTTTCCCTTGCGTACGGCTGGCTTATGATGCACTGAGAGCGGGAGGTACGGCGCCTGCTGTGTTGAATACGGCCAATGACTTACTGGTAGACAGATTTCTCAAGGGAAAAATTTCCTTCACCGATATTCCCCGGTACATTGAAAAGGTTCTGGAAGCGCATCAAGTGCAGGGGGATGTGAATCTGACCAGTATTCGTGAGGTTCAACGTTGGGTGCCGGAGTTTTTCAAAGAAATGGGAATACTTAACAAGTAGGTAGATATAAGGTATGTTATTGACGATTATAGCGGCAGTTTTCTCACTGGGATTGTTGATAATGATCCATGAGTTGGGGCATTTCCTGGCTGCCAAGGCTGTGGGTATCCGGGTAGAACGTTTCTCTTTGGGATTTCCTCCAATTTTAATGTCCATCAAGCGCAAATTTGACGGGGTGTGGGTCAAAGTACACATTCCGTGGTTCCTGCAACGTTGGTTAAACGCAGCCGCCGTCTCCTATCGCATTCCCCGTAAGCGACCCCTGGCCGGCGAGACGGAATACACGGTGGGGTGGACTCCCCTGGGGGGGTATGTAAAGCTGGCCGGGATGATTGACGAATCTCTGGATACTTCGGTAAAGGGTAAGCCCTGGGAGTTTACGTCCAAACCCCGCTGGCAGCAGCTCCTGGTGGTCACGGCCGGGGTAATAATGAACACCATCCTGGCCCTGGTGATATTCACCGCCATCCTGCGGATAGCGGGATTGGAAGAACCGGATAATACCACCATCGTAGGCAGTCTCACCAAAACTGAAAATCGACAAGTTTATCCCGCCGAAGCGGCCGGAATCAAAGAAGGGGATGTTATCCTGGCGGTAAATGATCAGGAAGTAAAAGATTGGGACGCCATGGTGGCCGCGATTCGCCAGCACGCCGGAGAGAAAGTGAAAATCACTTGGCGTCACGGTAATCAGGTTCTATCCGACAGCGTCCCGGTAGTGAAAGAAGTGGTTCCTACCCCGAAAGGGCGCCAGGAGATCGGTATCATCGGCATCAGTCGTCACACGGTGCATCGGGAAGTGGGGTGGGGTGAAGCGGTTGTATTGGGAACGAAAAACACCTTCCTCTACGGCACCATGATGGCCCGAACCTTGGGGGAATTACTCACCGGCCGGGCCTCTATGCAGGAACTGGGCGGTCCCATCATGATCGCCAAAATGGCCGGCGATATGGCCCGCCGGGGATGGGTGGATATTTTTTACTTTATCGCCGTAATCTCCATTAATCTGGCTTTTCTCAACATTTTACCCATTCCTGGGCTAGATGGAGGCCATATACTCATCATTACCCTGGAAGGCATTATCCGGCGCCCATTGCCGGTCAAAGCCAAAATGATAATTCAACAGATCGGCTTGTTCTTTCTGCTGGCCTTGATCATTTTCATCACAATTAACGATATCTCGAAACTCTGAACCTATGACATCCAAGTCGGGTCCGTCCCTCACCGCCTGGATCGGATACATCGTAGAGTTTTCCTTCCTGCTGCTCTTCAGCGTGGTGGTGATGATTCTCCCCTGGTCGATGGTCAGAAGTTTAGGACGGGGACTAGGGTGGTTGATTTACCACCTCAAACTGCGTAGAAATGTTTCCGAGCGCAACCTGAAACGGGCCTTCCCTGACTGGGATCGTAAGCAGCGTCTGACCGTACTGCGCCGCTGCTATCAGCACTGGGGGGCAGAATTTTTTCTGATTCAGAAAGTCTGGTTGGCACGAAGGCGGTCTTTTGAACGTCAAGTTGAGAAGACGGAATGGGGAGAAGTTATTGCTAGGTACCAGGAATCATCCCGGCCAACTTTGTACTACACAGCCCATGTAGGTAATTGGGAAGTGTTGGGGCGTTTCATTGTGAGCCACGCCAGACGTTCGGCGGCCATTTATCGCAAACAGAAGAATCCTCTGGTAGATCGCTGGATGGTGGGGCTCCGCCGGGCTCGCGGGTTTGTGCTGGTTGATTCCTGGTCGGGGATGAGCCAATATTTAAGGACCCTGCGAGAAATAAATAATTTGTGCATCGTTGGTGATCAGTACAAAGGAGCACAGGGAGTAGTGGTACCCTTCATGGATGTGCCGTCGGCTACAGCCAAAGGAACTGCCGTGATGACCTTCAAAGTCAAACCCCGGGTGGTATATTTGACCGCCATGGCCACCCCCAAGGGCTACCGGATAGATGGTACGGAGGTGCCCTATGAATTACCAGCGGAGCTTACCGAAGATTGGATAAGAGATTTCACTGCCGTACTGATGGAGCACCTGACTGTGACCGTGCGTCGTGCCCCGGAGCAATATTTCTGGTTTCACCGCCGCTGGCGGGACCTGGATCGGAAAGAGCCTATCCCTCTTGTTACTGAAGAAAAACGGGGTGAATCTTAATTAATGCAGGTTTATCGCTTAAGCGATCGGTCACTCCACAACCAGGCAGCCCTGGAAGCCTCTGTCAGAGAATTAGAGCAGGGAGGCATCATCGCCTATCCCACTGATACTTTGTATGGACTGGGAGTTGATGCCACGCGGGAAGATTCGCTAAAGAAGTTATTCGAACTGAAAAAGCGTGATCAAACCCCCATGGCAGTAATGGTGGCCGATCGGGCGGCCTTGGAGGAATTGGTGGAGCCCCTGACTGCCGGTGCGGCCGCGTTAGTGGAGGCTTTCCTTCCCGGCGCTCTGACTATTATTCTGCCGCCTCGCCAAATTTTTTCTCCCCTGTTGCTGGGAGAGCAAGGCGGCATCGGGATCCGTATCCCGGACCATCCTTTTTGTCAGGAACTGGCGCAGCGTTTCGGGAAACCCATTACTGCCACCAGCGCAAATCCTAGCGGTTATGAGCCGGCACGCACCATCGAGCGGGTAGTTGCCTATTTTGATGACCGCGTAGAGGTTCTGATAGATGGAGGCTGGTTATTCCATACCCAAAGCAGTACAGTAGTTGATTGCACTTTTGATCCGCCCCGTATACGTCGGGAGGGGGCCATCCCGGCGCATGCCATTCTGGAAGTCTGGAACGAGGCTGGTGATGCGTAGGTTCTGGCGTCTGGTACGGCCCCATGCAACTCCTTTAGGGGGGGCTTTCATCCTTTCTCTGTTTTATGTCTTTTTCGATGCCGTAACCCTTTGGTTATCAGCTTCTTTTATTACCACCCTATTTACCCCGGAAGCCGTGACTTCGGTAGCTCATCAGCAAGTAACGGAGCCGGGACTGAACCTGAAACTTAAGCTGCTTACAGCGAAATACATCTTTTCCGACGGGCCCGTGGAAGCCCTCCGGCTGGTGGTGATAATCATCGTAATCAGCTATTTGTTAAAGAGTATCGCCTATTATTTCTCCTCCATATTGCACGGTCTGGTTCAGCAACGGGTAGTGGAAGATTTGCGCAACGATCTGGTAGCCCATTTCCTCGGCCAACCTCTCTCTTTTTTCCATGCCCGACGCAGTGGAGACCTCATCAGTCTGACGATGAACGATGTGAACCGGGTGACCAGTATGCTGGGTAACACTTTCCAACAGCTGATGACCAGCCCGCTACACATCGGTACGCTATTGGCCCTGCTGTTTGTCATCAACTGGCGCCTGACTTTGTTTTCATTGATCGTAGTGCCGCTAGCCGGCTTAGTGATAACTCGTATCGGACACAGCCTGCGCCATAAGGTAGTTCAAGCCCAAGCCCAACTGGGAGCCGTTACTTCCCGCCTGGCGGAGATTTTGAACGGCATCAAGCTTATTAAGGCCTTTACCACGGAAGAGCTGGAGAAAAAGCGCTTTCAGCGGGAAGCGCACCGTTTTCTGCAATTAATGATGCGACAGATAAGAATGCAAAGTGCCGCTTTGCCTCTCACGGAAATGATGGGGGTGGTAACTGCGGCGGGATTGTTGTGGTTCGGTGGGTTGCAGGTGCTGAAGTATAAAACCGCCACCGGAGAAGACTTTGTGCGGTTCATAGTTCTCCTTTTCACCATCTATCAACCGGTGCGCTTGTTGGCCCAGGCCCATGTACAGTTCCAAGCCGGAATGGCGGCCGCGGGCAGAGTTCTGGAACAACTGGAACAGCCTTCCGCTATCCGGGATCAGGAAGGGGCCTTGGAACTACCACCTTTCAGTGAAGAGATTCGTTTCGAGAATGTTTCATTCCAGTATCCGGCGGGAAAGATTCCTGCGGTCAAGGAAATTAATCTGACCATCCGCAAGGGACAGGTGGTGGCCCTGGTGGGGCCCAGCGGGGCCGGCAAAACCACCCTGGTGGACTTAATCCCTCGGTTTTACGATGTAACCGCCGGCGCTATTTACATCGATGGGTACGATATCAGGCAGGTAACCCGGCGCTCCTTGAGACGTCAACTGGGGATCGTTTCCCAGCAGACGGTGCTGTTCAACGACACTATCCGCCACAACATTGCTTACGGTATGGAAGCTACTTTGGAAGAAGTAGAAGAAGCGGCCCGCAAAGCCAATGCCCATGACTTTATTTCCGCCTTGCCTCAGGGATATGACACGGTAGTGGGGGAGCACGGTGTTACCCTTTCAGGTGGAGAAAGACAACGTCTGGCCATTGCCCGGGCTTTGCTTAAAGATCCCGCCATCTTAATCCTGGATGAAGCTACCTCCGCCCTGGATACCGAATCGGAGCGATTAGTTCAGGCCGCTATCGAGCAGCTGATGCAGAATCGAACCACATTAGTAATCGCCCATCGGTTGTCCACCGTGCTGCATGCCGATTTAATTGTGGTTTTAAGTGGCGGGCGCATCGTGGAACAAGGCACCCATGAAGAGCTTTTAGCTAAGGGCGGGTTGTATCGGAAACTTTATGAGTTGCAATTCGCTGTGGAGCAAAACGGGTCTTGAATCCTAACTCCAGATCAGGATGAGGGGCGGAAAGTCCAGCGATCGTTGAGAAAGTAGTTGATGGCGGCTGCCAAGACGATGGCCAATAGATTTGATACTAGGTAGTGTATTCCCAATAATTCTACAAACGTCGCCAATAACAGCCAGTTGACCCCTCCGGCAATCCAGCTGACCAGACTGAATTTCAAAAGCCGGTGCCACCACGAGGGCAGTCCTGAACCTTGTACTCGATCGCGCCAGGTGAAACGATCGTTCCAGATGAAATTGTTGAGGATAGCCGTTTGAATGGCGAAAGGGGAAGCCAGCAGATAAGGAAAATGAAGTGTCTGCACCAGAAACCACAATGCCGCCATATTCACCACGACTCCTGAGAGTCCTGCCAGGGAGAAATAAAACAATCGCTGAGATGTGCGCTGAACCACAACGAAATTTAGGTCACCACCGTTAATTGCCCAGGTGAAATGAAATCTGAAATCACAGTCTCAATGTCTAAGACCACCCCCGCAGCGGGTTGGCTAAAGATGATGGTCGGATTAAGTCTGCTTTTCTGGTTATTGACTGCTGTCCGGGGTGCTGACAACAAGGGCGAGACGGTTGACCATTTGCGTTTCAGAATTAAGTACCGTTTCATCTCAGCCGGTAAGGCCCAGATTGATTATGTCAGGCGGGATTCACTCCGCATTGGTACAATGTTTTTTACTTCGGCTGGCTGGTTGAATGCCCTCTGGCAGCTACGTGACACGGTAGCCGGAGTTTGGGATATTAAGAAAGGGCGGCTGGTGCAACACTTACGAGCCTATCACCAAGGTCGGTACCACCGGCGCTATCAGGCGCAACTCACACCTCGTGGATGGGAGTGGAACCCGCCTCGTAAAGATCAACCGGTTCCCGCCGAACTGTTGGATTTACCTTCACTTCTGCGCCAACTTCAGAATACGGAACTCCGGGTGGGAGATACCTTGCGGTACCCGTTCTTGGATGGGCGTTCAGTCGGGTTGTTGCGTTTGGTGGTGGAGGAAGTAACCCAGTTAGGACGCTTCCGGAGCAAATACAAAGTTTTCCGGTTAGAACCCATTGCCCGCAGCCGCAAAGCGGAAAAGCATGAAGTAAAGCTCTACCTTATGTTGGATTACAATAAACCACATTTGCCACGACGGATAGAATCCCAGACCAAATACGGCCCCATTGTAATGGAGCTGGTTAAAGCCTGGTAATTATCTGACAATAGTCGTTCCGTTCTCAGGTTTTTTCTGTCACCTGTCGGATAGGAGTTTTCCCATCGGTAAGTCCAATATTCCGTTTTCATTAGCGGCGTGATGGGCTAATTTTAACCCATGTATATGAAGGTGGGTTAACCATGAAGCTACTCCGGGTAGTTTTCTATTTTTGCCTGCTGTGGGGGGTGGCGGCTCACGGGCAGGTGTATGTCATTCCGGTGCAGGGCACCATCGATATGGGATTGGCGCATTTTATCTCCCGGGAGGTAGAGGGATTAAACAAAAAAGGCGGCAAGGCCATTATTCTAGACGTGGACACTTTTGGCGGGCGCGTGGATGCCGCTACCGAAATCCGGGATGCGCTGCTTAAATCGGATCTATTAACTATTGCCTTTATCAACGCGCGAGCCATTTCCGCTGGAGCGCTGATCAGTTTGGCCTGTGATACCATCATTATGGTGAAAGGAGCCACCTTGGGGGCAACCACCGTGGTGGATATCAAGATGAACAAGGCCAGTGAAAAGGCCCAATCTTATATGCGGGAGGAAATGGCGGCTACGGCGGAAGCTAAGGGGCGCAATGGACGTATTGCCATGGCTATGGTAGATGAAAGTCTAGATATCGATACCCTGGTAGTGGCTCCCGGCGATACTTTGTTCTTAACGGACGTGGAAGGGGCTCAACCCGGTAAATTATTGACTTTACGCACTAGAACGGCTTTGAAGTACCACATGGCCGACTACGAAATGAACAGCCTTAGTGAAATTCTGAAGCATTACGGCTGGCACCACGGTGAAGTGGTGATGCTGAAACCCACCTGGTCGGAACAAATCGTCAGGTTCCTTACCAACCCCATCGTAAGTTCCCTTTTGATGACCCTGGGTTTTTTAGGCTTGCTATTTGAGTTACAAAGTCCCGGCTGGGGAGTTCCTGGGTCTCTGGGACTACTGGCGCTGGTTCTCTTTTTCTCCACCTCCATCATCGCCGATCTGGCGAGTATAACCGATCTGTTGATAATGCTCGTCGGAGTGGCTATGCTGGTCATTGAATTACTAGCCATCCCCGGGTTTGGCGTGGTGGGTATCGGAGGAATATTCGTTATGCTGTATGGACTTTTCAGAATGCTGGTGCCAGAAACGCCCACGCCCAAAGAGATTAATATGGCTCTTCTGGGGCTTACCATCTCCATCGCCGGTGGCATAGTGGGAGTAGTGGTTCTGGCCAGAGGTATGGCCAGCTCACGTGTCTGGCGCCGCATCAGCCTGGCGGAACAGGAAAATCGTGAGGACGGCTATTCGATGGACCTGGGGCTGGAAGAGCTGGTTGGTCAAGAAGGTGTTACGATTACCAAATTGCGGCCGGCAGGGATTGCCCGTATCGGGAAACGTAGAATCGATGTTGTTACCTTGGGCGAGTGGGTCAATCCCGGCACCCGCATTAAAGTCATAGAAGTTAACGGGCCACGGGTAATCGTGGAGCCCGTGGATATTACTCAACAAACAGGAGTATAAGTCTTATGGATACTTTGCCTTTAATCTTTTTACTCATCGGCTTATTAGCTTTCATTTTTCTGTTTTTCTATTTCATACCGGTGGGATTATGGATCAGCGCCGCCGCCGCGCGGGTGTACATCAGTTTGTTCACCCTCATTGGTATGCGCTTGCGGCGGATTCCACCCCCGCTGATTGTCGGGGCTTTGATCAACGCCCGCAAAGCCGGTTTGGATATCACCTCCGAGCAGTTGGAAGCCCATTACTTGGCCGGTGGTAACGTGGAACGGGTAGTGCTGGCCATGATTTCCGCCGATAAGGCCAATATTCCCTTACCGTTCCAGCGAGCCGCCGCCATCGATTTAGCCGGTAGGGACGTGTTGGATGCGGTGAAAATGAGCGTCAACCCCCGGGTGATTGAAACCCCCCGGGTCTCTGCGGTGGCTAAAGACGGCATCCAGCTATTCTGTATCGCTCGAGTAACGGTTCGAGCCAATATCGAACGCCTGGTGGGGGGAGCTGGAGAAGAAACGGTCATCGCCCGAGTTGGTGAAGGTATTGTGAGCGGCATCGGCTCTTCCACAACCCATAAGGAAGTGCTGGAAAATCCCGATATCATTTCCAAGAATGTACTGGCCAAAGGGCTGGATTCGGGTACGGCGTTTGAAATTCTCTCCATCGATATCGCCGATGTGGATGTGGGTAAGAATATCGGCGCCCAATTGCAAATGGATCAGGCCAACGCCGATAAGAACATCGCCCAGGCCCTGGCTGAGAAACGTCGGGCCATGGCGGTAGCGCTGGAGCAGGAGATGCGAGCCAAGGTGCAGGAGATGCGTGCTAAAGTGGTGGAAGCCGAGGCTGAAATCCCTAAAGCCATCGCCGAAGCTTTCCGTGAGGGTCATCTGGGAGTGATGGATTATTACCGCCTGCAGAATATCCAGGCCGATACCGCAATGCGCGATAAGCTGGCTGGCGGTACTACCGGCAAGGAGAAAAAATGACGCAACCAGGAACTAACGGTTAGACCTTTTTCATGAAATTCCAACTTCCAGGTACCAAGTCCAAAAGAAAGAAACCACGGAGTTGCTGGGGGCATGGCTCGGAGTCTTATACAGTCTTTTCATTCTCCTGTTGCCCGCTTTTGGTCTCCGTCCTCCAACCTCCGGCCTCCGGTCTCCCAATCCAGAACTGCGGTACAACAATGGTTATTGATACGATTATAATCAGAGCCGTATAATGGACAGCCTCGGCTGGATAGTCCTTCTTATCATCTATCTGCTGGTAAGCAGTCTGATACAACGGAAGCGTGAGGCAGCGGAGCAAAAAAATCGCCCCTCGGGGCCTCACACACCAACCGAGCGTCCGGCCAAGAAGCCCCCCGGTAGGTTCTCCCTGGAAAGTTTGCTGAAGGCGTTGGAAGGGGAGCTGCCGGAAACGGAAGAGCCGGCCCCCGAACCTCAAGTTCTGAATGCCGAACCCGTTCCTCCTGCAAAACCACCTCTTCCATCTGAATCCGCCCAACCAGTTGAAGAGCAAAAAACTCAACCCTCTGAAATGCCCTCACCAATTTTTCAGGAAGGTACTCGTACAACAGTGGGCAAAGCCAGCACCGTGGTTGAGGAGAAAGAAATCACCACGCTGCAAGAGTTGCAGGAAATACTGCGTACTCACAATCCTCTGGCGGCGGCTGTACTATTGCAAGAAATAATAGGTCCCCCGGTGGCTTTACGCAGAGATCACCTTGTGGGGTTGCACCAAATGTAATTATTGCTTTTTGCGCTGAAGCCGTAAAAAGCAACCATACATACTGCAGGACATTAAATCGGAGGCTAGACGAGTATGCCCGACGTTCAGGTGAATGGCTTTAGTCTGCATTATGAAACTGCCGGTGAAGGCCCGGCAGTTCTGTTCTCACACAGCCTGGTATGTGACCGGGAGATGTTCGCGGCTCAGGCCGAAGGTCTGGCGGATGAGTTTTTCACCATCAATGTAGATACCCGGGGCCATGGCCGCTCAGGTTACCCATCCCACGAGAATTGGACGATAGAAGAAATGGTGGAAGATTTCATTCCCCTGCTAGACGAGTTGCAGGTGGATAAGGTCCACTGGGTGGGACTTTCCCTAGGTGGTATGTTAGGCCTGCGGCTGGCTTTGAAATACCCCGAGCGCGTGGCTTCCCTCACTCTGATGGATACCACCGCTCAGGGGGAAGTGCCCGCCTTGCAACAAGCTTATCTGGGATTGGCCCAAGCAGTGCGGGCCGGTATGATTGACCAGGTGATGGACAAGCTCATCAACCTATTTTTCGCGCCGACCACTCAGCAACAGAAACCTGAATTGGTGGCGCATTGGAAAGAGAAATTCCGCCAGTTGGACGTAGAAGGAGTGTACCGAGCCGCGCTGGCTACTTTCCAGCGCAGTGATTTATCGGCCGATCTGGGAAAAATCACCATTCCTGCCCTGGTGATGCGGGGAGCCCTGGACCAGGCTCGGTTGCCGGCGGAGAGTGATTTTATGGTCCAGAATCTTCCCAACGCCCGCTTAGAGGTGATTCCTGACGCTGCCCATCTGGCGGCGCTGGAGCAACCGGAATTCACCAACCAGAAGTTGCGGGAGTTTCTGCATTCCGTCGTGAAGGGCTAATAGCAAGTAATCCGATAAAGAAAGTTTTAATACGGGAGGGATTGAAATGCGGATCGCCACGCTTCAGGATATTGAGAAACTGGAGGAAACTCCCATTGAGGAGGCCATTCCTTATTCCAGCACATATGAAATGATTCTGGCCGGCGCTAAGGGACGGGAAGACCGACCGGCCCTGCATTTTATCCGTAACGGTGCTGCTTACAAAGAACCCATCACCCTGACTTACGCTCAGCTAATCGGGCGCATCCACCAGACTGCCAACTTCCTCCATTCGTTGGGAATAGGTCCTCGGGACGTGGTTTCCTTTCTGCTGCCCAACCTGCCCCAGACCCATTTTCTGCTGTGGGGTGGCGAGCTGGCCGGAATTATCAACCCCATTAATCCCCTGTTACAACCGGCGGCCATTGCTGGTATTCTCAAGGCAGCGGGCACGAAGGTGCTGGTGGCTTTAGGACCGCAACCCGGCACGGATATCTGGGATAAAGTGGAGCAGATAAGGGACAAGGTTCCTTCGTTGGAGAAAGTGGTCCAGGTGGCCGGTCCCGGCGATCCGCAGCGAGGCATTATCAGTTATGACGCCGTTATCAATGATTTTCCCGCCGATCACCTGGAAGCTCCGCGTAAGATCGCTCCCGATGACATCGCCGCCTATTTCCACACTGGCGGCACCACCGGCGTGCCCAAACTGGCTCAGCATACCCATTTCATGGAGATTCACAATGCCTGGGCCATGGACATACTGGTGGATATTTCGGACAAAGACGTTTTTCTCTGCGGGCTACCGCTTTTCCATGTTAATGCCGTGTTGGTGACGGGCTTGGCGCCCTTCGCTCGGGGAGCCACGGTGGTTTTGTTGGGGCCGGCAGGATTCCGGGACCCGGAAGTCATTAAGAATTTCTTCCGCATTGTGGAACATTATCGAGGGACTTTTTTCAGTGCCGTGCCCACCGTTTACAGCGCGCTGCTGCAGGTTCCCACCGAAGGTACTGACGTGACCACTTTGAAGTACGCCATTTGTGGCGCCGCGCCCATGCCGGTGGAAACCTTCCGGGCTTTCGAACGCAAAACGGGGATTAAGATCCTGGAAGGCTATGGTTTGACCGAAGGAGCTTGCGCCAGCGCGGTTAATCCCCGGGACGGCGAACGGCGGGTCGGGTCCATCGGTTTGCGTTTTCCCTACCAACCCATGAAAACGGTTATCCTGGATGAACAGGGCAATTACGTACGGGATGCGGAACCCGATGAGCAAGGAATAATCGTCATCAAAGGGCCTAATGTTTTTCCCGGCTATGTTCAGGAAGAACATAACCAGGGCATCTGGATTGGTGAGGAGCGCTGGTTCAATACCGGCGATCTGGGGCGTATGGACCAGGAAGGTTATTTCTGGATCACGGGCCGCGCCAAGGACCTGATCATTCGTGGCGGGCATAATATCGATCCGGCCTGGATCGAAGAACCGTTGTATGAGCACCCGGCGGTGGCGCTAGCGGCAGCGGTGGGTAAGCCTGACGCTTATGCTGGAGAAGTGCCCGTGGCGTACGTGACTTTGAAACCGGGAGAAAGCGTCAGTGAAGGGGAGTTGAAAAGCTATCTGGCCGAGAAAATCGCCGAGCGGGCGGCTTTGCCCAAGGAAATCTACATTGTGCCCCAGATCGATGTCACCCCGGTGGGTAAAATTTTCAAACCGGCTCTACGTTGGGATGCAGCCCGGCGGGCGTTCTCTGAGCTACTGGCTGATTTACCGGAAAAGGTTGAGGTTGAAGTCGGTCCCCATCCTGTCCATGGTACCTACGTCAAGTTCAAATTACCCGATGAAGCTGACCGCGAGCGCCTCACCCAGGCCATCCAGGAGCGGATGAAGCCGTTTGTGGTGAGGTATGAGATAGAGTGAGGGCATAGGTTTAAAATGAACTGAGGTGAATGAAGCGGAATGTGAATGATTTTCACAATTGTGATTTGCTGTTAGTTGTGTTTGGAAATGCTATTGAGCAAAAAGGTTTTTGGAATTTTAATTTGTCTCCAGGATGTAATCATATAAACTAGCCAGGGACGAAAGGGTTAAATAAACGTTTGCGGTGGGAATGAGAGGCGATATGAGTCAAACGGAGATAAAACTGCTTGAAAAATTGGATAAGAGTGATAAGGAAAAAGTTAATTATTTCTTAAAATTATTGTTGAACCAGTCCAAGTATAACAAAATCAGAAAAGAAATAGAGGAAAGAAGAAAAGAGATAAAACAGGGAGACGTTCTGAGCCACGATGATATCTGGAATGAGTTGAATGTTTGAACTGGTTTATGCTAGAAGTGTCCTTAAAGATTTAAGAAAGATAGTTCCTAAAAATCTGCCGAGAATTAAAGAGGGAATAGAACAGTTAAGGAATTTTCCAGCCATTGGAGACATAAAACACTTAAAAAACCACCCGGTGGCTGATTACCGGCTCAGGATTGGAAATTATAGAGTACTATTCGATGTTGATTGGGAATCGAAGAAAATACACATATTAAAAATTGGACATAGGAAAGAGGTTTATTAGCATTCGCTGCTCTTTAAGTCCTTATATCCCGTCGATATCCAGTTTTATACATCA
>CAYXZO010000014.1:37444-48326 GCA_964469505.1 uncultured Lentisphaeria bacterium | reverse complement strand
GAAAAAGCCCTGGTGTGGGCTGATTCTGTGGAGCACAGCGAGCTGGTTGAGCCCTGGACAAATTTCCTGGTGGGCCGTGTACGTAAAGATATGAACCGCGGGCGGACCGCTATCGGCGGCATCGTTACCCAACTTATGCGTGACATTCCTGACAGTTCGTTTGAGGACTTGCACCGTACCGCTACCACCATGGGAGTAGATATCACCCACCGCTGGGCACAGGATCGTTTCCAATTCGATCTGCGCTTGGCAGCCAGTCAACTGACCGGTTCGCCCAGCGCTTTGCTTAAAGATCAGCTCTCATCAGCACGTTACTTCCAACGCCCGGATGCCGCTCATTTGCAGGTTGATTCTGCTTTGACACATCTGGAAGGACTTTCTGGGGTAAGCAATATCAGTAAGATCAGTGGCAATTGGCGAGGGGCGATTGGTGTAATCTTTAGGACCCCCGGTTTTGACAGCAACGAAATCGGCTATATGCGCAATACGGATTTTATCGCCGGCTTTGTCTGGGTCGGATACTTTGAATTCCAGCCCGGTCGTTTTCTACGTCGGTATAATTTCAACGCCAACACCTGGCGCGCGACTAATTTTGGAAATGAGGATCTGGGAGGCGGCTTTAATTTCAATTTTGGGTTCCAATTATTGAATTATTGGGGGTTTTATGGCGGTTTTAATCACCAGTGGGAACGTTTGGACCCTTTTATCCTTCGGGGTGGGCCAGCACTCAAAATACCTGCCGGTTGGAACAGTTGGTGCGGGTTCTATTCCGATCCCCGTAAGGAAGTAACTCTACGCCTTAACATAAATTACGGCCAAGACGTGGAAGGTTTCGGACATTTCAACGTATTCCCTTCGGTGTCAGTACAGGTTTTAAAGCGATTCAGTTTTTCGCTGAACCCCGGCCTGATGTATCAAACAGATGATCGTCAGTACCTTGGTGAGTCCGACAATTCCGAAGGAACGTTTCCACTTCTAGGTCGATTGCATCAAAAAACCGCTCTGTTAGTTACCCGCCTTAATCTGACGCTTACACCTGAGTTGTCCTTGCAATTCTACGGAATGCCATTCATCACGGCTGGTCATTATGACCATTTTAAACTGGTGACGAATCCAAGAGCCGATAGGTACGAGGATCGGTTCGAGTCGATATCGGATTTGGGCGGATACGATTTCAATTTTCAACAATTCCGTTCTAACCTGGTTCTCCGGTGGGAATACGCGGCAGGATCTACCTTCTATCTGGTTTGGTCGCAGGGCCGCACCAATTTCACCGATCAAGGAGAATTTCGATTCCTGGACGATATCCAAGATCTATCAGCAGCTCCGGCAGACCACGTGATTCTGCTTAAACTCAATCATTGGTTCAGCTATTAATGAAGAAAGCTGCTTTTTGCCCAAGACAGTGTCATTTACACTCAAGACAAACAAACAAAACAACACCTTTTTCAGTGAGGAGTAATTCCCTATGCGCTCTCTGCTATTCTTACTACTCTCCAGTGTGGCAGTAGCTAATTATTGGCAACAGTACGTCCGGTATGAGATCTGGGTCAAACTGGATGATGAGCAGCATCGTTTGACAGGGAAAGAGACCTTCGTGTATTACAACAACTCTCCAGATACCTTGACCTATCTCTGGATTCATCTGTGGCCCAATGCCTATAAAAACGACCAGACTCCGCTGGCTCGTCAGAAGAAGAAATTCGGCAGCCGACGCTTTGCCAATCTGGCTCCCGAGGACCGGGGCTGGATCGAGATTAAGGATGTTTCAGGTGATGGCAAACCTATCAAATGGCGTTACAAAGCGCCGGATACATTGGATGTGGCCTATTTTCCCCTGCCCGCACCTTTGTCCCCAGGGGATTCGATGGTTTTTAAGCTGAAATTCGAGATACAGGTTCCATTGTCCGTTTCCCGTTTCGGACATAAAGATCAGCATTACGAATGCACCCAATGGTATCCCAAGCCAGCGGTGTATGACCGCTATGGTTGGCATCCTATTTCCTACCTGGATCAAGGCGAATTTTACAGCGAGTGGGGAGATTTCACCGTCCATATCACCGTGCCACGCAATTACCGGGTTGCGGCGACAGGGGTATTACAGGATTCCAGTGAAATTCAGTGGCGGGAGGAGCTGGCCGCTTTTGGCAACCGGCTCAGAGACAGTTTATTGGCGCACCCAAAGATTAAGCTGGATACATTGCAGGCACTTATCAAACAAGGGATTCCCCCCAGCGATAGCGTCTTCAAAACCATTACTTTTCGCCAGAATCGGGTCCATGATTTTGCCTGGTTCGCCGACAAACGTTACTTGGTATTGAAAGGTTACTATCGCCCTGCAGGTCGGGCACCGGTGGCTTTGTACTCTTATGTATTACCTAGTAATTTCAAGAATTTCCGTCACTCCATCGAATATATCCATGACGCGGTTAAATATTACAGCCGTTGGTTTATGCCCTATCCCTACTCCTCAGTAACAGTCGTTGATGGCGACTTCTCAGCCGGAGGAGGGATGGAATACCCCATGATCACAGTCATAAATAAAATGCCGTTTCAAACTATGCTGGAAGATGTCATCATGCACGAGGTGGGACATAACTGGTTTTATGGTCTGTCCGGGTCCAATGAACGGGAGCATCCTTGGTTAGATGAAGGCTTAAACTCCTATGCTGAAGCTCGTTACTGGCGAACGAAGTATCGAGATGATCTGCTGATCAGGTTCAAAAAAGATAACAAGCCCTTTCTCAATAAACTGGTAAAATCCTTTGTTCCTGATATGACTTTCGACCTTATAGATGAGCTAGCCTATTACTCCAGTGCCAATTCCAAAAGTGACCAGCCCCCGGGATTGACCTCAGAGGCCTTCAGCCGTAGTAATTATGGTGCCATGGTTTACAAGAAAACGGCGGTGGCTACCAAAATGCTTCATGCCTACCTGGGTGAAGCCCTGATCGATTCCGCCTGGCATGTGTACTTCCGGCGTTGGGCCTTTAAGCACCCCTATCCTGAAGATTTACAGGCTGTATTCGAAGAAGTGACCGGCAAGACACTGGATTGGTATTTTGACGGGTTAATTAATTCCACGGGAAAACTGGATTTTGCCCTCGAAAAAGTAAGCCACCGCGGACCACGGCAAGTGGAAGTCGTTGTCATTAACCACGGTGATTTTGCTGCACCCTGTCCAGTGGGATTAGAAGGTCCTCAAGAGCAGAAAAAAATCGTTTGGCTGGAGCCGTTTAAAGGCCGCCTTGTGACTCGCTTACAGGTTCCCTTTGAAATCAAGAAAGTTGTTCTGGATCCGGAGCTGGTCGTACCGGAGATGAACCGCCTTAACAATTACACCATTCCGCCTTTATCAATCCACTGGTTAGAGTTACCCATAAGCCGCGGCAACCGCTACGATTTGTGGCTGTATCCCTGGCTGACCTACGACGAACGGGATGGTCTGATCCCGGGAATGATATTGCTCAGAGGGGGACCTCCGCCGCTGAATCGGTCCTGGTGGATTTACGCTTCATACGGGTTAGTTTCCCATGAAATCACCTGGGCGGGCGGTGCCAAGCAGAATTTTTATCTGGCCAATAAACGAGTACTAACATTGTCTTACCGCGGACATTATTCCTGGACCTACCGGCAAGGGCGGGTAGAAATGAGCTTCCGGAATCCCACCACGACCATCAAGCTGGGAGCTTTGAGACAAGCCATAACCCCGGCCGGTCTGTCCGTTCCCTTTGATCAAGGTCGCGATACTCTGCATTATCTGGATGCGGCTGTTTGGGAAAAAGGGCGTTTCGATAAGCTTATTTTTCAGTGGTACCAACATAAGGATAAACGCAGTTCTAGGCCCTCCATTACTTTTCAAACCACTATTGGTTACCGTAGAGGGGATAAGAACCCCTACGGCAAAACAGCTTTCCTGATTCGACATACCTTTTCACTAGGAAACAAACGAAGGCTCGACACACGCTACTTCCTGGGCACCACCTGGGGCGAGGTACCTACGCAGGAATACTTTTACTATTCCTCCGATATTGATCCCAACCTGGAAAGGGTCTACTTCCTAACCCACTCAAGTGATACCCCCTTTCGTCCGGGAGGAAAGTTCGGTTACTCTAGTTTGTTCAGTCTTCCCGGTTTCGTAGCTCAAGAACACGAACCGGTACCGGGAGCTGAAAACTTAATCGGGCTTTCAGCTGCCACTTCCCGGTTGTTCTATATCCTGAATATCTTCGCCGGGGCCGCCCTGGCTCAGGAACCGGGGAATACCGGATGGAAACCGGTAATGGTATTATCTCCTTTTCTCTCCTTAGGGCCGTTGGAACTATATTACCCGGCCCTAACCTATCGCAATGGACAAAGAGATTTCCACGTAAAACAATTCCAGGTGTTGCTCAACCTGGATAAATTGGATATTCCGTTCGTGAGTACCAGATAAGGTAACTAAATGGACAACCGATACTACCTGGGAACCCTCGAAATCGAGCTGCACCTACCCCAAGCCCACAGCCTTAAGGAAAAGCGGCGCGTACTCCGGCGCTTAAAGGACCGCCTGCCGGCACGTTTCAAAGTGGCCATTGCCGAAATCGGCTACCAGGATAAATGGCAGCGGGCCTGCCTGGTGGTGGCCGCCGTCAGCTCCGACTACCAACAGGTGAATGAAATTCTGAACAATGTTCGCCGGGCGGTTGAGATGGATATTATTGGTGAAGCGGTATTGTTGAGGGCAGAACTGGATATCAGGTAGAAGTTTCTTTTTCAGGCGGCCAGGTGGGTTCCGGTTTGCCTTCCAGGAATAACATATAGCGGGCCAAAACAAACAGATAATCCGAAAGCCGGTTGAGATAGGCTTTGACCTCTGGCGGCGGCAAATCGCCGTTTTCCAGTTCCACCACCATTCTTTCAGACCTACGACAGATTGCCCGCGCCATATGCAAAGCTGCGGCGGCTCGGGAGCCCCCCGGCAGGATAAAGCGACGCAACGGCGGCAACTCCGCTGTATATGCATCGATCCATTTTTCCAATGCTGCTATGTCCTCTGGGGTGGGTTTCAAGGCCTTGGGAGCATGAGCCAGAAGAGCACCCACGGTAAACAACAGATTCTGGATTTGAATCAATTCCTGGTGCCAGCGACCGTCCGGTAACCATTCTTTGGCCCATCCCAGAGCGCTATTCAACTCGTCCAAAACACCGAAAGCTTGAACCTGGGGGTGGTTCTTCGGCACTCTCCGCCCATTACCCAACCGAGTCAAGCCCCCATCTCCCTGACGAGTATAAATTTTCATAGGCCTCTCCAATCCCTAATTAAAAAGCCCCATCCACTGAAGCAGCCGGGATGCCGTGAAAGCCCCGATGAACAGCAACAGTCCCACCGTCAGGATCCACACGCTCAAAGAGGGACGCAAAATACGGGCTCTGTTTTCAGACGGCTGACGGTATAGGCACATACCCAGCTTGAGTAACCAAAGCAATTGCCCGATAACATACCACTCGTAGGGAAACCAATAGTTTGCACATGTTAGTCGAAATGACGGCAGCACTGCAAAAGCGGCTTGCAAAATCATCAGAGCTGCTCCCACTCTAGGGCGCTGTCGCCCTAGCCCCTGTAAGGCATTAAAAGTAAGGGGCTTAGTCGAGTCATTTTCCGCCATTCCTGACAGGCTAACAATCACGGCAAACAAAATTCCCGCCCCTAGTGGAAAAGCCCATTCGGGTGGTAGCTGGGGCGATGTCCAAAGCCAAGTCAAAATCTGACCCAAAAACAAACTGGAGAAAGCCAAGGCAAAATGTTTTGCCATAAAAGCCACTGACAGCAGAATGACACCAGGAATTACGACCAGGAACTGCGGAGGTAAGGTATCCAAGCATCTAAAAAGAGCAATTTCCACCACCAATACCAAACCATAGAAACCAGCTAATGGGAGAGGTAAATAACCACGTTGGTGGAATAGGACTAAACGACCGACTATGAAAATTATCAACCAGAACAGCAGCGCGGTGTAAAGATCAATTCGAGGCCATAAGCGCCAGACGACAATGAACCATAGGGCTGCCAGCACGAGGGACATGACCTCCCAGCGTCGTCTAGTTCCAGACAACCCCCGATAAACCAGGATTTCCATCCCCACCACTAGCATCAAATGCAAAGTACTAAAGAAAAACAGTCGGAGGGAACTTGGGGGCGCGTGAAACGGTGCTACAAGCAACCAAACTGATAAAAGGAAAAAACCGGCCTGGCGAGCGGGTCGCACGAAACGCCCGCCGAAATAGGTAATAAATTGGAGCCATAATACAGCAGCAATTAAGGGAATACCGTAGGTGGACATATCCAACACTCCGGCTGCGAAACAGACCCCCAAAGCCACATAGTTCATGTAATATCTTCGGCTAGGGGGAAGTTTCTCCCCTAGGCCAAATACCAAGGCTATAAAAAGCAGCCAGTAAGTGTCAAAGTCCACCGGTACCTATGCTCAGGATATGATCACAGACAGCATTTACAAGTTGAAAGGATCGGTGACTTTCTCAATTTGCACTTCGTCCGAATCATCACGGAAACTGAGTTTCAGGAAGTAGCGATTCTCAGGATTGAAGATATCTGATCCCTTTTCAGCACAGCAAAGAACAACATGTCCCCGGTAATGTCCGTATTCTCTCTGTAGATTCTTATGCTTCCGCAGAACGATATTGGTGTAATGTTCACCTTCGCGAATAGCCACATCACTTCCCGGCGTAAAATCAGCTATTTGTTCGGGTACATCTAAGAGGGACATCTCTTTTCCTATCCAAACACTTATCAATTCAAAATGAAAGGGTAAATAAATTGAATTAAGCCGGACGAATCCTTTATGATTATTCTCCAATGTCTCCTGGATTTTACGTGCCATTATCGGTCCTCCTTAATAATTGAAGAACAATAACCAAATAACTGTAAAGATGGGAATTAAAATGGGGAGTGAATATTTAAATACATACCCCAAAAAGGTGGGGACGTTCACTCCCATTTGTTCGGCGATATTTTTCACCATGAAATTGGGCGCATTGCCGATATAGGTCATGGCTCCGAAGAACACTGCGGCCACACTTATCGCTACAAGATAAACGGCAGAGGACACGTCTCCAGGAACAGGTGAAGTCACCGCACCCGCCGCGAAATGCCTTACTTCTTCCAGACTATTGATCGATAGACCAAACTTTCCTAGAGCGCCTGCAAGAAAATTCAAGTATGTGGGGGTGTTATCCAGAACGCCCGAAAGCCCTCCGGTAAACCAGTAAAACTTAGAGACCGTGAACGATCCGGCGTGTTGGTGGGCATAATCAGCAATGAGCTGGAGAGCGGGGACCATGGTTGCGAAAATCCCGGCGAAAAGGAAAGCTACTTCTTTAATTGGTTCGAAATTAAACTCATTCCCTTTCAGAGCTTCGGGGTCGGCAGTCTTATAAGCAAGCCAGGCCACGGTGAACATGATTACTTCCCGGATACCGAATGGTACATGTAGATACTCCTGCAAGCTGGGGAAACCGCTGATTACCGCCGGATCCAGGAAAACGGCAATAATCACAATCGCCAAATAGCCCGCATTTTTCAGCCCCTTAAATTTGATTGTGCCCGAATACTCTCGATGAGATGCGGCACTGATTATGCGACTATCAAACCACATCAGTAGCCCGATGATCAATAGGATCGTCACCAACCAGATATGCCAAACATGGCCGATAACCCAGAAGAATGGTACCCCTTTTAAAAACCCCATAAAAAGGGGTGGATCTCCAATTGGGGTCAGTCCTCCACCTATGTTGCTCACGATAAAGATAAATATGATGATATGAAATGGTTTCAACCGCCCCTCATTTACCCGCATATAAGGTCTAATCATGAGCATGGAAGCCCCGGTGGTCCCAATTAAGTTGGAAAGGATGGCGGCAAAAAAGAGGATGGCGCCGTTCAACAAGGGACGTCCAGGTCTATCGATCTGAATCAGAATCCCGCCAGCGGCCACAAACAGCGCTGTCAACAGCGCCATAAAAGAGATGTACTCTTCAAGCGTGTGGCTCATGGCATGGGTGCCATGGGGTATGGCCAACAGATAATACAGCACCACCAAACCCCCCAAACCTAGGGATATTTTGGGGTAATGGTGCTCCCAGAAATGGGGAAAGAATAGCGGTCCGATGGCAATCAGCACTAACAAGAGCATAAATGGAATAACTAACCAGATTGGCGGTACACTCTCTTCTTCCGTAGCAGCCATTTCAGCGGTATTCTCCATTTGCACCACTGTATCAGCCTTGGTGGTAATTGAGCCCTCGTGTTGTGCCAGCAGTTGAGTCTGGAAGCCCAAGGATAGAACAAACAGGCAGGACAGAAGCACTCTCATGAGTTTTGCCCTTTCACTTGGCGTTCAAACCTCAATATCAACGTCCCTCGCAGGTCCCCGCAATCCTTTGATTACCAACGCCCTACGAGAGAAATGCATTTACTTTTACTATCGGAACTAACGGAGATTTCTTAACCTAAAAACCCAATCTTCAAGGCATCTCAAATTCAACTTCCGGATGCCGCACGGTTAGAACGGCGCAATAGGCCTTGCGTACAATCTTTTCCGCAGTGGAGCCGTACAGGGCATGGGAAAAACCGCTTTGGCCGTGAGTGGCGACTACAATCAGATCGACTTTTTGTTCCTTGGCGAAGCGCACGATTTCCCGCCAGGGTTTGCCCACCAATAGATGAGTTTCAACTGCAATTCCTTCCGGGACTTCAGCTTTTAGTTTATCAAGGTTTTCCCGCGCATAGTCCTGTACCTGCTTTTCGATTTCCGGTAAATTCAAAGTACCCCAGGCCAGATCCAGTGGGGCCACCAACGGTTCAGCCACGTGCACGATTAGGAGGGGCGCATTATAGCGCTGCGTCAAATCCAGCGCATAATCGAAGGCAAAGTGGGCCGATTCCGAAAAATCGGTGGCGAAAAGGATCTTATCAAACATACCTCTCCCCTTTCGATAAAAGCTTTCCGACCCCTGAGGGTTACCACCCCAAGATGCCGGTTACCGGCCTGAATTGCTGCGACCGGTATGTTTAAGATACCGGTAAACTAGTCGCCGATTCTAAATGCGCAAGCCTGGTACCGCAGCTTCTCCATCGATAATAACGCGCTTATATCTCCTATCAGATCAGTCCGATCTTTTTAGCCTGGAATTTGAGTTCATCACGGAATTTGGGATGGGCAATATTAATCAACTGTTGAGCCCTTTCCCGCAGACATTTTCCATGAAGCTGTGCTACGCCGTATTCCGTAACGATATAGTGGACATCTCCCCGGCTGGTGGTCACCGCTGCCCCGGGCCTCAGTTCGGCAACTATTCGGGAAACAGTTCCTTTCTTAGCAGTGGAGGGTAAAGCAATTATCGGTTTGCCGTTCTTGCTGTGGGCGGCACCCCTGATGAAATCCACCTGTCCGCCGATGCCCGAATAATTCTTATGTCCGATTGAATCAGCACAGACTTGTCCAGTCAAGTCCACTTCAATGGCCGAGTTGATAGCCACCATATTGTCGTTTTTCGCAATGATGAATGGGTCGTTGACATAATCCGAAGGATGAAACTCAATGAAGGGATTATCTGCAATAAAATCATACACGTACTTAGTACCCATGACGAAACTAGCTACCACCTTACCGGGGTGAAGGGTCTTCCTCTCTCCGTTTATTATCCCTTTTTCAGTAAGTTCCACTACTCCATCGCTAAACATCTCCGTGTGAATGCCCAGGTCCTTTTTATCCTTTAAATAATGAAGCGTAGCATCGGGAATGCCGCCAATACCCATTTGTAATGTAGCTCCATCCTTGATCAGATCAGCAATGTTCCGACCGATTCTCATATGCATTTCAGAAAGCTCCAACCGGGGTAGTTCATATACCGGCATATCGGCTTCCACAATCCGATCAAGTTTGGAGATGTGGATGAAATTATCACCGTGGACCCGGGGCATCTGTCTGTTCACCAGGGCAATGATGGTTTTGGCCGCTTTGGCTGCAGCCTGGGTGATTTCCACCCCTACCCCAAAACTGCAGAATCCGTGCTCATCCGGTGGGCTAACATGGATCAGGGCCACATCCACCGGCAGAGAGCGATTGCGAAACAGGGCCGGGATTTCAGATAGGAAAATGGGAGTCCAATCGGCCCGCCCCTCATTGACCGCTTGGCGCAGGTTGGCGCCGGTGAAAAGAGAACTCACCCGGCAGTGAGCCGCCATCTCCGGTGCCGCGTAGGGGGCTTCCCCAAAAGTCATTATGTGGAGAATGGTCACGTTTTCCAGCTCTTTTAAGCGCCTACTCAGTGCATTTACCAAAATCTTGGGCGTCGCTGCGCCGGGATGGATGTATACATGGTCACCTGACTTAACCACTTCCAGGGCCTCATCAGGGGTGAATATTTTCTTGCGATATTGTTGCAACATAGCTCAGCCTTTTATATCGAATAGTTCACAGATTACGTCCTGCATACACCTTCCCCCGTAAGTGTACAAACCGCGCTTCAAAGCGGGGTTATGAGCGATGGCTTCATCTACCCCACTATCGGCGATTTCGCTCAGAAACCCGACTAAAATATTAGAAAGAGCCCGCGAAGCAGTGCGACTGACCCCGGCTCCTACATTGGGTACACAAAAATGGATAACATTTTCCTCAATGTAAACTGGATCCGCCAAAGTAGTGGGCCGACTAGTTTCACTAACTCCACCTTCGTCAATGGAGAAGTCGATATAGACCGACATGGGTTTCATGCGGCTGATCATTTCTCTGGTGATCAGATGGGGCGTTTTTTGTCCCCGCTTGAGAATTGCCGCGATGAAAACATCAGCGAACTGCATTACCTTATTGATGTTTACCCG
>CAYXZO010000014.1:29377-37344 GCA_964469505.1 uncultured Lentisphaeria bacterium | reverse complement strand
GCAATAATCGGCGCCATCCGTCCAACGATTTCTCCCATGGCAGCTAATAAGGGACGCTCGCCATCTCCCCTTTCAATTATCTCCAACCCGAAAACGGTTATTTTACGTTCCAACAATTGAAGTACTAGTTCACGGGGAGCAATGGCCATGTGTTGGAAGGCGAAGACCGCCTGTCCTTCCCGCATGTACTCCAGGGATTCTAAGGTCAAAGGGAGAATCTTTAGGATTACGTCGGAGCGCCGGTAAATCTCCTCGTGACTATAAACCAGCTGGACTCCATAATCCAGATAATCCTGGTCGCTAAAGCCACTGGCTTCTCCCGCGCCCGATTCCAGATATACCCGATGTCCCCGGCGGATCAGTACCGAAGCCGCACCGGGTGTAAGGGCTACCCGTTTTTCATTCAAACGGGATTCATGAACAATACCAAAATCCATATCCTATATCCTTTTGTTTGAGTACTATACATTTCGGCTGTTAGGGAACAAACAATATGCCAGCAAGGTAATGTAGATGGGCCTTTGACATAGCATTTTCAATTTACATTTTATAGCCAACATCTGAAAAGGGGAGCTTTCATGGAGACCCAAACTAGCCAGGCCATTCCAATCCGCCGCAAGCTGTCATACCATAATCTGATGCAATTCAGAATTCATGAAATCCTGATCGTATCCAGTCTGTACGACGCCTTCAAACTAGAAGAAGATGGACGGCTGGGGGAATTGCTGTTCACCGAATACCAGGATATGAATCTCTCCAGCCCGCCGCGGGTCACACGCGTTTCCACGGCACAACATGCACTGGAACGCTTGAGTCAGATCAGGTACGACCTGATCATCACTATGGCACGCATCGCCGACATGAACCCGTACCGGTTCGGTCGTTTGGTACAAGAACGTTATCCAGGAATCCCGGTCATTCTGTTAGCTGCCAATGCTCGTGAACATGAATGGATAAGATCCCAATCCTCCAGTGAAGAGGGCATCGATAAAGTTTTTTACTGGATGGGGGATTCAGCCCTTTTTACCGCTATCAACAAATATATCGAGGATCGGCGTAACGCCCCCCGGGATATTCTCCAGGGCGGAGCCCGGGCCATAATTGTGGTAGAGGATTCACCCCGCTTTTATTCGCTGTTCTTGCCGGCAATCTACCGCATCATCATCAAGACCACATACAACTTGATGAAGAAAGAATACACCGATGAGCTGCGCATGTACCGCATGCGCTCGCGGCCTAAGATTCTGCTGGCTTCAACTTTCGAAGAAGCCCTCGAGTTTTATGAGAAATACCAGAACAACATTCTGGCTGTGATAAGTGATGTCCGGTATCCACGCCACAAGCAGATGGACCCTCAAAGCGGAATTCGTTTCTTGAAAATAGTTAGTCAGCGTACCCCCAGTGTCCCCATGATGCTGCAGTCCATGGATCGGGAAAACATCACTTTAGCAAGGGAAGTAAATGCTTACTTCCTGGACAAAGGTTCGCCCCAGTTGGTCCAGAGGCTAAGAGAGTTCGTGATTAATCATTGTGGATTTGGAGACCTGATTTTCAGCTCTCCCGATAAGCGCGAGATTGCACGAGCCCGGGATCTACGGGAACTGGAAGAGGCCTTGAAAGTCGTTCCCGCTCAAAGTATCTGGTACCATGCGCGCCGAGATCACTTCTCCAATTGGCTGGCGGTGCGAGGCTATTTTGAACTGGCCGATGTCCTCAAACCCCTACAGGTGGATGATTTTGAAGATTGGGAACAGCTCCGTGACACCATCCTGGATTTGGTGCACCAGCAACGAATTTCCCAGTATAAAACGACCATAGCCTATTTTGATCCTGAAGCATACGATCCGGAAATCCGTTATGTACGTTTCGGTGGCGGTTCCTTAGGGGGGAAGGCTCGGGGACTGGCTTTTCTTATCAGCCATATCCAACGTTTCGACTTCGTGGGTCGATACCCTAATATCAACATCTCTATTCCCAACTTCGCCGTAATCGGCACCGAGATTTATGATGATTTCGTGGAGCGGAATCACCTGGGGGAAAAGCTATTGGGGGTCAGTACCAACCAGGAGATTGATGAACTTTTTCTAGCCGGCACCTTCGATGAGGAATTTACCAGCCTAATCCGTACTTACCTGAGCTTTCATAAAGCCCCGCTGGCGGTGCGCTCTTCAAGCTTGTTGGAAGATTCCCTCTTCGAACCTTTCGCCGGGGTCTACAGTACTTTCATGCTGCCCAACAACGCGGAGGATCTTGACCTGCGCACCAAGCAACTGCTGGATGCCATTAAGCTGGTATATGCCTCCACCTATCACATGGAAGCCCAGGCGTACATGCAATCCACCGGCAATCGCCCGGAGGATGAAAAAATGGGTGTGGTTGTCCAGCACTTGATCGGCAAGCGGTACGGGAACGTTTTTTATCCCAGCTTTGCCGGCATTGTCCAATCCCATAATTACTACCCCCAGGATCGCATGCGACGGGAAGATGGGCTGGCCACGGTGGCACTGGGGTTAGGACGTACCGTGGTTTCTGGTGAAAAAGCCCTGCGTTTCTGTCCCCGCATGCCGGAGGTTCTCCCCCAGTTCTTCGATGAAAAGTCCATCATTCGCAATTCACAATCCCATTTCTGGGCTCTCTCTATGGAAAATCCGGAAAATATCGACCTGACCACCGGTGAAACTTCCACCCTGGTGCGCCTTGATCTGCGGGAAGCGGAAAAGCATGGCACTCTCGAACTGGTGGGTAGTGTTTATTCTTTCGACGACCGCAATTTCCGGGAATCCTTAATGGAACCGGGGCCCCGGGTAGTGACCTTTGCCAATATTCTTAAATGGAGGGTTTTCCCGCTGGCCGAAATTCTGCGGGACGTGATTCACATGGGTAAAGTTGGTATGGGCTGCGATGTGGAAGTGGAATTCGCCGCCAACGTTTCTCTGAACCGCAAGGAACCGGCTGAATTTTACCTGCTGCAAATCAGACCCATGGTGAGCTATGAACGGAGGGAATTACCCGACGCCGATCACATACCCAAACACCGGTTCCTATGTCAGAGTGATATCTGTTTAGGTCACGGAATAAACCGCACGATCCGCGATTTAGTATTCGTGAAACCGGACGCATTCGAAGTCAAATACACCGAACAGATAGTCAGTGAAATACGTGAGCTGAACCAATATCTGGGCGCCGATAAGCCCTATTTGCTGATCGGACCCGGCCGCTGGGGAAGCGCAGACCCCCTCTTGGGGATTCCCGTTAAATGGAATGATATTTCATTTGTACGCTGCATCGTAGAGGTCGGATTGCCCGATTTCTATGTAGATCCATCCTTTGGTAGCCATTTCTTCCAAAACATAACCTCCTTAGGGTTAGCTTATTTCACTGTCCCGCCGAAATACTATAACACTCATATTGATTGGGAGTGGCTGAATAACGCCCCGGTAGCGAGTGAATCTCGTTTTCTGAAACACCTGCACTCCGATGACCCCTTCTTCATCCAGATAGATGGCCATAAAGGCCGGGGAGTTATTCTGAAACCCCGGAAGGTTAACTAAAGACTCTGCCTGTTTAAAAAAGTATGGTTGGAATAGTTTATTCGCTGCTGAAATGCTGGGACACCAGATTGCCGTTTAAGTCGAACACGGCCACTCCATTGGGATAGACCCAGACCAGGTTCCGGTCATTTACCAGATATTCTTCTTGAGGCGGTCCGTATTGGCGGCGGATACGTTCTTTATCATTAGCAGGAGGCCCCAGGGGTTCCGTTGTGCGTTGGGCCTTTTGCCCCATCAGAATGGCCAGATCTTCCAACGTTAAAGCCGGTCGTTGGGCTAGAACGGAAACTATGGTAGCCAGAGAATCCAGGCGACGCGTAAGACGCTGAAGCTCCGGGCCTGAGATTCCACCACCGGCCTTCCCACTCTTATCCAGCTCAGCCTTTAAAGCCCGGATATTTTTCAACATCACCAGGGAGGCTTTTTTCAGTTTGTCCTGGCTCTTTTTTACCGTTTTAAGCTCTTTCTCCAGTTTCCGGATCTTGGTTATCGCCAAGCGCTGGAAACGATCATTTTTCTGGATGTAGGCCTGGAGAGCTTCGGGGTCCATTCCCAGGGTCGTATCGGCAAAAACCAACTCCGACTGGGAAGCCGTTCCGCTACAAGCCAGGAAAAAGTTCATAACTCCAGCCAGAAAGACGGTGGTCACTAGTAGATAAAATTTATTCCCCATAGCTCATCCATATATCTGTTGTAGTTTTTCAATTTCTGAAGCCATCCGCGCTTGTCCCTGAGCCGTATTGGGATCGGCGGAGAAATTGGGTCTTAATGTCTTGATCCATTGCAAGGCGTGCACAAAATCCCCTTGCGAGTAGTAACAGACGGCTATCAACAACTGAATATCGGCTATATTCAGGCTGGTATCTCGACTGAAAATCCAGTTCTGGTCTAAGGTGTACAATTGCTGCCCGTCGGTAATAGCATTGGGATAGTTACTTAAATTGTGATATGCAAAAGCACGTCCGGCCAGCATTTCATTGTAGGCGGTGCTGCCGCTGGGTGCAAAGGCCAGACCTTGGGTAAACCAATAAACTGCGCTGTCCGGTTCTTCCAGGTCAATGAACAACCATCCTAATCCATTGTACCCGTCGGCGTAAGTAGGATCGGCCTCAAGCGCATTCTGGAATTGAGTTTTAGCAGCATCCAGATTACCACTTTCCAGAACCGTCCAGGCATACTCGGCGTAGTCGTCCGACTGGGGTATGATTTTCTTACGGCAATCACCTAGTACCAAGACCAGGGCTATCAGGACCCAAACCGTTCCGATGTTTACACGCTTATTCATCGTACTAAAATCATTTTTATAGCTTGGTGAAAACCATTACGCATGCGCAATACGGCAAAATATAACCCGCTGGGCACCGCTCGACCCATTTCGTCTTTACCGTCCCAGGTCACGGTGTAACGCCCGGGACTGAACTTATCACGGCTGAGAATCCGGATTTGCTGTCCTAGAATATTGTAAACTGTGATTTCCACTTCCTGCCCAGGCCCGGCCATAAAGCCCACGTCAAACACAATATTGGTAACGGGATTGAACGGGTTAGGATAATTCTGGGTCAATGAAGAGGTCAAAGGTACTTCCAGGGTTCTATCTCCCAGGCGGAACCAACCGGGCGTCTCAGACCAAGCTAGATAGACGCCGTTGCGCCTAATGGTGGGTAGCTCAACAAAGTGACCTTCGGCATCAACCCGGTAGATAGCCTTACCGGCTACCGAATCACGCCAACTGACAAGGAAGGGCTGTCGCAGAGCCTGGCTGCGAGCTACCACCGCATAGGCAGGACCTAGACATGGTTTTTTGAAGCCAGAATCCACTAAAGCTAAAGCTTCCCCTTCGGCAAGGGCGTTGGCCTCTAACTTAACGCCAAACCGTCCATCAACACTGCGAGCCAGCCAGGTTTGTCCCTTGGCCAAAGAAACGGTGAAATCGCGGGTGATGACCGTATCTCCCGCCCAACCAAAGGCATGAACGGTGAGTGATTGAATTCCGGCAATGGAGAAATCCCGCTGGGCTATATACGTAAAGGAGTCCAACCGGGTCAGGGCCACCGTATCAACCCCGATGAGAAAATGCAAACTATCGGTCATCGCCAGACTATCGCTGATTAGGAACGTAAAGGACTTGGGGAAAGCTGGGCTATGGTAAAGGCCAATGGCCAGCTCAGGTTTGTCATAAATCTCCACCCGCAGCAGGATACCCAGGGTATCCTGATTGGGATCATTGTTTATAATCTGGAACTGCTGTTGATAGATGCCCACCTTCAATGAATCGGTTCGCAGGTGCATCTGGATTGTCTGGCTTTGGTTATAAGCCACCACTCCGGAGGAATCACTCAAGCGAACCCAATCAGGCAGATTAGTGGCTTGCCAGACCAGATTGGTCAGACCGCCATTGGAAATGACCAGTACCGTATCCGTAGCGCGATAACGCAAGCGTTGGACAATTAGGGTATCAAAGGAAACTGAGATTACCGGCGCTGAGGTGGTCAACCGGAAGGTATCTTGCACGGTGGAAGTGTCCTGCTGGTCATATGCCTGGACGAACCATTTCACGGCAGAGCCGATGGGGAAATTCATTTCCGCCACGTTCAAGGTGATGGAAGTATCGGCGGTGGTAATCACCGTATCATAACCAGTGCCCTGGAAATTCAGGAAATAGGAAAGGGTCTGAGAATCGACATCTATGGCTTTGGTCCACAGGAAAGTCAAGTTCACTCCATCTTCCGGGGTGAGATTGGTGCTATCAGGTGGGGAAATCAGCGAAACCGGTTCCGGGGGATCATTAACCGGAATCACCCTTAAGGTGAAAGAAGCACTATCGGCCACGTTGTGTCTGTCAACCACCTTGACGGTAATGAGAGTATCTCCCACATCGTCATTCCCCGGTGTCCACTGGATGACGCCAGTGAGAGAATCTATGGTCATAGCAGCCGGTGCTCGTAATAAACTGTAAACTAGAGTATCCCCGCTGATGGTGCCGACATCGGGATCAGTAGCCGTAATGGTACGGGTGTAAAGTACATCTTCAAGAACCGAATCGGCTGCCAGGGAATCCAGTACCGGAGGCTGGTTTATAACAAACTGGAAGGTGCCCGTTCCGGGCGGATCCTGGCGATTCCCAGCACTGTCCACCGCCACCGAGGAAACCAGATAATCAACCCGGTTGGTGAGGGAATCAGCCGGCAAGCCAAAGGACCATTGTTCTAATGGTGGATTCATGACCAGCCATTTCTGCGCTTGTTGCCAGGCCTGTCCGTTCCAGTAATAATTATCCGACTGCCTTTGCAAAGTGACGTAAACGCTGTCAATCCCCGCCAGGGCGTCGGAAGCGGTACCATGAATCAGGGAATCGGCATGCCATTGTTCAATGAAGTAATAGGTGGCCACCTGGGGCGCACTGTTGGGACTGGTGAAATCGGCGGTAATCCCCAGAGTAGTGAGGGTATCAGAAGCATTCCCGGCTGAATCAATGGCAACCAGGCTCAAATAGTAAGTTTGATTCTCCAGCAACACTGCCAAACTATCTTCAATTCGGGTGCTGCCTAGGGGTTCTACATCGCGCCAGGCTACGGTATTCGCAGCTTTGGGTGAAGTACCCACTGCGTAGCGATAGTACCAGAGGCGCGAGATATTATCACTGAAATTCTGCCACTGGCCCTTTAAGCGTACTCCCTGTTTGATGAAACCCCGGTACGAAGTGGAATCAGTGAGCCACTCCCCTAACTGAGGTGGTGTTTGGTCAATGGTAAAAGCATCATTGGTAATGCTGCTCTCAGTGGTGTTGCCGGCGGCATCAGTAAGAATTGCTTTAAAATCCACCGTCCGATCATCCTGGAAACCAGGCAATGCTTCCACCAAAGACGCTGAAAAATGCAACTGGTCAGTACCAGTGGACTGCAAAGTATCGGGTGAACCCAGATCGGCGAAGGGGTTATTCCCCGTCCGGGCTTGAATCTGGAGCGAACCGCCGATGAGCGTGAGATCATTGTCGTCAATAGGAACGGTGATGGTTAAAGAAGTATCATAGGCGCTCCAATACTGGGACACATCCAGCCAGGTGCTGTTCAGCAGGATTTGCTGGATGGCAAAGGAATCGGGCGGAGTTTCGTCGATAAACAGGGATACAGAAGCATCGGGGCTGGTAGTGGTATTGCCGGCAATGTCTTGGAGGGTGGCACGGGTGGCAATGGAATAGCCATCGGCAAATCCGGCGATGTGCTCCACTATGCTGCTATCGATGGTCACAGTGAGGGGTGTACCTATCTGAGTAATATTTCCGCCTGCCACCGAATCATAGTCGGCACCGGTGTAGCCCACGACTTTCATTTCTACTTTGTACTTGCCGCCCAGAAGCGAATTCTCATTGGGAATATCGAAAGTGATCTCCACTCCGGAGTTCTGGGCGTTCCACAT
>CAYXZO010000014.1:0-29277 GCA_964469505.1 uncultured Lentisphaeria bacterium | reverse complement strand
GTGGTGTTGCCGGCCACATCAGTTATTACCGCCCGGAAATCCAATTGTACGTTGGTATCGAAACCGGAGATTCCTTCCACATCGGTTTTGCTGAGTGTTACCGTTTTCGGACTTACAGGCGAGCGAATCGTGTCGGGCGAACCAATATTCTCAAAGGGCAGGGCTCCCGCCCGAGCCTGAATTTGCACCACTCCGTTCTGGCTGATGCTGACATCATCAATCCTGAAAGGTACCGAAACCCTTAGACTGGTATTGGTGGAATTCCAGTAACCATCAGCCACCGTACCGCCAGAAACCGTTACCGGCCCAGTGGTGGAATCGGCCGGAGCGGTTCGATCAACCACTACCAGGTCGGCGCTGGGGTCACCAATAGTGGAGTTCTCGCCCTTATCGGTGATTCTGGCGCTCACCACCATTGTGACATTTTCAGCGAAGAAGCTGAGGCCCTGGATGGCATTACTATCCAAGGTGAGGGTTAAATCAGTGGTATCGGTAATCGTAACCGGACTTCCCACGTCTTCATATTGGTAAGTAGGCGGTACGCCAGTGGGATTTTCGGCCATCAATAGTTGCACCGTACCCCCGATGAGCGAAGGATCATTATCATCGATGGGTACGCGTATCTGCAGGCCGGAGGTTGTTGCATTCCAGTAGCCAGGAACAACATTGGTACCTAAAGGTGTTACGCTACCAACCTGGAAAGCAGCCGGCGCGCCATAATCTACCACCAAAGTTTCTCCAGAAGTGCCGGAAGTTGTGCTGTTGCCTGCCACGTCAGTCAGGGTGGTACGGAAATACAGCGTATCCCCATCCTGAAAGCCACTTAGATCGGTGGCGCTCAAAGCAACAGTTTGGGTGGTATTAACCTGAGAAATACTAGCTGCGCTGCCGATGCTGCTCCAGGTACCACCTGCTCCCGCCTTGGCTTCCAATGCCAGGGTACCATTGGTTAAAGTGGGATCATTGGGTATTAATACCGACACATCCAGGGAGGTGTTCGTGGAATTCCAAATACCGCTCACCACATTACCTCCCACAGGCTGTAACTGAGTGATTATCCCCTGAGAAGGTGTGGTTCTATCAACGTATAAAGAATCTTCACTGGGACTACCGGCTCGGGAGTTGCCCGCAATATCGTAAAGCACCGCCCGGAACTTAAGCCACACTCCATCACCAAACTGTGGTAGAGCAGCCAAATTGCTTAAAGGCACGATAAGAGTGTCTGGTTGCAAGGAGTTAATTGCCGAAGTATCCGTTACATCCTGCCAACTACCCGTGCCGATTTGCACCATTATTTTCTGAACTCCATGAATCAGACTTAAATCGGAACCATCATGGGGCACTCCCACTGCCACGGCTGTATCGGTAGCATTGAAATATCCGCTTACGACTATTTCACCTTTGGGAACGGCGCTCCCCGTGGAAAACGCCTGGGGGACAATACCATCAACGTAGATGTTAGCCGTGTCAGCCAAATTGGCCCCAGAAGGAATTGTCAAATCAGCCCTATTGCCGGCTATGTCGCCTACGGAACCGCCGGACAAACTATCCACGTTGAGTAAGGAGCTCTCCTCACCCTCTTGAACCGTGTAAACGGCACTCACCGTGGATCCACTAAAATCTGAAAAAGAAACCGTGCCTGAACTGTTCAGATAAGCAGTTAATGGAATCCCGGACCCCACACTTTCACTGAAAGTGATGGTTAGGGTAACCGTTTCCCCCAGTTTCCGATAGCCGTCGGGGGTAGTAGTGGTGATGCTCACCACAGTCGGTCTATGGGCATCGATCCGGGGCGTATTAGCCGCCGAGGGCGAGGTAGTATACTCGCTGCTCAGATTCCCGGCGGAATCGGCCAGGACAACCGACACTGGTATCGTCTCAGAGTCGGCTATATCGCTGTCACCCTCCTGGATCACATAGTAAGCAGTGTAAGTGGCGTCATCATTGTCAATCAAATTGGAGATGGATTGCCCGTTTATTTCCAACGTCTGGGCTGTATAATCCCTCTCGTCAGCCAGGATGGTAACGGTTACGGTATCCCCGATTCCTAAAATGCCACTGCTGGGGGTAAAGAACAGATTGGTAACTAGCGGCGCGTGAGCATCTATTCCGGGAGAGACATCAGCCGCCGGTGAGGTGGTGTAAGCCGGAGTTTCATTACCGGCGTCGTCTTGCAAAATGATCCGGATGGGGATAGTGCTATTATCGGCGATATCGTCATCACCTTCAGATACCACGTAAGTAACGGAATAGTACCCTCCCCCCAGATCGGAGAGAGTGCTCTTCACATCGACGTTGTTTACGGTTATCTCCTTTGCGGAGAGGCCGGCCTCGGAAGCCTGAATAGTCATCACCAAATTACTGCCCGGCACCAGAACTCCGCTGGTGGGAGAAAAGCTTACACTGGTGATACTCGGTCCTTGGCTGTCAATGGCCGGGCAGGCATCCGCTGCGGGGGAAGTAGTGTAGGCCGAATTCCGATTGCCAGCCGCATCCTCTAAAATAACCTGAATCGGTATGGTTTCGGTCTGAGCTACTTCCGGATCACCGCTTTGAACCACATAGTACACCCGGTAAGTATTGTCTCCATTATCATTAAACGTGGAAGCCACATCAACGGTGTTAACTGTAATCGTCGCTGCCGACAAGCCTGTCTCCGTGGACTGAATGGTCATCGTCAGCGTGTCGCCAATTCCTACTATCCCCGTGGTGGGACTGAAACTCACACTACTTACCACCGGCGAATTGGCATCGATGGCCGGGCTCACTCCCGCCGCCGGGGACGTTGTGTAAGCAGTACTGGCATTGCCCGCGGAATCATCCAAAACTACGTACACCGGAATTGTGGCCGATTGCCCGATGTCCGTGTCACCCTCATTTATCACATACAAAACTTGATAGTCACCACCCCCCTGGTCAGTAAACGTGCTGTTGAGCAATACGCCGTTTACGGCGATGCTGTCGGCCGTCAATGAAGCTTCATTGGCCGTGATGGAAACCGTCAACGTGTCACCTACAATCAAGGTCCCGCTAGTGGGATTAAAGCTCACTGCCAATACTGTTGGTGCATTGGCATCCACTCCCGGTGAGGCGTCGGCCGCCGGGGCTGTGGTGTAGGTGCCGGTGGTATTATTCCCCGAATCCTTTAGTTCCACCGACAAAGGAATGGGAGAACTGTCAGGCACATCATTGTCGCCGTTGGAAACAGTGTAACTCAGGGTATATACCCCGCCCCCCAGATCAGTGAAGGTACCGGACACATCCACACTATTCACCGTGGCTGAAACTACCGACAAGCCCGCCTCCGAGGCATTGATCCGCACCGTCAACACATCACCGGGCGTCAAAATCCCGCTGGTAGGACTGTAGGTAACGCCACTGATATTCGGGCTCTGGCTGTCTATGACAGGTGTCTGGTTAGCCGCCGGAGAAGTGGTATAAGCACTGGTGCGATTCCCGGCCGCGTCATGGAGTACGATGCGGACAGGAATGGTCTCATTATCGGCTATGGAATTATCACCATCAGATATTACGTATAGGACAGTATAGCTGTTGTCGTTGTTATCCTGGAAAACGCTGGTTAAAGAAACTCCATTGATTAGAACTGTATCCGCAGCCAGTCCCGTTTCTCCCGCCAGAATGGTTACCGTAAGAGTGTCCCCCACTCCTAGGGTGCCGCTGGTGGGACTAAAGGCAACACTGGAAATAGTGGGAGTATTCGCATCAATGGCAGGAGTACTAGTAGCTGCCGGGGACGTTGTGTAAGCAGTACTGGCATTGCCCGCGGAATCATCCAAAACTACGTACACCGGAATTGTGGCCGATTGCCCGATGTCCGTGTCACCCTCATTTATCACATACAAAACTTGATAGTCACCACCCCCCTGGTCAGTAAACGTGCTGTTGAGCAATACGCCGTTTACGGCGATGCTGTCGGCCGTCAATGAAGCTTCATTGGCCGTGATGGAAACCGTCAACGTGTCACCTACAATCAAGGTCCCGCTAGTGGGATTAAAGCTCACTGCCAATACTGTTGGTGCATTGGCATCCACTCCCGGTGAGGCGTCGGCCGCCGGGGCTGTGGTGTAGGTGCCGGTGGTATTATTCCCCGAATCCTTTAGTTCCACCGACAAAGGAATGGGAGAACTGTCAGGCACATCATTGTCGCCGTTGGAAACAGTGTAACTCAGGGTATATACCCCGCCCCCCAGATCAGTGAAGGTACCGGACACATCCACACTATTCACCGTGGCTGAAACTACCGACAAGCCCGCCTCCGAGGCATTGATCCGCACCGTCAACACATCACCGGGCGTCAAAATCCCGCTGGTAGGACTGTAGGTAACGCCACTGATATTCGGGCTCTGGCTGTCTATGACAGGTGTCTGGTTAGCCGCCGGAGAAGTGGTATAAGCACTGGTGCGATTCCCGGCCGCGTCATGGAGTACGATGCGGACAGGAATGGTCTCATTATCGGCTATGGAATTATCACCATCAGATATTACGTATAGGACAGTATAGCTGTTGTCGTTGTTATCCTGGAAAACGCTGGTTAAAGAAACTCCATTGATTAGAACTGTATCCGCAGCCAGTCCCGTTTCTCCCGCCAGAATGGTTACCGTAAGAGTGTCCCCCACTCCTAGGGTGCCGCTGGTGGGACTAAAGGCAACACTGGAAATAGTGGGAGTATTCGCATCAATGGCAGGAGTACTAGTAGCCGCCGGCGAGGTTGTGTAATTGCTACTCAGATTTCCAGCTGAATCGGCCAGGATAATGGAGATGGGAATAGTGGCATTATCCGCGATATCGTTATCACCTTCCTGCACCACGTAGTAGGCAGTGTAGGTATTATCATTGTTGTCGGTCATGGTAGAGATAGAAACGCCATTGACCTGCAGCGTGTTAATGCTCAGCTGAGTATCGTTGGCGTTAATGGTCACGGTAAGGGTATCACCTACTATCAGCCAACCGGAAGTGGGGCTGAAAGTCACAGCCACCACGGACGGAGAATTAGCGTCGATGGCAGGAGAAGCATCCGCTGCGGGCGAAGAAGTATAAGCTCCGGTTGAATTACCCGCCGCATCTTTTAGTTCTAGCGAAATGGGAATAGTGGAATTATCCGCGATGTCGTTATCACCCTCGGTGACGGTATAAGTGACAGTGTAATTGCTCCCGCTGGGATTGCTCAGAGTGCTGGCCACATCCCTCCCATTGACGGTCATGGTACCGGCGCTCAAGCCTGCTTCGCTGGCGGTGATGGTTACCGTCAAGGTCTGGCCGACCTTTAGTATCCCTGAAGAAGGCGAGAAAGAAACACTCGAAATGGAGGGAGAATTGGCGTCGATGGCCGGCTGACTGGAAGGAGCTGTAGTGTAAGTACCGGTAGTATTGCCGGCAGGGTCGTGCATCCGAATCCGCAGGGGAATATCGCTGCCGGAAGCTACATCGGGATCGCCTTCAGAGACAGTGTAAGTGGCCTGATAAGTACCACCGCCATTATCACTGAAAGTTGAGGAAATATCCACCGTATTTACCAGGAGTGTGTCAAGTACCAGTCCGGCTTCGCTGGCGGTGATGGTAAGGGTTAAAGCATCTCCGGGGGTCAACGTACCCGAAGAAGGATTGTAACTCACGGCAGAAATGGAAGGGGCATGGGCATCGATAGCCGGGGTACTTCCCGCCGCGGGAGAAGAGGTATAAGTAGCGCTGGTATTGCCAGCGGTGTCCTGCAGTACGATGGATAAGGCAATCTGTTCCGTATCGGCTACATCGTTGTCTCCCTCGGAAATCACATACAAGGCCTTATAACTAGATCCGGAAACCGTGGTGAAGGTGTTTTTCACATCTACGCCATTGACCGTGAATGTATTGGCGGAAAGTCCCGCTTCCGAACCCGTCACCTGAACAGTCAGAGTATCTCCCACAATCAATGTTCCGCTTGTGGGAGAAAAACTGACTAACAACACTGTTGGGGCATGCGCGTCAATACCTGGTGAAGCGTTGGCTGCCGGAGACGAAGAATAAGTGCTGGAAATATTTCCAGCAGCGTCTTTCAAGGCGATGGAAATGGGAATCTGACTGTCATCACCGATGTCATTGTCACCGGATGAAACGGTATAAGTTAAGGTATAAACCCCACCCCCCGATTCGCTGAAATTACTGGATACGTCCACGCCATTAACCGTAGCGGTTTGCACCGTCAATCCCGTTTCACTGGCGTTGATTACCACCGACAGATCATCGCCGATTTTGAGGGTTCCGCTAGTGGGGTTGAACGTTACCGAAGAAATGGTGGGCGTATTGGCGTCGATGGTCGGCTGGCTGGAAGGTGCGGTTGTGTATGTGCTGCTCAGATTGCCTGCCGCATCCTTCAGCTGGACACTAAGGGGTATATCATTGCCTGAAGTGACATCGTCATCTCCCTCGGAAACGGTGTAGGTAACGGTATAACTGCCTCCCCCCACCTCCGTGAAAGTGCTCGTGACATCCACATTGTTTACTTTGATGGATTGGGCAGATAAGCCGGTTTCACTTCCGCCGGCTACAATTGTCACCGTGAGGGTACTACCTACTTTCAAGGCTCCCGAGGAGGGACTGTAGCTAACACTGGAAACACTGGGAGCGTGGGCATCAATTGCCGGAGCCAGTGAAGCCGATGGCGAAGTATTGTAAGTATTGCTGTTATTACCGGCAGCGTCCTGTAGGGTGATGCTTATCGGAATCTGCTCCGAATCGGCAATATCGTTATCACCGGAGCCTACAATATAAAGCACCTGATAGGTATTGCCGCTGGTGTTCTGAAGGGTAGAGGCAACGTCCTTACCATTGACGGTGATGGTGCCCGCAGTCAGACCGCTTTCACCGGCGGTAATAGTCACGGTTAATGTATCCCCAATAATCAAAGTGCCGGAGGTGGGACTAAAACTGACACTGGAAATGACCGGCGAATTGGCATCGATGGTGGGTTGACTCGAAGGGGCGCTCGTCCAGGTGTTACTGGAATTCCCAGCGGCATCCTGTAGGGTGATGGACAAAGGTATGTTTTGCCCCGAAGTTACGTCATTATCACCCTCGGTAACGGTGTAGGTCACCGTGTACACCCCGCCCCCGGAATAACTCAAAGTTGAAGCCACATCCACATTGTTGACGGTTATGGTACCGGCCGACAGACCGCTTTCTCCGGCTTGGATTGCCACTGTTAAATCGTCGCCCACCTTTAGCGTTCCAGATGAAGGAGAGAAACTTACGCTGGAAATCGTGGGTGAATTGGCATCAATGGCCGGCGTTGCAGTAGCACTGGGAGAAGTTGTGTAGGCGTTGCTCTCATTCCCAGCGGCATCTTTGAGTGAAATACTTATTGTTATCTGTTCACTATCAGCTACATCATTATCACCCTCGGAAACGGTGTAAGTAGCAGTGTAGTCCGTGCCGCTGGGGTTCTGTAAAGTGCTTCCAATGTTGACTCCATTCACCGTAATTGTTCCGGCTGCCAAGCCACTTTCACTGCCGGTGATGTTGACCGTCAACACATCGCCTACCTTGAGCGTACCTGAAGTAGGTGAAAAACTTACTCCGGTTACTGAGGGTGAATTGGCATCGATGGCCGGGGTCAAACTGGAAGTTGGGGAAGTAGTGTAAGTATTGCTGCTATTGCCGGCAGCATCGGTTAACCGCACACTGATAGGTATCTGTTGATTTTCAGCAATGTCCGTATTGCCTTCAGCCACGGTGTAGGTAACCTTATAGGTACCATCGTTATTATCCTGCAGCGTGCTGGATACATCCACCGAGTTGACGGAAATGGCACCAGCCAACAAGCCGGTTTCGTTGCCCCCGGCCGTGATGGTCATGATCAAATTGTCCCCCACCTTGAGAGTGCCGGAGGTGGGTGAAAAACTTACTCCGGTGACCGATGGCGAATTAGCATCGATGGAAGGCTGGCTGGACGGAGGTGTTGTATAGGTGTTACTGGAATTGCCGGCGGCATCCTGCAAAGTGATGCTTAAGGGAATATTCTGGCTGGAGCTTACATCGTTATCCCCTTCGGTAACAGTATAAGTAACCGTGTATGTTCCACCGCTCACATCCTGTAAGGTGGAAGCAACGTCTACGTTGTTGATTGTAATTGTGCCGGCTGTCAAACCAGCTTCGCTGGCGCTAATGGTCACCGTCAAAGTGCTACCTACCTTCAACGTTCCGGAAGAAGGCGAATAACTAACACTCGAGATGCTGGGTGAATTGGCATCGATTGTGGGTTGGCTGGAAGGAGCCGTAGTCCAGGTGTTGCTGTTATTACCGGCGGCGTCCTGTAAAGTGATGCTTAGCGGAATGTCGTTGCCGGAAGTAACGTCATTATCACCCTCGGTGACCGTGTAAGTAACCGTGTAACTTCCGCCGCCATTGTCACTTAAAGTGGAGGCCACATTCACGTTGTTCACGGTAATCGTACCAGCGGAAAGACCGGCTTCGCTGGCAGTAATCGTAACTGTCAAAGTCGATCCGACTTTCAGGGTCCCCGATGAAGGTGAAAAACTTACACCTGATATACTTGGTGAGTTAGCGTCGATAGCCGGTTGACTGGAAGGCGAAGTCGTCCAGGTGTTGCTGGAATTGCCGGCGGCATCCTGTAAAGTGATACTGATGGGGATATCGTTGCCGGATGCCACATCATTGTCACCTTCGGTAACGGTGTAAGTGACGGTATAACTGCCCCCACCATTGTCAGTCAGCGTGGAAGCCACATTCACATTGTTAACTGTTATGGTACCCGCGGAAAGACCGGCTTCACCGGCGCTGATGCTCACCGTCAGGGTGGAACCAACTTTCAATGTACCTGAGGAAGGCGAAAAACTCACACTGGAGATCGTGGGGGAATTAGCATCTATCTGAGGTTGCGATGAAGGCGGGGTGGAGTAACTGACTGAATTGCCCGCTGCATCAGATAGATTTATGCTCAACGGAATATCATTTCCTGCCGTGACATCGTTATCACCTTCGGTGACTGTGTAAGTCACAGTATAACTCCCACCACCATTATCCGTGAAGGTAGACGCCACATCCACGTTGTTCACCGTGATTGTACCGGCACTTAAACCGGCCTCACCGGCGCTGATGTTTACCGTCAACGTTTGCCCTACCTTGACATATCCGGTCGAGGGCGAATAGCTGACAGAACTAATGGTGGGCACCGTTTGATCGATGGTAACACTGGTGGGAGAAAGAGTTACTGTATCACCGGTGGTACTGAAGTCATTGGCGTAGAAAACTATAATCAGCTTGAATGTGGCGCCGTCGGTGAAACCAGAAGGGGCCTCGATTTCTGAGGCCGTGTATGTCAAAGTGGTATTAGAACCTATTGAGGCAGAGACATCTTTGAGGGGTGTATTGCCAATAGTTTGATAGCTACCACTGTTGATACTCATTTTAGTGGCAGCGTATTTGATGGAGACGTTGTTGGGAACGGTAAAGGCCATCTCCCCGCCAGTATTGGAAGCATTCCAATAGCCAGATTTGACGGTACCCCCGGTGGGAGTGAAAGTGTTACCCAAGATTTGGGCTAGGGCTATTCCACTAAGTATCAGGAATTTAATCAGCCGCATAGTAGTTCTATTAACCGTTCCAATAAACATTCCAAACCAAGTCAGAATTTATAACCTACACTTACTCTTCCATCCATCCAGGCTCCAGAACCAATATCGGCGATTTGACTGACAAATACACCTCGTATACCCGCCGATAGGTAAAAATGCTCCCGCTCCAGAAAACGTCCACCTAAAGCAGCAGTTACTCCCACGGCGGAAGCATATTTCCCCACACCTAAGGAAGCCTGCGCCCCTAACCAGAAAAGATTCGCATACAAAGTCACCGAGTGACCTTTGAAGGCACCGCCTTCGGGGAAAGTGTTAGTAAAATCAAATGAAGCCACTTCCATCGTGAATCCTACAGCGGCATCACCCCAATAGGCATAATAAGGTGCCGTTAGAGCTAACCGCCAGTCAATGTAAGAATACCAGGTGTAAAGATTCTGAGTAACCCAAAAAGGGGAAGCCAGGGAAAACTCCACGGCCAAACCATCCAACAGACCATATGTAAAAATGGTTCCAGTGGGTGTTTTTCGCTTACGTCGTCGAGGTACCTGCCTTTTTTCTTTGGCTGCTCGTTGGATTACAGTCTTAGTTACCGACTTGGCCGATGGCTGACTTTTCGCAACGCTGGTTCTTTGTTTAGACTTAACAGCAGCAGCTTCAGCAGTTGGTTTGGGTGTAGCGGTTTGTTTGCCATTTGCAACCGCTGAATGGTGTATTTGTTTACCTTTCGGATTTTCAGGGCTAGGTGGGAGGTACTGTGCCAAAGGTTGGGCAGTCAGTCGTTTGAAACCTGGAGCGTAAAACACCACCTCAAATTCCCAGGATTTAACCTGCTGGAAATCGGATGGATTCAAGTCTTTTTTGAGTCTTTTTAATATCAACGGGCGCCCCAGTTGCATTGAATCAATTATCTCCACCATTGGTGAGCCCACCGTCAAAAAGCGACGCCCCTGTTTACGCCGCTTTATCCTCAAACTTGAAATATCATTCTGCGCCGGAACTGCAATGTTGAAAATCACATACTTACCTGAATCCAGCCAAGTGTTCATCGGCAGTGTGATCAGAGAATCGGCAGGAGTGGAAGCCATTATACTGCTACCCCAAAACAGTCCCATCCACCACCAATAATAAAAGAATCGGCCTGGTTTGAATCGGAGGAATGCCACTTTGAACAACACCGATCAGGACTTTCACACTGACACCGGCCTGAGCCGGCGATTTGGGTGCCACAGGAAGTGATCATAACGCCCCTGCTGGTCTGCAGGCAAATCGAGCCGCTTTCCAAGGCCGATCCTTAGAAATGGTCGCGACCGACAATATCTGGGCTGGCTCACTACTCCAGGGCATACCATCAGGGCTCCCGAAGATCTTTCTGCTGGTTCATGTCCTAAAACCGTATACCAACAGACCAGCGGCTGTCCAGCCAGCTGGCGGTACCGATGTATGATACTCTCTGAACTGAGGCGAAACGTGTGCCCCATGTCATGTAGAACGACTTTATCTGATATTCCAATCGGGCTCCGGCCTCAAATCCCAGGTGCTTACCGTAAGCGCCCACCCCAATCTGGATACGACCGTAGGGAAAAAGCTTGCTCTGAAGTGCCACCTGGGGCAGAAAAAATACCCCTTTGAAAGTGCGGCCAGAAGATGGAATGAACCACTGGAAGTTGTAGGAACCGATATCCAACACGGGATACGCATTTAAGCCGGCAAAAGGTAGGGAGAATTTATAGGGCAATTCCCAGGCTAAACTCCAATCAAGGAACGAGTTCCACTCTTTTAAGCTTTGAGAAACCGCATATGGCGAACCTATGGTAACAAACACACCATGATTGCGGAGTTTGGATGGTTTTTTGGCTTTCTTTTTGGGTTTCTTTTTTTGAGGTGTGCTGACCTTACGTTTTTTTAAAACCTTTTTTTTCACTTCCAGGGATGGTGTAGGAGCCAGAAAATCCCAATCGTCATCGGTAGTATCAGAAGTGACAGTTTCCTCCTCAGGGGCAAAAAGGGCTTCCAGCTCAGCCCCCACACTGCCAGCGGCATCCGGGGTAGTAGTTACCGTATCAATAAGTTCCGTCGGTTCATCAAAGCCCCCTTCCATCAATAAGCTATCCAGAGCCGTATCCTGGGCACAAAGCGGACTCGTCAACAATAAGCTCGCTAAAAATATACCTTTAACTGCTTCGCCCCGTATTGGAAGTAATGCTCCTGCTAAACGTTCAACAACGTCCTTCACCTTGCACTCCAACGTAATGGCAATTTAGCTTAAAGTAATACTTTATACAACGCAAAATTACCGGGTGATTGCAAGCCTTTTATCAACGTATGGTCACTATCACACGTTTCACACAAAGTTGTAAGTCAGGTTTGGTGCGCTCCCGGCACCTACACAGTGAATGAGCACTCTGAAAGTCGCAGTCTAGGTTATTAGTGATTGATTTTTATGAACTAGCGGAGAGGGCGGGATTCGAACCCGCGGTAGGCGAAAACCTACACACGCTTTCCAAGCGTGCTCCTTCGACCGCTCGGACACCTCTCCTGTAAAAAATCCACGCGCGGCAAATATAGCCGGCCACGGCCCATTCTCAAGCTCAATCCCAGTCCCCGGCCAATTGTTTGAAAATCGCCGTTCCCCGATTGGCCAGGTTGAAAAACATCTGCTGAAAAACCACTATGGGAGTCCAGAATGACCAGAAGACCTTAGCCTTGACCCAACTCAACGGTTCATGCCGATAAACATTCAGACGGGGAACCAGCCGGGAGGAAAAAGCCGTAAATAAGCAGCCGTTTTGGTAGGGTAAAACGCAGCGCTCATAGCCCGCGGCAAAAACCTCCTCCAGCAGCGCTGCCGAGCAAGAGCCGAATGGAGGACAAAATGAAGTCACCCGACACCCCAATTTATCCTCAAGCCGCTGCTTGGATTCACGCACTTCCTTCTGAATTTCAGAAAGGGGTAGTTGGGCCAACCGCCGATGGGTCAGGCCGTGTGAACCTACTTCCCAACCCGCTTGTACCAATTCCCTCAACTCATCCCAGCTAAGATGATAGGTTGGCCGGCCTAACTGGTAATCCCAGCTATTGGCGCGGTTGATAAAATCCACTACTGGAAATACGGTAGCTAGAATGCCACGGGGCTGGAGTATGGGGAAAGCTGTACGATAAACCGACTGATACCCATCATCAAAAGTTATGGCTAGTTGAGCTTTATTCGGGTTCAGGTGGCTTACAGTAACAAATTCCAAACCACGGCGGGCAAAATAGTCAATTTGGGCCTTAAAACGGTGGGGGCTGACCACCGTCAACCCCCATTCCCATTCGTCCCTGATTTTATGATAAGCCAGGGTTTGGTTTAGCAATAAATCCTCAGCCTAGAAGTTCTTTAGCCGGTGTGTAAGGAAGATCAAAGGCCTTGCTCACCGCCTCGCAGGTGATGTGTCCCCGGAACATATTCAGACCTTCCAGAAAACCGGGATCAGACTGAAGAGCCGCCAAAGGTCCTTGGTCAGCAATTTTCAGCACATAGGGTAAGGTAGCATTGGTGAGAGCAATGGTAGAAGTGTAGGGCACTGCTCCGGGCATATTAGCCACGCAATAGTGGATTATGCCGTCCACTTCATAAGTTGGATTATCATGGGTCGTGGGACGGCAGGTCTCCACACACCCCCCTTGATCCACGGCTACGTCCACAATAACCGAGCCGGGACGCATCAATTTGAGCATGTCTCGGGAAACTAGATAAGGGGCTCGAGCACCGGGGATTAGTACGGCTCCGATCAGTAAATCGACTCGGGGCAATAGATTACGAATGGTTTCCGGGGAACTGTACAGGGGGATCACATTGCGGGGCATAATCTCGTCAAGAGTCCGAAGGCGATCCAGGTTAATATCCAGTATATAAGTTAAAGCCCCCATTCCGGCGGTTATTTTGGCGGCATTATAGCCCACAATGCCACCTCCCAGAACCAGAACCGTGGCAGGAGTAACCCCTGGGACTCCGCCCAATAAGATACCCCGGCCTCCCATACGTTTTTCCAGATATTTGGCTCCTTCCTGGGCAGCCATGCGTCCCGCCACTTCGCTCATGGGCTCCAGTAGTGGAAGACGTCCTTCAGAGTTTGTGACCGTTTCATATGCGATGGCGGTGGCCTGAGTTTTTAGAAATCCCTCGGTCAGTTCCCGACTAGCGGCGAAGTGGAAGTAGGTGAAAACCGTATGGCCCGGCTTTATTTTCTCTAATTCGACGGGTTGAGGCTCCTTGACCTTAACGATAAGTTCCGCTTGTTCCCAAACCTCAGCGGCGGTTCCTAAAATCTTGGCCCCGGCTTCTTCGTAAGCTTCATCCGGAAAGCCGCTGTTGGCTCCCGCTTGCGTTTCCACAAACACTTCATGGCCCCGGCTTACCAAAGCTTCCACACCGGCCGGTACCATAGCCACCCGGTTTTCACTGACCTTGATCTCTTTTGGAATTCCTACACGCATATTAAGCCTCCATTGTTTCTTGCAACTCTGCCGGCCCTGGTTCCAGGCTGGCAATCAGGAACGCCGAGGGATCGAACAATTCTTGTGCCAGTCGCTGTAAATCCGATGCCGTGAGATGCTCAACCTTGGCCAGGATTTCATCCTGCGGGTACGGCGTACCAAAATAGACTGCGTGTTGGCCATGGCGTTCCATGCGTACATTCATGCTCTCAGCTCCGATTAACACCCCCGCCCGATACTGGGCTTTAACCCGTTGTAATTCCTCTTCGCCTATCGGCTCGCGTCTTAGTTTTTCCAGCTCATCCAGGACCAGATCCAAAGCCTGTTGCGCTTGGGGTGGATCAGCAGAGAAGAAAATATCGAACATCCCGGTATCATGGTAGTAGGTTGTGGAGAATTCCACATCGTAAACCAGCCCTGACTCGTCCCGCAGACGACGGAATAAGCGTGAACTGAGTCCTCCCGTTAGGGCAATTTTCAGCAGATCCAGCACCAACCGCTGCTCTGATTCAACCGGGAAAGTTCTTCTTCCCAGAACGGTTAGATTGCGCCAGGTGCGACCTTTCAATTGTAGCCGCTGAGGATCGTAGGGTGCCAAGTCTTCCGCTACTGGAGGCACACCATCGGCGGGGAGAGGCTTGTCGTAGGCTTTGGTCAGCATTTCCACCAGGGATTCATGTTCCACCTTACCGGTTGCAACGACGATGGTACGTTCCGGACGATAACCTTCGTTCAGATACTCCAACAGATCATCCCTGGTGATGGACTCTACTGTATTTTCCCATCCGTCCACCGGTCGTCCCAAGCTGCTATCGGGGAAGAGCTTGGCTTCAAAGGCATCGAATAGATTTTCTACCGGTAAATCCAGCCGGTCCCGCATTTCCTGCAGAATTATCATCCGCTCCTTCTCCAGGTCTTCAGGAGGGAGGGTGGGATATTGAAGCATATCAGTAAACAGGTCTACGGCCAGAGGCAGATATTCCGCCAAAAATCGAGCCCGGTAGAGGGTGACTTCCCGGCTGGTGAAGGCGTTCAGTGCTCCCCCGCCGTTTTCCAGCAACGTTGAGATTTCCCGAGCGGAGTATTTGCGCGAACCGCGAAAAACGGTGTGTTCCAGGAAATGGGCCACGCCGGCCCTATCAACCGGTTCCCACCGGGAGCCAGCTTTTATCCAGAACCCCAGACTTATAGATGCAACGGAATCCACCCTCTCCGTAATGACCTGCAAGCCATTGGAAAGGGTAGTTACCTGAAGCATGGGAGCCTCAGCGGCGGGGAGGCCGATTGCGCTGATCCGGCCGGCGGTTGGAACGATGCTGATTTTGCGAAGATCGCCGCTGGGGGCGGGGACGCCTACTGGGACCGGGATCTACCCAGCCCTCGGGTTTTTCAAGTAAAACCTTATGACTTAGGTTATACCGTCCCATGGAGTCGACTTCCACTAACTTTACTGGAATAACATCGCCCACGTGAACCACGTCTTCTACGGAAGGAATGTGTTCCCAGGCTAGATCGCTGATATGCACCAATCCCTGTTTGCCGGGTAGAAATTCCACGAAAGCACCAAAGTCGGTGATTCTGATAACTTTACCCTGATATACCTCCCCCACCTCCGGTTCCTGGAGCAGCTGTTCGATGCGCCGTTTGGCTTCCTCGGCGATGGCGGTGTCAGGTCCGAAAATGAGGACGGTTCCGTCTTCCTCCACTTCGATGGTGGCTCCGGTTTCATTCTGTAGCCCCCGGATGGTCTTACCCTGGGGACCAATGAGTTCCCCGATTTTGTCTACGTCAATTTTCAGTGAAGTGTACCGCGGAGCGTAGGGTGATATATTTTCCCGGGCGGCCGGAAGGACCTTTTCCATCTGCTCAATGATGAACAGACGACCTTCTTTGGCCTGGGCCAAGGCCTTCCGCAACACATCGAAGGAGATACCCTCGATCTTTAAATCCATCTGGATGGCAGTGATACCTTGCCGGGTGCCGGCCACCTTAAAATCCATGTCGCCGTAGTGATCCTCGTCACCTAGAATATCACTTAGCACCGCTACCCGATCGTTTTCAGTGATCAACCCCATAGCGATGCCGGCTACGGTGCGCGGCAAAGGCACCCCAGCATCCATTAAAGCCAACGAACCGCCACAGACTGTGGCCATGGAGGAAGAACCGTTGGATTCCAGAATTTCAGAGACGATGCGGATGGTGTAGGGAAATTCCTCCTTGGGGGGCATGAAATTTTTCAGGGCCCTTTCTGCCAGATTACCATGCCCCACTTCTCGCCTACTTACGCCCCTGAGGGGTCGCACTTCACCAACGCAATAGGGAGGAAAATTGTAATGCAGAATGAAGCTCTTAGTAGTATCCTGTTCAATATTGTCCAAGATTTGCTCGTCTGACTTCGTGCCCAGGGTGGTAACCACCAGTGCTTGAGTTTCACCTCTGGTAAATAAAGCCGACCCGTGAACCCGGGGAATTAGTCCCACTCGGATATCCAACGGCCTGATTTCCGTCAAACTACGTCCGTCAATCCGGCGCTGTTCAGTGAGAATACGCCGGCGCATATTGGCAGCCAACCGATTCTCAAAAACTTCTTTGACGACGTTCAGGTATTCAGGTTCTTCTTCCTCGAACTGCTGTAACAACTCTTCTAGGTAAGTCTCGCGAGCCGTGTAGCGTTCTTGTTTGTTGATGATGGCGTTAAGACGATCCAGCTCTTCTTCCTTGATGGCAGCTTCAGCAGCTTCAGCAATTTCCTGACGATGGGGATCAACCAGTAGTTCGCGCTTTTGTGGGTTGGTTTCCCGGATGAATTCCTCCTGGAACTTAATCAGCTCCTGGATATGACTTTGGGCGAATTCCAGCGCTTCCAGGAATTCTTCTTCAGTAATTTCCCTGGCTTCACCCTCCACCATCACCACGTTACTGGCGGTACCGGCCACCACGATGTCCATCTTGCTTTCTTCCAGCTGGGACAAGGTGGGGTTGAGAATCAGCTCGCCGTCGAGCTTGCCTACCCGCACGGCGGCCACCGGTCCATGCCAGGGGATGTCGGAAATGCTGAGGGCCGCTGAAGCGCCTATGGTCCCCAGAACGTCGGCCTGATTTTCTCCATCGCTGGCAATCACTGTAATCAGCACCTGGGTTTCACACATGAACTCTTTGGGAAACAGGGGCCGAATGGGGCGATCAGTTAAGCGGGAACTCAAGATCTCCTTTTCTGAAGGGCGTCCTTCCCGCTTGAAGAAACCGCCGGGGATTTTACCTCCCGCGTAACTTTTTTCCCGATATTCAACCTGCAGCGGGAAAAAGCCCCGGCTGAGATCAGGCTCCTTGGCGGCCGTGGCGGAAACCAGAACTACTGTTTCGCCATACTGGACATACACCGACCCACCGGCCTGTTTAGCCATGAGACCGGTTTCTAAGATCAGCGGGCGGCCGCCGAATTGCATTTCTTTACGAATCAATTTTCCTCCTTTGAACTTTTCCGCGAGCTTATCGTTTCCGCCGAATTCCAACCGGAATTAACGACGAATTCCTAACTTCTGAATAAGCTCTTTGTAACCTTCGAAATTCCGACGCTTATAATACCGCAGCAGTCGGCGACGGCGACCTACTTTTTTCAGCAGGCCCCGGCGAGTGTGATGATCTTTGGGGAAGCGACGTAAGTGTTCGGTCAGATACTTAATCTCTGCAGTTAAAATGGCCACCTGTACGGGAGTAGAACCTACATCATTCTCAGAGGATCCGAACTCTTTGACGATGGCCGCTTTGTCCTCTTTTGACAGTACCATGAAACCTCCTTATTTATCCTTGAGGGCAAATTCGGTTTGTATCCACTCACGACAGAGCGCCTGATCGCGATCAAGCTGCTGTTTCAGTTCCTCTGCGGAGCGGAAACGTTTTTCTTCCCTGATTTTCCTCATCAACTCAATCTTGAGCTGGGAGCCGTATAAACTACCCTGCCCATTTTCCACCTCAAAGAGATGAATTTCTATAACTTCGTCTCCCCCCTGTTGAAAAGTGGGGCGAACACCGATATTGCACATGCCGAAACCGGCCCATGACCTACTCCAGGCCCGGGCAAAATATACCCCGCGGGCCGGAATAACTTTGGCCGGTTCCGCAATTTCAATATTGGCGGTGGGATAACTCAGTAACCTTCCTCGACCGGCACCATGAACCACTTTGCCTTGTACTAGGTATGGGTGACCCAATAATTCGTTAGCTTTGGCCAGTTGGTCCTGTTGCAGCAGATCACGAATACGCGTGCTGCTTAAGGGCCTGCCTTCCGCCATTACCGGCTCCAGGGCGGTAACTCCGAAACCGTATTTTTTGCCTTCCGCCTGGAGAAAAGCAACGTCCCCCCGGCGATCATGCCCAAAGCGGTGGTCATATCCCACCACCACGTGCCGCACCTTTAGCGATTCAACCAATACTTCTTTCACAAAAGTAGCAGCACTCATCTGAGCGAATCCGCGAGTGAAATCAAGGACCAACATATAATCTACACTCGTCAGACGCTCCACTAACCAAGCCTTCTCTTCAAGCGTAGTCAGCAAACGCAAGTTGGGGCGTTCGGGAACGGGGACGATTACCCGGGGGTGCGGATAAAAGGTGAGCATGATAGCCGGAACGCCCAGCTCTTGGGCCTTGCTGGTGGTTTTTCCCAGCAGCGCCAAATGGCCACGATGAATCCCATCGAAGCTGCCGATGGTGACCACGCTCCCCGGAAGTTGCGGTAAATCAGTTAAGCAGCGGATGAGGTCCATTTGTGCTCGAACTCTTCTATTTTCCACGCATCTTCTAGCCGGTACGGACCAACGGCCAACCTCTGTAAGGCCAGAAGGTGGGCTCCGCAACCCAATACTTCGCCGATATCTTCCGCTAAAACCCGGATGTAAGTACCCTTACCGCAAAAAACCTTTATTTCCAATTGCCCCTCTTCCGGTGACCAGTGAAGCAGATCAATTTTCTTGATTTCAACCTTAACCGGCTGCCGGGGAATATTCACTCCCTTCCGGGCTAGAACATATAAGGGACGCCCTTGATATTTCTTAGCAGAAAACATGGGGGGGACCTGTTCTATTATGCCTTCGAAACGATGTAGTACCGCCCGAATATGGCCTTCATCAATCTGAGGAACCGGTCTTTCATCGATGATTTCACCTGTTAGGTCACCGGTGCGGGTCTTAATTCCCAGTTGGATACGAGCCTGATACTCTTTGGGATAGGCAGCAAATTCACTGAAGCGCCGCGTGGCGGCTCCACCCAATACGATCAATACCCCGGTGGCAAAGGGATCGAGGGTCCCCGCATGTCCGACTTTGGGCAGGTTAGTAATCCGTCGGATTTTATTCACTACATCAAAGCTGGTCCACCCAGCTGGTTTATCGATATTGAAGATGTAGCTTTTCAATCTTCCAGCTCATTCAACAGCTTTTGAATGCGTTCCGCCTGCGCCGGGGTAGTATCCAATAATATTCTAATTTCCGGCACATACCGCATCAGCACTTCCTGACCGATGTGATATCGAATCCGGCCCCGGTGTCTTATCAGTTTACGGAACGAGCTAGCCACTGCCCGATCGGATCCCAAGATAGAGAAATAAATACGGGCCACCCGTAAATCGGAGGAAACCTGGACCTGGCTCACAGTGATAAATCCCGGAGTAACGTTGGCCAGGTTCCGTACCAGGTAATCGGAAACGGCGGCTTGTATATTTCCGGCGAGTTTCGCGGCGCGGCGGCCTGGTGTGATATTGCCCATGGTTTTAGTTCAGGGTTCGCTTGAAAAATTCCTCCGTATAGAATTCTAACACATCACCAACTTTAACTTTCTCCCAATCCTTGAAGGCCACTCCGCATTCGTTGCCTTCCTGCACTTCCTTGACATCTTCCTGGAAGTGTTTCAAAGAGGCCACTTCGCCTTCATAAATCACTTCGTTGTCACGGTGAACCTTAACCCGAGCATCCTTACGAGCCTGGCCTTGAATCACACGCACTCCGGCTACTCGCCCCAGGCCAGGAATCTTGAAAACGGCCAAAACTTCAGCCCGACCGATTTCTGTGACCACCTTTTCAGGTTCCAACATACCTTCCAATGCCTTGCGAATATCATCCACCACATTGTAAATCACGTTATAGGTTCGCACCTCGACCCGTTCGGACTTAGCTAGTAGTCGAGCTTTACTGTCACTGGTAACGTTGAATCCGATAATCACCGCTTTGGAAGCCGAAGCCAGCAGAATATCTGATTCCTTGATCATCCCGATACCCTTATGGATGATCCGCACGGCCACTTCCTCATTGGAAAGTTTCATCAAGGAATCGGCCAAAGCCTCAATGGAGCCATCAACGTCACCTTTAATAATAATGTTAAGTTCTTTGGTTTTACCCTCTGAGATTTGCTTGGAGATTTCATCCAGTGTCTGGACATGAATCCTACGTAGATCCTGTTCCCGCTTAATCTGCTGCCGCTCCAACGCTATTTTGCGGGCTTCAGCTTCACTTTCCATAACCAGGAACCGATCCCCTGCGCGGGGTACATCTTTCATTCCCAATACTTGAGCCGGTATAGCAGGTCCCGCTTCTTTTATTCGTTGTCCCCGCTCGTTGAGCAAAGCCCGCACTTTTCCATAGTACTCGCCACAAATAAAAGGTTGACCGACTTTCAAAGTTCCTTTTTCGATCAGTACGGTGGCCACTGCCCCCAGTCCACGGTCCAAACGGGATTCCAGAACCACCCCTTTGGCGCGACCTTTGGGATTGGCTTTCAGCTCAAGAAGTTCGGCTTCCAGTAGAATAGTCTCCAACAATGTGTCCACGTTGGTACCGTGTTTGGCGGAAATCTCAACGTCGGGATATTTGCCACCCCAACTCTCCACCAGGATTCCGATTTCAGACAATCCACGGCGCACCTTCTCGGGATCGGCATTGGGTTTATCAATTTTATTAATGGCAATTATCATAGGAACGCCAGCGGCTTTAGCATGGTCGATAGCCTCTACCGTCTGAGGCATGACGGCATCATCGGCAGCCACTACGATTACAGCAATATCAGTAACCTGTGCTCCACGTGCCCGCATGGCGGTAAAGGCTTCATGCCCTGGAGTGTCCAGAAAAGTGATTGACTTCCCGTCTCCCACCTGGACCGAGTAAGCGCCGATATGCTGGGTTATTCCCCCCGCTTCCCCAGCGATTACGTTGGTCTTACGGATGTAATCCAGGAGGCTGGTTTTCCCATGGTCCACGTGACCCATCACGGTGACAATGGGTGGACGGGGTTGCAGATCTTCCGGGCTTTCTTCAGCCTCTTCATCTTCTTCGATAAGCCGGGCCAATTCGTCCTCAAATGCGATTTTGAGGCCATATTCCTCCGCCAGAAGTTCGATGGTGTCGCGATCAATGCGCTGGTTGATGGTAACCATCATCCCCAGCTCCATGCATTTACTGATCACATCCACCACATCCACCCCGGCCAGCTCGGCAAACTCGTAGAGGGGAATGAATTCAGTGATTTTAATGACGTCTTCCTCGGCGGTTTCCTGCTGTCCCCCACCTCCGCTTTTGCGGCGGCGACGTTTGGTCTTGGTCATAGAGGACATCACCCGCCGGACGGAAGCTTCGATTTCTTTGTCGTCGAGTTTCTTGCCTTTTTTGGCTTTCTTATCCTTTTTCGGCTTTTCGTCTTTGGCCCGGATAATGTGTTTGATCTTACGTTCTATTTTCTTGGCGATGATCTTTTCTTGGACCGGTCGGGCTTGAGCTTCTTCCTCTGCTGGTTTCTTGGCTTTCAGGGCCTGTTCCAGAGCCGCGGCTGCTTCCGCTTCGGCCTTGGCCCGCGCTTCCCGCTCCTCCGCCAAGCGCGCTTCTTCCTCTTGCCGCCGACGCATCTGTTCGATTTCCCGCAGGCGTTGTTCCTCGGCCTCCCGGCGCTGGCGTTCCTCCTCCTCGCGACGCCGCCGTTCTTCTTCTTCGCGCCGGATGCGGGCTTCTTCTTCCTGGCGTTGCTTTTCCTCTAAAGCCCGGCGCTCAGCTTCTTTGCGGCTTTGTTCCAGCTTGTGGATTTCGGGAGCAAATTTTTCCAGAATCAGACTGTAAGTGTCTTCATCCACCGGGCTCATGTGGCTGGTGGCTTTGATGCCTTTTTCTTGCAGAAAATCCATTATCTCCTGGTGGGAGATGTTGATCTGCTTGGCGATCTGATAGATGCGTTTGGGCTTGCTACTCAACGATCCCTCTTATTCTTCTAATTTCCATTTCCCATAAGCGGACCCGGGATAATCGCTCAAGGCCATTATTCCGCCACATGCGGAAGACCGTTTAACCATTATCTGGTTAACGAGAAAAGTCATACGGTTACTCGTTTTGTTCCTTGGTTTCGGCTTTCACTTCAGCTGCCGGGTTTTTACCGGTTTGTTGAGCTTCCGCAGCTTCCTCATCGGGTTCATCAACAACTTCTTCTACAACTTCCACCACTTCCACTTCAACTTGCTCCATCAATTTCTGCATGAACTCATCCAGGCTCTTTTCACCCAGGCCTTTAATACCCAATAATGCCTCACGGCTGGTATTTATCACCTCGTTGACGGTTTCAATACCATTCTCCACCAGGAGATTGACCACCCGTTTGGGTAATCCTTCCAGATCCACCAGGTAAACTTCTTCTTCCTTGGGACCTTCCTCTTCCGTCCGGGAGCGAGCCTCGATTTCATAGCCGGTAACTTTGGCAGCCAGCCGAACGTTCTGCCCATTTTTGCCGATAGCCACCGAAATATCTTCATCTTCAAAGAGAGCTTTGGCCCGCTTGTTTTCGTAATCCACTTCCACCCGATAGGGATGGGCCGGAGATAAAGCTCGGGAAATCAACAACTGAGGTTCGGAGCTGTAGTTGATGATGTCGATCTTTTCCCCATTGAGCTCCCGCACGATGGCTTGGATCCGGCTACCTTTCATTCCCACGCAGGCTCCCACGGCGTCAATCCGTTTATCGTGACTTTGCACAACTATCTTGGCCCTATCACCTGGTTCCCGCGCCACGGCTTTGATCTCGATCATGCCATCTTCAATCTCGGGGACCTCATTACGGAACAATTTGATCAAGAAAGAGGGATCGGCGCGGCTGATGATGATTTCGGGAGCTTTTTTATCCCACCTTACTTCTTTGATGATGGCCCGGATGCGGTCGCCCCGGCGATAGCGCTCATTATAAATCTGTTCCTCGCGGGGCATTTTCAGCTCGGCTTTCTCGATATTCACATAGATGGCATCCCGCCGAATCTGGCGAATTTCCCCGATAATGATCTCGCCAACCCGCTTGGCGTAGTCCCGATAAATTTGTTGCCGCTCGAATTCCTGAATCTTTTGGGTCAAAATCTGACGGGCATAAGCGATCAAACGCCGCCCGAATGATTCGGGAGGTACGATATCTACATACGTTTCGCCCAGTTCAATATCCAGGTCCGGCTCACGTTTCTTGACAGTTTCCAGGGAGATCTCAAAATCCGGGTCCTCAACTTTTTCCACCACCTCTTTTTCCTGGAAAATCTCGATGGTGCCCCGGTCCATATTCACGATAACATCGAAATTATCCACGTTGCCGTATTTTTTCTGGATCAGGGTCTCAAATATCTCCTTAATGATGCTTGCCAACTCATCCCGATCGATTTCTTTTTCCTTTGCGACCTGGATGAAGGATTCAATTATCTGCTTGGTATCCAAAGAAGCGACCTCCTTTTACCAGTCCAATTCTACCCGGCCCTCTTGGACCTGAGTCCAGGCCAGTTCCCAGCGGTGCTCACCATCTTCCAGGGTTAGACCTTCTTCTGTTACGTCTACCAGTTTTCCTTTTAGAGGATTGATGAACTCCTCCAGTGTGTGCTGCACCGCCATCTGGGCACCTAAGTGTCGGCGGAAATGGCGCGGTAGTTTTACGGGAGCGGCCAGCCCCGGAGAAGAAACCTCCAGACTCAGCTCATTTCCCGGTATACCTTCCAGGGAAAGTTCCTGACGTAACCCCCGGTGAATTGCCGTAAGTTCCTCCAACGTAATGCCCCGATCGGTCTCGCATTTAATAGTCAACCGCCAGCCGCTCTTTCGCCTGGACAGGTGCCAGTCCACTAAAAACAATGCCGGGTCGGGGAAAACCCGTCGAAGGGTACTTTCAATTTCGAGGGCTACTTTTTCTGAATTCATCGCCACCATTCCATAAATACAAAGAAAGTGGGTTTGTCAACCCACTTTCCGGCCGAAATGTAACCTATTGCACCCGTCTTGCAAGTCCTATATCCATTACTCGCTCGGACATTGGCTGGCATAGAATTCCGCCAGTTGGCGGACATCCCTCGGAGGTTTGTTATCCAGTATCTTACGCAACTGCTCACAGGCTTCCGCTAGACGGCCTGCCCGGTGATAATCCAAGGCTGCCCACAATGCTGCTCGCAAACGCATTTCGGGATGGGTGACTTTGGCCGCTTCTAAATACAAATCTCCGGCAGCCGCGAAATCCTTATTCAGCTCTTTCAAATATGCCAGCTTCAGCAATGCGGCACATTTAAGGTCCGGATCGTCGGTATCATCGCGGAGCCTTTCCAATAGCTGGGTGGCTTCGTCATATTGTCCCGAATCAATTCGGGTTTGAGCCAGGTAAAACAGTGCGTCCTGGGCTCCTTCTTTGTCACCATAATTGGTAACAACGTTTTCCAGCTCAGCGATCACATTGGCATTTACTCCGGCGAAATAGGCATCTAGAGCTTTGGTAGCGGCGGCCATGGCTTCGGCTTCGCTCTGAGCAGCACTGTATCTCCAACCCCAGAGCAATAACAGGGCTACCAGCAGGCCTCCACCCCAGCGCATTATTTTCTGCCGGTTTTGTTCCATAATCTGTCGGGTATTGGCCAGCGTATCCAACAGAGGGTCCCGCTTCAATTGCCGGCGGGTAAGCTTCTTTTTCGGTTTCAGCATGGACATGGCGCATTCTTCCTTGTCTTGTTCATATTTCCAGGTCCCTCGCGTGCCCCTGAGGCGATTCGAACGCCTGGCCTGCGGTTTAGGAAACCGCTGCTCTATCCTGCTGAGCTACAGGGGCTCCCATCCCGCAAAAAAGCACGCCAATTTACACGGCACCCTAAGGCTTCCAAAGGGATTCGCATGCCCCATGAAACGGATATCTAACTTAGGTAGTTGTACCAGGTTTTTTAGCGCCGGAACCAGTATTCTGGGAGGAATAAAATCAGAACGGTCCAGATCTCCAACCGCCCCAGGAGCATACAGAAAGAAAGAATCACTTTGGCGGCTGGAGAAAGCCACAAAAAGTTGTCATAGGGTCCTACTGAACCGATGCCTGGTCCCACATTTCCCAAGGTCGCTGCGACCGCGCTAAAAGCTGTGGCAGGATCGAGGTTTAGAGCCACAAGCAGGCTACCCGCTAAAACCGCCGTGAGAAAATACAATAGAACAAATAAAAAGGCTTTTTGAATCACTGTCGGGTCCACCGTTTTGCCATCCAACCGTACTTCGTTGAAAGCTCGAGGATGGATCAGCCGTTTCAACGCACCCTGAGAATCTTTGAATAAAATAACATAGCGGGAAATCTTCACGGAACCACTGGTGGAAGCCGACATCCCACCGACAAACATCAATATCAACAAGAGCAGCTTGGAAAATGCCGGCCAGGTTTTGAAATCGGCAGTGGCAAAACCGGTAGTAGTGACAATGGAAACGACCTGAAAAACGGCTTCACGCAGATCACTCAACCAACCATTGCCCTTGCCATTAAGCGCTAGGTTAAAACTCACCAACAGACTGGTAACGGCCATGAGAATTATATATGATTTGAAAGCTGAATTCTTGGTGTAGGGCCGGAAATTGCCGTGGAAAGCATGATAATGGAGAATGAAACTGGTAGCACCTGCGATCATGAAAAGCATGATCACCACTTCCACATACAGACTATTAAAAGCTGCGATGCTGGCATTCCGAGTGGAGAAACCACCGCCGGCAATAGAAGCAAAAGCATGGGTCACCGCTTCGTACCATCCGATTTTAGGCCACAACAGTAAAATTTCCGCCAACGTCAGAATTACATACAGGCGCCAGAAGTGGCGGGCGGTTTCAGCTATGCGGGGTACTAACCTCTGTTCGGTAGGATCAACCGGAGCTTCCGAGGCGTATAGGAGCTGTTTTCCGGCAAAGGCTGGAAAGATAGCAATGGCTAGAGCAATGATTCCCATTCCTCCCAGCCAATGGGTCTCGGCTCGCCAGAATAAGAGGCTTTTAGGCAGTTTTTCGATATCGGCTAAGATAGTGGACCCGGTGGCGGTGAAACCGGAGATGGATTCAAAAAAAGCGTTCAGGGGTGAGGAGATAGCCCCGGAAAGAATGTACGGCGCTGCCCCTAAAGCGGATACCCCTAGCCAGGCCAGCACGACGGTAAACATCGCTTCCCGGCGCCCCAAGCGTTCGGTAATCAAAGCCTGCCTTCGGCGCCCCAGTAATCCCAGGGTAAATCCGAAAGCAAGGGGACCGGCATAGGCAAACCAGTCATCTTCTCCGAACACAAACACCAACAATAGCGGCAACAGCAATCCCCAGGATGCCAGACCGATAATCCGCGCTAGAGCAAACCAAACCGCTGAAAACTGAATTACGCTATGTTTGCCTAAAGTTCTCACTCGCAAAGCTACCTATGATAGATCAGAGTACCCCATCTGTGACGGCCCCATTTTACAGCCTGCAATGGCATTCGCAATCCTTTTCAACACCTGCTTCAGGCAAGCAATTCGGCACGGGCATTGAAGAACTCCGCCAAGGCCGACCAACGAAAAGGAGGAGGAAGCATGCGACGGTCATTACTTTTAAATTACCTATTACTAGTTTCATTCACATTCTGCCAAACACACAAACCTTACGTGCTGGCCTTTTCCAGTTCAGACTCACCCGAAAAGGTTTCACAGCAAGTACAAAAAGCCTTAAACAGTGAAGGCATTACAGTGTTAGGCACTTATCGCCCGGGAGAAAACTCACAAGCTTGGGTATTGGCATTTACCTCTCCAGAATTGATTACCGCAGTTAAAAAATTGGGGGGGCTGGCCGGTTTTGGAGCGGCGTTACACGGAGCAATTGTCAGGGAAGACGGAACCACTAATTTCACCTATCAAAACCCTGAATACTGGCTAAACGCCTATTTCCAAAAAAATTACCCCCAAATGGCCGGGTTAGTTGTCGCGCTGGAAAAACGGTTGGAGGCCGCTCTCGAAAACCTTGGGGGCTCAAAAGCCTCATTCTTTGGTTCGGAGGAGGGATTGACAACTGATAAGCTAAGACATTACCATTATATGTTTGGAATGGAATACTTTGAAGATGCGGTGGAATTGGCCGATTTCCCATCTTATCAAACAGCAATAGCGCAAATTGACCGCAATTTGAATTCGGCCGACCAGAGTATTTCACTGGTATTCAGCTTGGAAATTCCGGAACAAGAGACCAAGCTTTATGGAATAGCTTTGAAGGGCCCCACAGGCGAAGGTTATTTCCTGCCTATTATTGACTCCCAAGTACCCCACCATTACGCCGCGTGGCCTTATGAGTTACTAGTAACTGGCAACAAAGCCGTTATGCTTCACGGACGTTTCCGGATTGCGCTGTCTTACCCCGATTTAACCATGATGACTTTTGGGAAAATAATGTCGACTCCCAGTGACATCGAGAGTCTATTGAAGAAAGTTTGTATAGAGAAACGGTAGGTATATTAGGCCGGGGCTGACGATTCCGATTTTTGGTTATCGCCGTCACACTGCCAATGTTCTTTTAGATATTGTTTTAGATTGTGGCATTTAGCCAGACTCAGATAAACTACGCAGTGGCGGCAATCGATATCGGCACAGATTCCACCTTTATTGCGTACCGCCCAACAGGGCTCACCCATTTCGTAATAAGCGTCACAATTGCGTCGGTCCTCTTCGTTACATCCTTTTATATGCCAGCAGGGAACCAGGGATAACAGGGTTTTGATGGCAGCCAGATTCAATCCCCGGTCTTCCAACATAATCCGGATGCAGCGGAGCCTCTCAATATCATTGCGAGAGTACAAGCGCCGTTGGGAGGCCGATCGTTGGGGCGATAAAAGATTGGCGCTCTCGTACAAGCGTAGGGTTTGAACCGATACTCCAACCATTTCAGCTGCTATACTGATGGTGAACACCGGCCGATCATCGTCGCTGAGTCTTTCCCTGATTTCTTCAATCATATTCGCCAGCCCCGACTTATTCAGGTAAGTACCGATGTAGTATTACTGACAATCATAGTTTAAGTAAATATAATAGTCGCTCCCGCAGAACGCTCGTAAAATTCGCCGACGGTTAGAACTGCCTTTACTCGCTCAGAGAGATCTTCTTTTTTCAATTTGAACATATCCATAGCCAGTTTACAAGCGTAAATTTCGGCTCCAGCATCATCTAGCATTTCAATGAACTCGCCCACAGGGGGGACGTCCAGCTTCTCCATGCCTTTTTTCATCATGCTGGTGGCCATAGCCGACATACCAGGAAGAATCCCTATAAGCGATGGAATATGCATTGCTGGATTACCTACTGTAGCCACCTTCAGGTGATCCATCCGTTTCTTGGTGATGGCTTCCAAACCGAAAAAGGTGAAAAACACCATCGCTTCAATACCTTCCATCCGGGCTCCATTGGCTAGGATAAGCCCCGGATAAACGCCTTCCAGGCTCCCTTTGGAGATAATGATGGAAACTTTCTTGATCTTGCCATCTTCTGCCATAATCAGTTCCCCTTCCTAATTATTAGATGCACCCCTGGGGTTTTTTCAAACCAGCGATACGTGCCGCTTTTTTAGCTGGACCGCCAGGGAAAAGCTGATAGAGCTCTTTTGTCGGAACTCCACTCATTTTGGTCAGGCGACGAATGGAGGGTGCAGTTCCCTTTTCTTGAAATTCTTTGCGCATAAAGTTAATCACTTGCCAGTGACGATCGGTTAACTCTTCGATTCCCTCTTCTTTAGCCAGCTCTTTGGCAATTTCCTCATTCCAATCTTCCTGGCTGACCATGTAATTTTCTTCATCAAATTCGATTTGTTTTCCTGCAATCTCGCGAACAGGCATGGCTAATCTCCTTTTTTTAATTGGTATTAGTTAAAGTTCCCAGTTTGTCGGTTCCATTACTTTGTTTAGCGACATTCCGGGTTATCCCTTTGAGAAA
>CAYXZO010000013.1:38172-48365 GCA_964469505.1 uncultured Lentisphaeria bacterium | reverse complement strand
TCGCGTTCCGCCAGGTAGTCGTTGACGGTAACTACGTGTACACCATGACCTGTCAGGGCGTTAAGGTAAATGGGCATGGTGGCTACCAGCGTCTTGCCCTCGCCGGTTTTCATTTCAGCGATCTTACCCTGGTGCAATACGATGGCTCCAATGAGCTGGACATCGTAAGGAACCATATCCCATTCGATTTCTCGCCCGGTGACCTGGATTTTAGTTCCCAGCAGGAGCTGGGAAGCTCTTTTAACTACAGCAAAGGCTTCAGGAAGAATCTCATCCAGATACCGTTGCTCGGCCTGGAAGACCAGGTCTTCGATTTCCTCCGTGGATTTATGGTCTTCTTCAGCTTCGCGGCGAACGCGTTCTTGTAATTCTCTTAATTCTTTCCGCCAGTATTCGGTTTTAGCGACGAGGTCTGCTCGCTCAGCGTTCTGTAACTCCTCGAAATGGCGGTTGATTTCCGCCACGATGGGCATCAACCGTTTGATTTCCCGTTCGGATTTAGTACCGCCCAGGACTTTGTATATCAGATTTTTTAACATGGGCATAACTTAATTTTAACCCCTATCGGCGAAATGCTTTTCTGGGGAGCCAAAGGGGAGGTTTTATATCATCTGAATCCGGCCCTGTTCCAACCCTTCTTTCAGAATGGCGTCCAGGATGCCGTTTATAAAAGCACCGCTTTCTTGGGTGCTGAAGGTTTTGCCGATTTCCACTGCTTCCGAAATAGATGCCTTGGGCGGGATGTCGGGAAAATAGAACAGTTCCGTGGCTGCCATTCTCAAAATCAGCCGATCCAGAACGGCAATTCGTTCCAGGACCCAGTTCTGGGATTTACGTCGAATGAACTCATCTATCTCATTTTTATGAGCCACTGTAGCTTGTACCAACTCCCACGCGAAATCCCGTAAAGCATCTGGTAGTGGGTTATAATCCGATAACCGGTTAAAAGTCAATTCCAAATCGTCCTGAGCCAGCTCATAGGCGTAGAGCACCTGGAGAGCGAACTCGCGCGCTTTACGACGTTCCCGCATGACTCAGCGTTTCACCCTCCAAAGGGGAGTACCGGCCCGATGCATCTGTTTCAGGCGCCCAACTTTGCGAATGCGCTCCTCAGCTAGCCGGTTGGCGGCGTCCATAGTGGGGATATTCTCTTTCTCGGAAAGCTCAAAAATCTGCAGCAGGATCTCGTATATGTGATCACACCGCTGATAGGAACGCTTTTCACTGTAAATCTCGAATTCACCATAAACGTTGATAACCCCGCCGGCGTTAATGGCATAGTCCGGAGCATATAAAATGCCCCGTTCCATCAACATCTTGCCGTGCTTTTCATAGTCGTCCAGCTGATTATTGGCCGAACCGGCCACAATGCTGCATTTAAGTTGAGGGATGGTTTGATCGTTAAGCACAGCTCCCAAAGCGCAGGGGGCAAAGATATCCACGTCCTGGCTGTAGATTTCGTCGGGGGGACAGCTTATTACACCGGGGTAATCTTTAAGAGTTTGTTTGACCTTTTCTTCGCTGATATCAGTAACGATTACCTCTGCCCCGGCTTTCACCAAATTCTTCAACAGATTTACCCCCACGTGGCCCAGGCCCTGTAAAGCTATCTTCCGCCCGGCTAGGGACTCGTTACCCGTGACCTTTTTCAAGGCGGCCTGCATTCCCAGAAAAACGCCGTAGGCCGTGAATGGGGAAGGATCTCCACTACCTCCTAATTCCCGTGGTAAACCTACCACGTAAGGAGTTTCATCCCGTACCCATTCCAACATCCGGGGAGTGGTATTGACATCCTCAGCAGTAATGTAGCGGCCGCCCAAACTGTCCACCAGGCGTCCGAAAGCCCGAAAAGTGGTTTCGTTGGCCACTACCTTGGGATCTCCCACAATCACTGCTTTACCGCCCCCTAGGTTTAGACCAGCCAAAGCTGATTTGTAAGTCATCCCTTCCGAGAGGCGGAGTACGTCCCGGAGCGCCTCTTCGCCATTGGTATAGTTCCAGACCCGACATCCACCCAGGGCAGGTCCCAGACTAGTGTTATGAATGGCGATAATGGCTTTCAGCCCCGATTCGGGATCATTGGTGAAAACCACTTGTTCGTGGCCATGGAGTTCTGGATTGGAAAAAAAGGCCATAGTCTACTCCTCCGTGTAATTCTTAGTTTTTCAGCAACCGGCGACTTATTACCAGGCGCTGGATTTCATTGGTCCCCTCATAAATCTGGGTGATTTTGGCATCTCGCATAAGGCGTTCCACTTCGAATTCTCGGATATATCCATAACCTCCGTGAATCTGCACGGCTTCGATGGCAGCATACATGGCAGTATCCCCGGCATACATCTTGGCCATGGAGGCGCGGGATCCTATCTCTTGGGCGTTGTGATCCTTGAGCCAGGCGGCCTGATAAACCAACAAACGCGCCGCTTCAATTCGCGTAGCCATATCAGCCAGTTTGAAGCCCACGCCTTCGAATTCTCCAATGGGACGACCAAACTGCTTTCGCTCTTGGGCATAGGCTACCGATTTGTCCAGGGCAGCCTGGGCAATACCCAGTGCCTGAGCGGCGATTCCGATTCGACCAATATCCAATGTAGCCAGCGCGATCTTGAACCCTTCTCCTTCCTGGCCGATTAAATTCTCTTTGGGAACGCGACAATTTTCGAAGATTAATTCGCAAGTGTCCGAAGCTCGAATGCCTAGCTTGTCCTCTTTTTTACCGACCGTAAAACCAGGCCAACCTTTTTCCACTACAAAAGCCGAAATCCCCCGATGACCGGCATTCTTATCCGTTTTGGCGAATACCACCACGAAATCGGAAGAATCTCCGTTGGTCACCCAGTTTTTCACGCCGTTGAGTACGTAATAATCACCATCTTTGGTGGCGGTAGTCAACATGGCCTTGGCATCGGACCCGGATTGAGGTTCGCTAAGTGAGTAGGCTCCCAGTTTACCCCCGGTGGAAACGGCAGGTAGATATTTACGTTTCTGTTCTTCGGTACCGAATTTTATCAAGGGGGTGCAGAACAAAGAATTGTTCACGGACATGATGACCGCCACGGAAGCATCAACCCGTGCGATTTCTTCAATGGCTATGACGTAACTAATGGTATCCAGGCCGGTGCCCCCATATTCCTCGGGCACCTGCATGCCCATAAAACCTAACTCACCGAGCTTCTTGATAATCTCAGCGGGGAATTCGGCCTTCTCATCACGTTCTCTGACTCCCGGTCGAATCTCTTTTTCGGCAAATTCGCGAATGGTGTCCCTGATTAACTTTTGTTCTTCATTTAACGCAAAATCCATTAGCCTTCAGCTCCTCTGTTTTCAACAAGTCACTTTTCGAGTTATTAGTAAGAATAGAAGCCCCGCCCGGTCTTGCGACCCAAATGACCGGCGGCTACCATGCGTTTCAGCAAAGGACATGGGCGATATTTAGGATCTCCAAAGCCCTCGTAAAGCACCTCCAGAATTGCCAGACAGACATCCAGCCCAATGAAATCTGCCAGGGTCAAGGGCCCCATAGGATGGGCCATGCCCAACTGCATTATTTTATCAATAGCCTCTTTATCAGCTACGCCTTCCATCAAAGCGTATATGGCCTCGTTGATCATGGGCATTAACACCCGGTTGGAGATAAACCCAGGGAAATCCTTTACTGCTACCGGTTCTTTCCCCGCTTTCCGGGCTAATTCCATGGTGATCTCTACGGTTTCTTTATCTGTATCCTGACCTTGAACTACCTCCACCAGTTTCATGACCGGTACGGGATTCATGAAGTGCATTCCGATAACTTTCGCGGAGCGATTGGTCTGAGCTCCTAGGGTGGTGATGGAAATAGAAGAAGTGTTGGAGGCCAGGATTACTTCCGGCGCTAGAAGCTCATCCAGTTGGCGGAAGAGGCTTTTTTTCAACTCCTCATTCTCTGGAGCTGCCTCGACGCAAAATTGTACTTCCCGCAAATCTTCAATCACGGTGGTGGGGCGGATACGACCCAATATCTGGGATTTCTCGTCTGCGGAAATAACTCCTTTTTTGATTTGACGCTCCAGGTTGCGGTCGATGGTTTTCAAGGCCTTTTCCAAAGCCGTTTGAGCCACATCGTAGAGCTTCACCTGAAATCTGTGCTGGGCAAAAACGTGGGCGATACCGTTACCCATAGTTCCCGCGCCCACTACTCCGATTATTTCGATTTTGTTCAATTCCATATTTTCACCCCCCGTTCTGAAGTCAAGTATCACGTTCAACGATTAATGCGGCCGCCTCACCGCCACCGATACACAGAGTGGCCAACCCTAAGTGTCGATCGTAACGCTCCATGGCGTAGAGTAGGGTAGTGAGAATCCGCGCTCCGGAAGCGCCGATGGGATGCCCTAGAGCTACCGCCCCACCATGAACGTTCACTTTGGCCGGATCCAGCTTCAATTCTTCGATGGCGGCCATGGTCACCACTGCAAAAGCTTCGTTTATTTCCCATAAATCAATGTCTTCCGCGGTCAGACCGGCCTTGCGGAGCACTTTCTGAGTGGCTTTGACAGGTGCCGTAGTGAACCACAGAGGTTCCTGGGCGGCTGAGGCCTGGGCTACCACCCGAGCTAAAATTTTTAATCCCCTGCGTGCAGCTTCTTCCGGGGTCATCAACACCAGCGCCGCCGCTCCATCGTTGATTTTTGAAGCATTAGCGGCGGTGATGGTTCCGTCTTTTAGAAAAGCCGGTCGCAGCTTAGGGATTTTATCGAATTTCACCCGACCTGGTTCTTCATCCATGGTTACAGGTACCGGATCGCCTTTACGTTGGGGAACTTCCACCGTGATAATTTCGGGATCAAAAGCTCCCTCCTGCTGGGCTTTTAGAGCCCGGCGATAGCTTTCGGCCGCAAATTCATCCTGAGCTTCACGGGTAAAATTGTACTTCACCACGCATTTTTCGCTGGCTTCTCCCATGTGACAACCATCGTAGGCGTCCAGTAAACCATCCTTGAGAATACCATCCACTAGCTCTCCCATACCAAGGCGATATCCTGTTCGAGCTTGTGGGAGATAATAGGGGACCTGGCTCATGTTCTCCATGCCCCCCGCCACCACGATATCCGCATCACCGGTTTGGATGGCCTGTGCCGCCAACATTACGGCTTTTAGCCCCGATCCGCACACCTTGTTTATAGTAAGGCATTCAGTGCCGTAGGGGAGACCTGCATATAGGGCAGCTTGTCTGGCGGGCGCCTGGCCCTCACCGGCGGTTAATACGTTACCCATGATGACTTCGTCGACGGCTTCGCTTTCCAGGCCGATTTGTTCTAAAGCACCTTTGATGGCTGTTGCCCCTAGGCGGACGGCCGGCACTGCGGCTAACTGGCCCTGAAAAGCCCCAATGGGTGTCCGTTTGGCAGCTACGATTACCACTTCTCGCAAGGTTTTGGAAGAGGACATGCCCTATCCTTTCTTCACTTAGATTATTTCAAAAACCTACGCATGGAAAACAGCTCCAAATCGGAGGTGGTTTCTTCCAGCATGATTTTAGCGGTGACTTCGGCCACGCCATAAGCGAATCCCCAGCCATGACCAGTGTAGGCCCCGGCGAAAAAAAGATTTGATTCGCCGGGAATAGCCCCAATGATGGGTAAACCATCCCGGGAGAAACCCATTAATCCTGCCCATCTATATTCAACGGCCGGCATCGGAGGCGGGAAACGGGTCTTCAAAAAGCGTTCCAGTTCAGCAATCACCTCCGGCAAGGGATCTTCTTCATAATGCAGACTATCACCACCGGGGACTGTTTCCCGCATTCCACCAATTACAATACGCCCATCACTCAACTGTCGAAAATACTCGTAGCCGAAGTTGGTATAAACCACTTCAGACCATAAGCGGCGTTGAGCAGGCTCGGTAGCTATAATGTGTCCCCTGACGGGAAGGACTTTGTTTTCTAAGAAATTACGTAAGCGTGGAGTGTAAGCGTTGGTGGCTAATAGCACCAGGTAAGCTTCTAGGCGAGCTTTGGGGGTGTGAACTACCGCGGCGTCGAAGTCGGTGATTTCGACTTCCTGAGCGGGCGTGTTCTCGAAAATGCGCACTCCGTGATCCACCAGATAGGCTGCCAGTTCTTGCAAGAATTTGACCGGGTGCAACCCCCCGTTGTGCGGATATAAAATTCCCCCGAAAAAGTCGGGGGAATTGAGGTGTTTTTGTACCTCTTCCCGGGACAGTAGCGCTATTTCCAGGTTGTCTTCAGCCAAAAGCGCTGCACTGTTTTTTAATTCTTCCTCTTCCGTTTCGGAAGCGGCGGCGTGTAGCGCGCCGGATAGTTCCAGATCGCAATCCAGGGGTAATCCCTGGATTAAATCTACTAACCCCGTTACCGATCGATGGGAAAACTGCCATAGTTTGCGGGCTTTTTCCCGTCCCAACAGGGCTACCGCCCGGGCGTAATGCTCTACGGGGCCTGTCAGCAGAAAACCGGCATTGCGGCCGCTGGCGCCAGCTCCCAACTGGGTTTCTTCGATGACAGCCACTCTTGCTCCCAGTTGTAGCATATGGTAAGCGGCGCAGATCCCGGTTACACCGCCCCCGATTATCACCACATCGCAAGTAACGTTTTGATCTGCTTCCTGATAACGGGGTTTGGCTTCAGAGAGCCACAGGCTGGTTGCAATTTCTATTTCAGCGGACATTGCGCCGATAGGCTCGTATGATATCTCTTACCAACGGATGACGAACCACATCCTGTTCAGTGAACTCCACGAAAGCGATGCCTGGGACGCCCTTTAGAATTCTGACCGCCTGTACTAAACCGGACTCCTCATTTCCGGGTAGGTCAATTTGGGTTAAATCCCCCGTAACGATAATCTTGGAATTGACCCCCATCCGGGTCAGAAACATTTTCATCTGTATCGAAGTAGCGTTCTGGGCTTCGTCGAGGATAATGAAGGCGTCATCCAATGTGCGCCCCCGCATATAAGCCAGGGGTACGACTTCGATGATGCGTTGGTTCATCAGTAGGCGCACTTTGTCCATGGGGAGCATATCAAAAAGGGCGTCATACAGCGGGGTGAGATAAGGATCGACTTTGTCCCTCAGATCGCCGGGCAAGAAGCCTAACCGTTCGCCTGCTTCCACAGCGGGTCGGCTGAGAATAATCCGTTGTACTTCACCGTTTTTATAGGCGGAAATGGCAAAAGCTACCGCCAGGTATGTTTTTCCGGTGCCGGCCGGGCCGATGGCAAATGTCATGTCGTTTTGCTTAACGGCCTGAAAGTACTGTTCCTGGACGGGGGTACGCGGTTTTACCACATCGGTACGGGTGAATAGGATAACTTCATCTAACCCCGGTTCACCAAGTGGGGTTTGCCCTGCCCGGACAAGGTTAAGTATTGTCAACACATCTTCTTTGTCCACATACCCCTTCCGGGCCACTACGGCCGTCATTTCCAATAGGGTTTGTTCCGTCAGAGCTACCTTATCGGACGTACCGCGAATGGTGATTTCCGTACCCCGGGCGGCGAGATTTACTTCCAGTTGAGCTTCGAGAAGTTTCAAATTGGTGTCATTTACCCCGTACAAGTCGCGGGGGTCTATATCCCGTACCAGATGTTTTTTTTCAATAGTGGTTAGCGCAGATTCGGCTCCCATAAAGCATCTCAGATTAAAATTCAAGGTGGATTTTTCCTAATGAAAATATTGCGATGGTTTCCAAACTAAACAGCTTCAGGACCACACGTTTCTAGTCTAAGGAAATTAGAAGTAGCTACTCTTGTTTTATTAGATGGGAAACGATGATTTATGGTACGGCATTGAACGTCATAACCTTACTTGTAGATTGAAGAATACTCAGGGTGATTGGGTCATGAAAATGAGTTTCGCGACCATTTTCAGAAGGTTTCTTTGGAATTTTCAATTACCGGTTGACAGTCTCGACGGGGGGGCCTATTTTGCCGCTCGAAATGAAGCAAATATGCTATCAGGGCTGAGCGGGAAGAACTCAGGCATCGTGTTCAGTTCATTCCAGCGCTCGGCGTTCCATAGAGGAGACAATTGCCTTTCAACCAAAAAAGGAGGAGAGTTGTAATGGGCAAACGCTACTGGTTCGCGTTGGTGGCCGTACTACTCCCCGCTTTGGTTCTGGCTCAAGGAACCATTCGTGGGAAAGTGGTGGACGCCAAAACAGGAGACCCTCTGCCCGGCGCTAATGTTATTGTAGTAGGGCAACCCTATGGGGGCGCCTCCGATATGTCGGGGAATTACGTGATCGAGAACGTACCCCCAGGCGTCTATCAAGTAACGGCTTCAGTGATCGGTTATGAAAAAGTCACCCAGGAAGCGAAAGTGGTGGCCGGGGTCCCTGCTGTGGTAGATTTCGAGCTGTCCCCCGCGGCCATCGAGGTAGCCAGTTTGGAAGTGGTAGCATCCAGGGCTACCCGGGAAACTCCAGTGGCCTACTCTGATGTGGATAAGCAGGTTATGGAATTGCGGCTGGGTTCCCGTGACATCCCCTTAGTATTGAATACCACCCCCAGCGTTTATGCTACTGCCCAGGGTGGCGGAGCCGGTGATGCGCGGGTCAACGTCCGTGGTTTCAACCAGCGGAATGTGGCCATAATGATCAACGGTGTACCGGTCAACGATATGGAAAACGGCTGGGTTTATTGGTCTAACTGGGATGGAGTAGGGGATGCAACTTCCTCGATTCAGGTTCAGCGTGGTCTCAGCGCCATTAATTTGGCCACTCCTTCCATCGGTGGTACCATGAACATTATCACCGATCCTGCCAGTCACAAACGGGGGCTGATGTACAAGCAGGAATTCGGTTCCTGGGGGTTTCTGAAATCCACGCTGGGCTTCAACACCGGCTTAATCAACAATAGCCTGGCCCTCAGCGGTACCATCGTTCGCAAGATCGGCGATGGCTTTTACAAAGGCACCTGGACCGATGCCTGGGCTTACTACTTCGGCGCTAGTTATCAAGCCAGCAATACCGATCGGTTTGAGTTTTATGCTTTGGGAGCTCCCCAGCGGCATGGCCAGAACCTCTATAAGCAGAATGTGGCCGCCTATGACAGCGCCTTTGCCGCTTCCTTGCTGACCGATGAGGAGCTGAGTTATGATGCTGATAGCAACGGTGTAGGCGACTATTTTGAAAAATTCCACGCAGCTGGTCGGGACTGGAATGAAAACTACAATACTGTAGATCCCAGCTATGACGGAGTGCAGTATTGGACCATGTACTTGACCCATGACGCCGAACCTCGCCATGCTAAAGACTTCCTGAATGAGCGGGAAAACTATTTCCACAAGCCCCAAGTCAACCTGAACTGGTATCACACCTTCAGTGAGAAAATGAACCTGGCTACCATCCTCTACTGGTCCGGCGGTAAGGGTGGTGGCACCGGTACTTATGGTCATATGGTTTGGGATTACTCCGGTCCCTCGCGGATCGTGGACTGGGATGCCACTATCGCTCAAAATACGGGCAATATTGATTCTACCTACTCTGCTACAGAGAGTAAGTCGGAAGGTATCCTGCGTAATAGCTGCAACCAGCAGTGGACCATCGGGGCGATCTCCAAGCTCTTCTACAAGGTGAACGATAATCTGAAAACTCAATTCGGTATCGATTGGCGGACGGCGGAAATCGATCACTTCCGGGAAGTACGCGATCTGTTAGGTGGTGATTATTACGTTTATACCTACAACGATTTCGACACCACTGCTGAAATGCAGATGAAGCGCCTGGGCGACAAGATCGCTTATTACAACACCAATACCGTGGATTGGTTTGGTGTTTTCAGCCAGGCCGAGTACAAGTCCGGCCCCATTTCCGCTTATGGTGTTTTGGGTTGGAGCACGATCGGTTACACCTTCACAGATCACTTTACCAAAGCAGCTGGTGACAGTCTGTATGAAGCCCGCGGTCAAGTTAACAGCAAAGGTGAGCTGTACGCCGAGAATAAAGGCCTGACCGGTTTCCAGATCAAAGGCGGTGGTATGTATAAGCTCAGCGATAATCTGTCCGTGTATGCCAACCTGGGTTACATCTCTAAAGTGCCTATCTTCGACAATGCCATTAATGACCGGGATGGCACCGTTTATGAAAATCCCAAAAATGAGAAGTTTAAGTCAGTGGAATTCGGTGTAAACGGTAGCCTGATGAACGGGGCTATGACCTATAAGGCCAATTACTACTGGACCGAATGGCTTGA
>CAYXZO010000013.1:34070-38072 GCA_964469505.1 uncultured Lentisphaeria bacterium | reverse complement strand
CATATCGGTGGCATGCGGCTGCAGGCTTTCGCTCACGTCTTCAACTTGCTGGATGCAGTCTATGTTCAGGATGCAGTGGATAACAGCCGTTACAACGCTTTTGGCTATTGGGCTGGAAGAACCGTTCCCTACTTCCCCCATACTGCGTCTGCTGCGGAAGTCTTCTTGGGGTTGCCTCGGCAATGGAATGTGGGTTTGAAGCTGACCTTCTAAAGTCCACTGAATTAACAGCATAACAAGAAGCCCCCATTCGGGGGCTTCTTGTTTTTCTTTAAGACGCTATTAACAATATCTAAGAGGAATGAGCACAAGCAATTAGTCCGCTCTATTTGCTAATTCCTTCATCCGAAACAGGCAATAGACTTCGGTTGGTCGCCCCTGATTTTATTTCTAAATCCATTAGCTGGCGTAAGAAGGTATCATGTAACCAATGTTGGTGCGATTTAGTGGGTGTGGACCTAAGGGATTGTTTCGGAATAGTGATCCCAGTGAAGGGATAGGACCAATGTCTGTAGTGCACCCTACATCAAGGGTCATTGGATTGGTGTTAGTATATTAGAGCAAGTCGTTTTGATCCCTAGGGTGTGAAGGTTTTTTAGGTAGGGTGAAGAAGAAAGTAGCGCCTTTGTTTTCTTCTGCTTCAGCCCAGATACGCCCATTATGACGTTCTAAGATTCGCTTGACGATGGCTAGTCCTACTCCAGTGCCGGGGAAATCACTTTGATGGTGCAGCCGCTGGAAGACGCCGAAAAGCTTGTTGGCATATCGCATATCGAACCCCGTTCCATTGTCCCTGACCCAGTAGATGACATGTTCAGATTCTTCTTTCCCTCCGATTTCTATTAAAGCAAACTCTCTCTTTGAAGTAAACTTGACTGCATTTCCTATCAGATTAGTCCATACCTGTCGAATAGTGTTTACGTCAGCTAACGCGGGAGGTAATTCTTGTACACGCCACTCAAGTTTTCTGGATCCGATATTGCCCTGATGCTCTTTGATTACTTCGGAAACTAATTTGTTCATATCCTGGTGTTTTATTGACAAGTCTCGGCGGCCGACTCTGGAAAGGGCTAGTAGATCATTTATTAGATTAGCCATGTGTCTGACATTTTTGATTATGATCTGAAGTAATCTTTGGCCCTCACTATCCAGTTGAGTGTGATAGTCTTTCAGCAGGATATTGGCAAAACCGTCAATCGCCCGTAGAGGTGATTTTAAATCGTGGGATACTGAGTAAGTGAAGGACTCCAGTTCTGCGGTTCGCCGGGCTACTTCCTCTTCTAATTGTTGGCGATGGCGTAATAATGCTTCACGTGCCTGACGTTGGAGGGTGATGTTGGATAGGGTGCCGGTAATACCTGTTATCTCGCCCACTGAATTCTTGGCTGGGCGGGCATGGCATCGTAGCCATAGGATCTGATTATCCTGACTTACAAAACGAAAATCCATCCGAATAAAGCTTTTTCTTTCGGTCAGCAACTCCTGCCAGGCCTGGCTGAGAGCCTCTTTATCTTCGTCATGGGCGTATTGTGTGCTATCCTTACCTAATGATTCAGCAAGGTCATAGCCCAGAATCTCCTGCCACGATGGGTTAAGTAAAGTCCACCGACCGCGCCGGTCAGTTTGAAAAATAATGTCTCGGCTGGTCTCTACGACATCCCGGTATTTGGCTTCGCTGGCACGAATGGCTTGTAGTTGTTCAAGCCTGAGGATGGTGATGCGAAAACTATCCACCAGCATCTTGAGGGCGTTTTTCTCTTCAGATGTCAGCTTGTGTTCCTCTGAAAAAGCTTCAAGTAGCCACGAATCGGGAGGGAAATGCTGGTCAATTGGTATAATGACTAACGATCTGATACCTTCTCTTTTTAAACTCCGGTTGGTTGTCCATTTGAAAGGACTGTGTTTCAGATCTTTAATTTCTACGAGATTCTCGTCGGTCAACAAGCTTACTCTAGTGACTTCTTCCTTTATTGCTTCCAAGAGTTTTGAAGAAATGCCAGAAGCAAATTGAGTTTCAGCCCCGGCATTATCACCAGTCTTTAGTAGAATAGCATATTTCTCACTTTCCAATAATTCTGAAGCTATCTGCAATAGGATATTAATGGCGCTCTTCTGGTTATCACTTTGGTTTAGCTGCTCAGTTGCCTCTCGGAGTAGTTCGGAGCGTTGCAGGTGTTTTTCCAGTTCCCAGCGAGCTTCAAAAAGTTCGGTCAAATCCTGTATTTGTAGTTGAAAAGCAGGCTGACCTTCGAATTCGATTGGGATATGACTAATTTGCACCCAGCGGTGTTTGCCATCTTTACGAGTAAGGCTGATTATGTAAGGAGGAACATCCTTTCCCTGGAAAGATCGACGCATATTCTCTGCCACAAGTTCCTGATCTTCGGGGGATAAAAAGCCTTCCCACAAACGTTTTTCCGACTGCAGTTCATCAATAGTGTGTCCAGTTATCTCGGCCATGCGCGGGTTGACGAATTGCAATCTTTGGTCGCTGGGGGTAAAGACGGCCATACCAACTATGGATCTGGCTGCCAGTTGACGATAGTGCTGCTCGCGGTTTTGTAGTTCGCGGATGAAGCTTAAACGGGCCATCGTATGGGAGATATTATCTACTAAGACTTCCGCAGCGGTCAGCTCATCAGCATAAAACCGACGGGGGGCGGCAAAAAGCGCTATTAGACATGCAAAGTAATTCTTGCCTTCTAACCCTAGTAAGAACACGGATTGCCATCCGGCGGCTCTTAATAATTCCTGGAAGGAAGTGGGGTCACTAATAGCTCCTAAATCTTCAATTACTATTGGATTAGAAGGAGAATGAGTGGATTCCACACTAAAGTTTGCAGCCAGTTTTTCGCCTAATTCTGTACCCACATTATTCACCTCTATTAGCCGCCATTCGTGTGACCCCGTTTGCCAAATCAGCATCCCGGCATCAGCTCTCAGTAATCGACGCAACCCTTCGATGGCGATGGTGTGTAATTGTTTGCGGGTGGTAACATTATTCAACTCGGAGGCTATTTCTGAAAGAATTCTGGTCCGCTCCGCTTGTCTTTGCATCCCCTTCTGAGCTTTCCTTAGTGCGGTTACGTCACGGACCATGACCATGACTTCGGAATCGGTTAATGGAACTAGGCGCGCTTCCAGGTGCAGGTCACGATTATTGATATCGATGGTGAATTCCATGGTTTTCATAGAACGAGTTTCCATCGCGGTGCGGAACAGAGACTGAAATTGGGCCACCAGGTCCGGTTTGGCCAGAGGGAAGTCGGTTATTTTTTTCCCTTCAATATTCCCCAGCGATTCGAGGCCCGGGAAACGGATTTCAGATACCCAGGCTTCTTTGATGGTCCATTGCTCGTCGATGACGAATAACACGTCCGGAATAGCTCTGAGCAGGGCCTCATTTCGCTGGAGAGCTTCCCGCAATTGCTCGAGGAGTTTGTTGCGGACTTTTTCTCTGGCTTCCAATTGATTCAACAGTTCGTTGAAATCTTCATACAGTCGTCCCACTTCGTCCCGCACGGGGTAGGGCGGCAGGCGTTTAGAATAATCGTGGCGGATGGCGATCTTTCTGGTCGTATCAGCTAATTTGGTCAAGGGATCAACCGCTAAGGGATACAAGAGTGAAATACCCAGGTAAACCAGGAATAAGGAGAAAACCCCCATCAATAAGAAGGTCGTTAATTCCCTGGTTAACAAGGAGTGCATGGGAGCCAAGGAAACGGCATAGTAAAGCGTGCCGAGGGTATCCTCCAGAGATACTACCGGTACCCAAAAATGTAATCCCGTGCCGATTTTCATCACCGCCGCGTTATTAGACAATTTTTCCGGAGGAAACTGGGCCTGGGCATGATGGAAGCTGGCCAGCAACGAACCCTGACGATCGTAAACGATGACATGCTGTAAATGACGAGCTTTGCCTGCTATCTCCAACTCACGGCGGATTTCAGTAGTGTCCTGGAAAAGAACGGCGGTACTCACAACATCAGCCAGCATATTCGC
>CAYXZO010000013.1:0-33970 GCA_964469505.1 uncultured Lentisphaeria bacterium | reverse complement strand
TAAAACCGACGCACGACCATTTGCGTGGTTGGACCTTCACCCTTCGATAAAAAGATTATATCAGCGCCCTCGATTTCCTCTAAATCCCTGCAAAATTTAACATTAATTGAGTCAGGACCATAGAGACTAACGGCAAGTTTTCTAATGACTGGTAAGTACTTCCGGTTACCGACAATCACTAAAGTGGTTGGAGTACTGTCGGCTTTAACGCTGTCCGCTGGCCAAGTCACATAACGCAGTGTTTTAAGCAGAAACGCGGCTTTCAATTGCAGCTCCGAGCGCACCTGGGACTTTTGAGAATACAGCGGTTCCCCCCACAGAATGTTTAGCAGGAGTATTACTTGCAGGGGAAAAATCCTCATAGGTAGCTCACCTAACTCGTAGGTCTAGAAAAGGGGCTGGAACGATTTTTCTACCCTGACATACCAGGTCCGTGGGTCCTGTGGGTTTTCGAGAAAAGCTGTTTTGGTCCCCATTCCTGGTTGATAGTACCTTAAATCGAATAAGTTTCTTACGTCCAGCTCTATAGTTAAACTCGGAGTGATTTTTTGCTTACCTAAATGAAGGTCCCAAACAAGATAGCCGGGAATTCGCTTTCGTCGAGTCGGGTTGGATCCGTCAAATATCCCGCTGAGTGTGCTGGACACATACCGGAAACGAAGGGTAGTGAAATAATGACTGCGGTAACCTATAGTCAAACCTCCTTTTATTTTATGGGGGCTAAAAAAGCCTGTTTCCTTCCAGGGCTCTCCTGGATTCCGACGGTGTCCGGTTACGTAAGAGTAGCTGATCCAAGGAGCTAAACGCCAATAGTTAAAAATCAAGTTGATTGAATAACTAAGATCAATTCCCGCAAATTCACCTTTACCGGTATTGCCATAGATTTGAGGGTATTCGATGAAACCTCCTTCTATGTACCTTGACAAGGAATCCGCACGAATAGTCGTACGTAAGTTTTTCATTCGGGAATAATAAGCATCAAAGCTTAGGTTTCCGCCCCAGGGTAAATCGGATAGAATAGCAAGAGATAACGTCCTGATCTTTTCTGATTTTAAATCCGGATTAGGCAAATGGAAGAAGTTGCTGACACACTCTCCTTGGGCATTGATGGAATCGTTAAAACTTCCCCATTGACCGTATACAAACTGGGGAGAAGGAGCTAGAAAAGCCTCTCCATATAATAGTTTAAATGATGTACGTGTGTGAGGGGTGAAGATAATTCCCAAGCGGGGGTTGACGCTTGCGCCGTAACGGCTATTCCAGTCGCCTCGCGTGCCTAGAGTCAGGTTCCAATGTTTGCCTGACCAGGCCCAGTGGAAGTAAACGCCGAAATTTCGATACGTAACCGGAAAAAACTTGACGCGTAAGGTACTATCTGTTCCCGGATAATAATATTTTTGTTCCTCAGGACTTAAACGGGTATCAAATGGATGATCCAAGTCCATGGTTTTGGGCAATACGGAGTAGTGGTTGCTCTCCAGCCCAATAGCCAGGATGCGATTTTTAACAGAACGGTGAAATTCCTCTTTTAACGTAAACAACTGCGAATATGCGTATTTATAACCTGGCTTAAAGTTGCTGTAGATGTTCTGGAAGTTGGAGCTGGGATCCACGCGGAGAAGATGGAAATCTAAGGTAGAACGCAGTTCTGCCGAAGCGGTCAGAGCTTGTTTGTGCTCCAGCAAATATTTCTGAATCAGGGTCGTATAATGGGCATCAGGGCTGTAAATGGCATAAGCCGGTCTTTCTCCCAGCGAAGTGGGAATTCTAAAACGGTGTTCAATGAAATAAAGATTAGTCCGAGGTGTGAGCTGAAGGTGAATCCAGACTGAAAAAGCTTCTTCTTGGGCGTGGAAGGTTTCGCGGGCATCGGCAGGTACTACTGTGTCTCCAGCTTCAGTAATAGCCGCAACAGGTTGAAAAGCTTCCGGATAGGCTTCGTCTAATTTGGGAAAGTGGTCGACATCGTACTGCATTAAATAGGTAAATTGAATCTGCTCGGAAAGATGTCGATGATATCTGAGGTGGAAGTTATAATGTTTTTCCTCGCCGGCTAAGACTCCAAGGTTAAACCCTTGAGCCAGACGTTCGTCATCGGTGATGATATTAATGACGCCTACAAAAGCATCCGCTCCAAAAACAGCGGCTGCCGGGCCATAGAGAATTTCCACTCGCCGGGCTTGCAATAACGGGAAGTTGTCACCTATGGCTACATATTCGCCGGCCGGCGCACCTATGCGATGCCCGTTCAGAAGAATAAGAAAACGGTTTATTCCCTCGGCACCCCATTGGGCAACTCTAGCATATATATTTTCACCGGCATTGCGCTGTACGTCGAAACCGGGAAGGTCTTCCAGTAAATCGAGTAGATTCCGGTACCCTCGCTCCCTTATCGTGGCTTCAGTAACGATTAACATCACGGCAGGTGCATTGCCATAACGTTCTTCCACTAAAGAGGCTGTAGTCACCGGCGTCTGAAGCAATTCCTCCAGAGATAATTGTGCAAGCATGTTTCTATTTTGGGCGTGAATTGGGCTAATAATGCCTAGAAAACTATGGAGTAATGGTACTAGTAATAACGATTTAAAGATTTTCATTTTGTCCTCGTATGTGCCAGTCAGGATTTAGTTTTGCCCATCCAGGCATGGCTAAGAAATCTACATCCATCGTGCTTTTTTTCATAAAGCAAATACTTCGGAAATGAATATTGAGAAATAGATTTACAGAGGAATAGTTGCAGTTGGATTTATTAGTGCAGGCTGCTTATTGTCTATGATCAATACTAGGCTACCCATTTTTCTTCTGTTGGGGGCAGATAATGAAAGGAGAACCTAAATGTTTATAAGGGATTTACTTAAGGACCGGGTAATTTTTATAACCGGGGGTGGTACGGGCTTAGGTAAAGCTATGGCTCGTAGATTTGGTGAGCTGGGGGGCAAATTGGTTATTGCTTCCCGCCGTTTGGATGTGTTGGAGCAAACCGCTACTGAATTGGCCAAGACTACCGGCACTCAAGTGCTGCCCTTGCAACTGGATGTCCGTGATGCGCAGCGCTTCCAGGAATGCTTGGAGGAGGCTGTGTCCCATTTTGGCCAGGTAGATGTTCTGGTGAATAACGCTGCGGGTAATTTCATTAGTCTCACCGAAGCTCTTACCCCCAAAGCATTCGACGTCGTAATAGATATTGTATTGCGGGGCAGTGTGTACGGATCACTTCTTTTTGGAAAATACTGGATCAAGAATCACTTGAAGGGGCGTATTCTAAACATCGTGACAACTTACGCCGAAACGGGCAGCGGCTTTGTCGTACCTTCAGCCGTTGCTAAAGCGGGAGTACGGAACCTGACCAGATCCCTTGCCGCTGAATGGGGGCGGTATGGAATTACCACCGTGGCTATTGCACCGGGACCGATTCCTACCAAGGGAGCTTGGGAACGTCTAATGCCTCCCGGTTTCGAAGAACGACTACTGGCCCGACAGCCTTTGGGACGGACTGGCACCAAAGATGAGCTAGCTAATCTGGCGGCTTATCTCATTTCACCCCAAGCGGAATACATCAACGGGGAGATTGTTACCATAGATGGAGGAGAATGGCTGCTAGGTGCCGGCGAGTTCAACGAAATGCGCCATTTAACTAGTGAACAATGGGCTGAGATGCAGCAGCGGCGCAGATCGGCCGCTAAAAAATAGAATCTGCCGCAAGTACCGTCCGCGCCTGCAGAAAAGAAGGACCAGCCCTATATCGGCCGCTGAGGAATCGATATTAAACTTCTAACGCGCTTTTTACTTCTTTTCTCAATTCAGGCAATACTTCAAGCTCGAACCAGGGACGCTGGGCTAACCAGCGGCGGTTTCGCGGCGAGGGATGGGGTAAGGGAAAAATCTTGAGCCCGTTTCTTATCTGAAGTCCTCTACGCACTATTCTGCTCACCGGTTCCTGGGTTTTTAAATAATATCCTATAGCATAGCGTCCCACTGCCAGTACAAGCTCAGGATGGAAAAACTGTAAGAATCTGGGATGCCAAGTCGGAGCACAACGCGGGGGAGGTGGTAGATCGCCTTTCTTGGGAAGAGTGCCCGGAAAACATAGGGCACTTGGGATAATAGCAATTTTTTCGCAGTCATAAAACTCGTCTCGTCTCATACATAGCCACGAGCGCAGCAGGTCTCCACTGACGTCGTTCCAGGGCAGACCGGTTTCATGCACTTTACGGCCGGGTGCCTGCCCCACAATCAGCAAACGGGCTGTAGGTTGAAAAATGAATATGGGACGGGGCTCGGGAATCTCTCCAGCGCATAAACGACAGTTTTTGACTTCGGATAAAAAACTTTCCCATTGCATCCCGGGGAAAATTTCCTCTTTTATATGATGAAAGCACCCCTTTTTTGGTAACTCTTGATAGAGTTACTTTTAGGGGGAATTGTTTTGGAAAAGGAATGATTTGGCATGAAATTTATAGTCCCTTTTTCGCCATTTGGGCGGTGAGGGGACGTGATAGCGTAGAGCTGTTTTGATAAAAGGAAAGGGTCCTAAATGAAACGTAGAATGGTGACCATCGACGGCAATGAAGCCGCCGCATATATTGCTTTTAAGACCAATGAGGTGTGCGCTATTTATCCCATCACCCCTTCTTCACCCATGGGGGAATTAGCGGATAAATGGTCATCTGAGGGTAAAACTAATGCTTGGGGGGCAATTCCCACCGTGGCCGAAATGCAGAGCGAGGGAGGTGCCTCCGGTGCCGTTCACGGAGCTTTGCAAACCGGCGCCCTTACTACCACCTTTACTTCCTCCCAGGGCTTATTGCTGATGATCCCCAATATGTATAAAATTGCCGGGGAGCTTACCAGCACCGTGTTCTACGTGGCCTCCCGTTCCGTGGCTGCTCAAGCGCTTTCCATCTTTGGTGATCACAGTGATGTGATGGCGGTGCGGTCCACGGGGTTCGCCATGCTTTCATCAGCCAATGCTCAGGAAGTGATGGATCTGGGGCTTATCGCCCAAGCTGCCACATTACAGTCACGGGTCCCCTTTCTCCATTGGTTCGACGGTTTTAGAACCTCTCATGAGATTAGGAAAATCGAACAGTTAACCGATGAAGACATTCGCACCATGATCAAGGAGGAGTGGATTCTGGCCCATAGAGAACGGGCAATGAATCCTGATAATCCTTTCATTCGAGGTACGGCCCAGAATCCCGATGTGTTTTTCCAGGGACGGGAGACGGTTAATCCTTACTATGCCGCGGTTCCCGGAATCGTACAACGCACCATGGATCAATTTGCCGAACTGACTGGACGCCAGTATCATCTATTCGATTATGTTGGTTCTCCCGAAGCTGAACAGGTAATCATCATCATGGGCTCCGGAAGTGACACCGTGCACGAGACGGTGGAATATCTTAATGCCCGGGGCGCCAATTTAGGGGTTCTAAAAGTTCGTTTATTCCGCCCCTTCGATGGAAAAGCCCTGCTGGCTGCCCTGCCCCAGACAGTGAAAGCTATCGCGGTGCTGGACCGTACCAAAGAACCAGGGTCAGCTGGTGAACCGCTGTATTTGGACGTGGTTACTGCGATAAATGAGAGTCGAGAACGAGGCGAATTGCCTTTCCGAGAGATTCCTAACATCATCGGTGGGCGCTACGGATTGTCTTCCAAAGAGTTCACTCCCGCCATGGTCAAAGGAATCTTTGATGAATTGGAGAAGGAACGGCCCAAAAACCACTTCACTATCGGAATTATCGACGACGTGTCACATACCAGCCTGGATTTCGACGAGAATTTCTCAACTGAGTCCGAAGAAGTTTTCCGGGGAGTATTTTTCGGGTTAGGGTCGGACGGTACAGTCGGTGCCAATAAAAACTCCATCAAGATCATCGGTACTGAAACCGATAACTATGCTCAGGGCTATTTCGTTTACGACTCCAAAAAAGCCGGTAGCACCACCATTTCTCATTTACGGTTCGGAAGACTACCTATCCGTTCTACCTATCTCATCCGGGAAGCCAATTTCGTGGCGTGTCACCAGTTCGAGTTGATCCATCAGTTCGATGTCCTGAAAATTGCGGTTCCCGGGGCAACTTTCTTGCTCAACAGCCCCTACGGTCCCGATGAAGTCTGGAATCATTTACCGCGGCATTACCAGAAGCAGATTCTGGACAAGCGACTGAAGTTTTACGTGATCGATGCTTTGAAAGTTGCTTTGGATGCAGGTATGGGTGGCCGCATCAATACCATTATGCAGACTTGTTTCTTTGCTATTTCGGGAATTCTACCCAAAGACGAAGCCATTGCTAAGATCAAGCAATCGATCGAAAAGACTTACGGTCTCAAGGGTGAAGATATAGTTCGGAAGAATTTTGCGGCGGTGGATGCAGCTTTGGCCCACCTACATGAAGTGGAAGTACCCGATATCGTAACCGGTACTGAAGTTCAAGCGCCGATTGTGCCGCCGGAAGCCCCCAAGTTCGTCCAAGAAGTCACGGCCAAGTTGATTGCCGGTTTGGGTGATGAATTGCCGGTGAGCGCTATGCCCGCCGATGGTACTTGGCCGGTGGGTACTACCAAGTGGGAAAAGCGCAATATTGCTCATGAAGTTCCGGTATGGGAGCCGGAGCTTTGTATCCAATGCAATAAATGCGCGTTGGTTTGTCCCCATGCCGCTATCCGGCCTAAAGTAGTTTCTCCCGAATCACTCAAAGATGCTCCTCCAACCCTGAAACACATCAAAGTGCGTGGGAAGGAATGGGGCCCGGATGATCAGTACATTTTGCAGGTAGCGGTTGAAGATTGTACCGGTTGTCGGCTCTGTGTGGAAGCCTGCCCCGCAGTGGACAAACAGGATCCCACCCGCAAAGCCATCAATATGGCTCCCCAAAGACCTCTGCGGGAAGCCGAACGGGTCAACTGGGCCTTCTTTGAAGCCCTCCCGGAGGTTCCTCGCAATAAAGTCAAACACAACCTGGTGAAAGGCTCCCAGTTCCTGGAACCGCTCTTTGAGTTCTCCGGAGCTTGCTCCGGCTGTGGTGAGACTCCGTACATCAAGCTGGCCACGCAGCTCTTCGGTGACCGGATGTTAGTAGCCAATGCCACTGGATGTTCATCAATTTACGGCGGCAACCTGCCCACTACTCCCTGGACCAAGAACAAAGAAGGTCGGGGGCCATCATGGTCTAACTCACTGTTTGAGGACAATGCTGAGTTTGGGTTAGGTTTCCGTCTGACACTGGATAGCCAGGCCGCTCAGGCTAAAAACCTGCTGCAGGAATTGCGGGATCAAATCGGAGCTGAGCTGGTGAATGAGATTCTGAATGCCGTGCAGGTAGAAGAGGCTGAGATCCGCCGTCAATGGGAGAGAGTGGAAGAACTAAAGTCTCGTTTGGCTAAGATGGACGATCATCGAGCGAAATGGCTGTTAAGTTTGGCTGATAGCCTGGTGAAGAAGAGTGTTTGGATCATTGGTGGTGATGGTTGGGCTTACGATATCGGCTATGGCGGTCTGGACCACGTATTGGCTTCCGGGCGGGATGTGAATATTCTGGTGCTGGATACGGAAGTTTATTCCAACACCGGTGGGCAAACCTCCAAAGCCACCCCCCTGGGGGCGGTGGCTAAATTCTCTGCCGGAGGCAAACCGACCCCCAAAAAAGAACTGGGTCTGATGGCTATGAGCTATCGGAGTGTGTACGTTGCGCAGGTTGCTATGGGGGCCAGCGACGCCCAAACGGTCAGGGCTTTCATCGAAGCCGAAGCTTACCCGGGACCGTCTTTGATTATTGCTTATAGCCATTGTATCGCTCATGGTATCGATATGAGTAAAGGGCTTGAGCAGCAAAAGCTGGCAGTGGAAAGTGGATTGTGGCCACTATATCGATTCAACCCCACTTTACTGCAACAAGGTAAGAATCCGCTGAAGCTGGACTCGAAACCGCCGCGGATTCACGTTAAAGACTATGCATACAACGAAACCCGGTTCCGGATGTTGTCTAAGATCGATCCCAAAAAAGCTGCGGCTTATATAGAAGAAGCTGATCGGTTGGCTAAGGAAAACTATCGCTATCTGCAACAACTGGCTTCGTTACCCGGCAGTGCTGAGCTGGAGGCTGCAGTTTCAACCAACTGACCAGCATTGGCTTATTACAGCGCGGAAAGGTAATTTTTGGGAAAACCCCCATCGTCGAAATAGCTTCGACGATGGGGGTTAGCAAATTGACTATAGACGAAAGCCGGGAAAGGCAATAGATAATCTTTATCTAATTTTTACTACTCTTCGATGGTTTATAGCTTTATTTCCCAGAAAGGGGGTATCCAGTATGAGTGAGTACTATAAATGGTTGCCGCGAACGAAGGCCATTCTAGGCATTACATTATTCTGTCTCGGTACGGGAACATCTGCCCAGGAACGATTAGAAAAACCCCATATGACTCAATCCCTGAAAACTTTGGCAAAATCCACAGGAGCCTGGCAAACTCTGAGTACGACGCCCAACATGGAACATTACGATGTCACCGGTTATAAACTGCATTTCAGCTTTGACATCAATAATGCAATTCTTTATGGCTACACCGAAATAACCATTAATCCCCTCGGCTGGTTGGATACCCTGGACTTCAATTTTTTCAGCAATATGGTGGTGGACTCGGTAACCTTCGCTGACAGTTTTGTACAGCGTGACAATGATATTCTGACTCTATTCCTTACCCAGCCCCAACCTCCCCAGCAGGTTTTCACAGTAGGTATCGCTTATCATGGGCATCCAGTGGAAACTGGTTTTCAGGCCTTCTCTTTCAGTAGCCAGGGGGGGTATCCTATGTTGTCCTCGTTAAGCGAGCCGTACGGGGCCCGTACCTGGTGGCCTTGTAAAGATACCCCCACTGATAAAGCTGACTCATTGGATGTTTGGATTACGGTGGATTCTACCCTCACCGGAGTTTCAAATGGAATGCTGGTGGAAGTTACTGATACGCCTGGGGGGCTGAGAACTTTTCATTGGCAGCATCGCTACCCCATCACTACCTACCTGGTGTTCGTCTCCGTTACCAGGTATATGACCTGGCAGGATACTGTTGAGCTATCCGACGGAACACTGCTTCCATTACAGTATTGGATGTATCCTTACTATTACAATGAAACCAATATCAACCGATGGAATCGAACTCCCACAATGATCCAGGTGTACGACAGCCTGTACGGGGATTATCCTTTCAAAGAGGAAAAATACGGAATGGCTCAGTTCAACTGGGGTGGGGCTATGGAGCATCAAACTTGTTCCAGCATGGGTAGTTCCTCTGAGAACACCATAGCCCATGAACTGGCTCATCAATGGTGGGGTGATTTAGTAACGTGTGCCAACTTTCATCACATTTGGCTGAATGAAGGTTTCGCCACTTACTCTGAGGCACTTTACTGGGGTGCACTCTATGGTGAATCAGCCTATCGTGCCCATATGCAAAACATGGATTACGCTTACACGGGCTCTATCTATCGTCAGGACACCACCGATGTGTGGGGCATTTTCGACTACATTGTTTATGGAAAAGGGGCTTGGGTGTTACACATGCTGCGCCACATCGTGGGAGACGATAACTTTTTTGAAGCCTTAGCAAGTTATCGCCAGCAATATCAATTCTCCCATGCAGTTACAGAAGATTTTCAGGATGTAGTGGAATCGGTCTCCGGAATGGATCTGGACTGGTTTTTCGATCAGTGGATCTATGGTAGCAGCCGGCCCGAATACCGCTGGTGGTGGGCAGCCACGGCCCCGGACTCAGGAGGTAATTCCGTAGTCACTATTCACATCGACCAAGTCCAAGGAGGAATCTTTCCCACTTTCAAGATGCCCATTGATTTTCAGATAGATGATACCCTAGTGACCTTATGGGATTCTCTTCGTTCCCAGGATTTTACGCTGCTGCTTCCCTTTCAACCCACTTCAGTACAATTCGATCCCGGATATTGGATTCACAAACAGGTCCAGCAAGTCACAGATACCCAACCCTCTTCTCAATTGCCAGACAGTTACCGTTTAACTGCGGCCTTCCCCAATCCATTCAATAGCACTCTTACCATTGTCATGGAGAACCGGGAACCTTTCCAGGGTTATTGGCGGGTTTTTGACTTGCAGGGTAGGGAGGTATGGAGCGAAAACTTTAGTATGGTACTACCGGGTCGCCATTTATTCCACTGGGAAGCTCTGAATAAGCAAAAGGTTCCGTTGCCGTCGGGAATATATTTTATTGAGTTTAGGGATTTATCTGGTCGAACTGAGGTACTGAAAGCTCTTTTAATCCGTTAATACGGTAGATAATAACCAAGAAATGGAGGCTTTTTTCCTTTTGGCAATTTTTTTGCAACATCCCCACTCATTAGGAAGTGGGGGGGCAATATGCAATGGGACTAAAGGAGTATATGAACATCGGATATATATTACTGGTGATAGGTTTGATTTCGCTGATAGAGGCCTGGGTGAGTATTGTTTCCCACTCGGCTACTTATACAGAGGTAATTTTCTTATTTATAGGGTTGGTGGCATCGCTGGCTGGAATTGCTTTAGTCCTGCGATCCAAATCACACTTAAACCGGTTATGATTTTCTTTCAAATAGGACTTCTATTCTCATAAATTGCAGGCGTGCTTACAAGTTCCAGAGGTAACAACAATTAAGTTGAGGAAAAAGACAAGATGATTCAACTCACCAAAGCGGGGGAATACGGCATCCGGGCCATAACATATCTGGTTCGCCGTGGTAACTCAGCTCAGGTGAGCATTGGTGAAATATCGAAAGCCCAAAAGATTCCGGAGCCTTTTTTACGTAAACTGTTTCGTCCCCTGGTAGAAAATGGGATTGTGGAAACAACCCGGGGGATTGCAGGGGGGGTACGTTTGGCCCGTCCACCGGAAGAAATCAAAATACTAGAAATCGTGGAAGCCCTGGAGGGACCATTAGCGCTCAATCAATGTTTGATGGAAAACAATTTCTGCGAATTTATCGGCGAATGTGGTATGCATCGTATCTGGGCCAAGACTCAAGCTGCAATGGCGGATGTGTTGCGTCAGCACGATCTGACGCACCTCATCCGTTAAGAGCCGCACTGCGTTTACCCAACGCGCCGTCCTTTCCTTTCCTAAACTGTCAATAAAGGGAATTAAAGAAGATATGGAGGCTGTTATGCGCCGCGAACCTGATTTTCAACAACTCAGTAAAGAATTTGAGCACTGGGAAAAGCTCAAAGATATGGCGGACCAGTGTATTGATTTGATGCTGAATTTAAGGCAAAGTGGTCATCCCGGCGGTTCACGGTCTAAAGTACACATGGTGCTAGCGTTGATGCTGAGCGGGGTTATGCGTTGGGATATTCGGCATCCCGAAAAGCGCTTTGCCGATCGGTTTGTGTTGGTGGCAGGCCACACTGTGCCCATGATCTATGCCCTACTGGCAGTATTGAATGAAGCTCTGCGGCGGAAGTTTAAGGCCACCGGCGACATCCGCTACCGTATTGCAGGTGAGCCAGAAAAAGCTCTGTACTGGGAGGACCTGTTAACCCTCCGGCATAACGGCGGGTTACCCGGTCATGCCGAAATGGCAGGTAAGACCTCCTTCTTTAAAGCCAATACCGGTCCTTCAGGACATGGCTCACCCGTAGCGGCGGGTGAGGCTTTTGCCCTTAAATATGCGGGAGCCGAGGATGTGCGCGTTTTCGCGGTGGAAGGCGAGGGGGGACTGACCGCCGGGGTCATCCATGAAACAATGAATTCAGCCTGGGGATTGGGACTACACAATCTGTATTACCTCATTGATTGGAACGATTACGGTATCGATGACCGACCTTTTTCCAGTGTAGTCTTTGGCACGCCGGAGGATTGGTTCGGCTCTCACGGTTGGCGGGTGTTCGGTACCGAGCACGGTTCCTCCTGGCCGGAAGTGACGCAAACACTCATTAAAATGACCGCTCCTGCGGAGAGCCAAGCCCCCACTGCTGGATGGTTTAAAACGCGGAAAGGGCGCGGTTATGGGGTTTATGATAATAAATCCCATGGAGCAGCTCATAAGTTCAACAGCCCACTGTTCTGGGAGACGAAAAGACCCTTCATGGAAAAGTACGGCATTGAGTTCGAAGGTTTTGGTGAGTCCGGCCCGGATGACCCCCGTGAACGCGTAGAGCAGACGCAGATAAACCTGGAACGGGTAATGAGTCTGTACGATAAATACCCTGAGCTGGTGGATTACGTGGCCGACCGCCTGGTGGAATTGGGTGAAGAAGTGCCCGAAGAAAATCCCAAGGTTTATTTCGACCTAACCCGCAACCCACTGCAGGACCCCGTTTTAACTGACTATCGTAACTACCCGCAGGAATTATTCCTACCGCCCGGCACAAAAGCTCCTAACCGAGCGGGGCTGGCAAAATTCGGGGCCTGGATCAATGCCTACTGCGTGGAGCATTATGGTCGACCTCTGTTTATTGCCATGTCGGCGGATCTGGCGGATTCCACCAACATTTCCGGTTTTGCCAAAGCCTGGAAAGATTTCCCTGGATTGGGATTTTATAATCGGGACCAATCTCCCCGAGGTTGTTTATTGCCCCAAGGCATCACCGAATTTGCCAATGCGGGAATTTCCACCGGCATTGCGGCGGTCAATTTTTCTGACAATCCTTTCGAAGAATTCAATGGTTTTTACACTGCCTGTTCAACTTATGGTTCATTCTCATATTTGAAATACGGGTCCATGCGGCTTTTCAGTCAACTGGCTCAGGATACGGATATTAAGGTGGGAAAAGTGTTGTGGATCGCGGGCCATTCAGGCCCCGAAACGGCTGAAGATTCCCGGACCCATTTCGGCATATTTGCACCCATGGTGACCCAGCTTTTCCCCGAGGGGCAGGTTATTAATCTCTATCCCTGGGAGCATAATGAAGTGGCTCCCGTGATTGGAGCTGCGCTGGCAACTAAGGCACCTATTATTGCTCTCCATCTGACCAGACCACCCATTGAGATTCCCGATCGTGAGAAATTGGGCATTCCATCTTATTTCGAAGCGGCTCGCGGAGCCTACGTGTTACGGAATTACGATCCCGATTTACCACCCATGGGAACCATTTTCGTGCAAGGTACATCAACCACGGCCAATATCGTAAGATTGTTACCGGAGCTCGAGCGTAAACAACTGAATGTGAAAATCGTAGCCGCTGTAAGTCCCCAACTATTCCGATTGCAGCCGCCTGAGTACCGGAAGCAAGTGGTAAGCGAGCAGGATTGGATGGATTCGACGTTTATTACCAATACTTCCCGAAAAGGTATGGTTGATTGGGTCGGGAATCCGCTGGCATGGGAATATGCCATGGCAGCGGACTGGGATAATCGCTGGCGCACTGGTGGATCGGTGGAAGAAATCTGTCAGGAGGCGCATATTTCGCCGGAATGGCTGTTGGCCGGCATCGAACGGTTTGTAAAAGAACGTCCGCAACGGCTGGAGCGCCTGCGGACCATGGTTCCGGCTGAAAAGTAGGAGATTGCAACTCCTGGCACGTTGTTTGTCCCCCATATGGTGGAAGCGGGAAACCATGCATGTCAGGCTAATCAGTCCGGGCTCGAAATTCCGGAGAATTTCGAGCCCGGAGTGCTTTTTTAGTAAGTGAAGGAGCATATCAATGAGAGAATTATCCCAACGTTATAGCCGACTGGGCACTGAAACCGCTTTCCAGGTGGGAGCCGCAGCAGCCGAATGGGCAGCCAAAGGCCATACGGTTTATCCCTTCCACCTGGGTGATATGAACATTCCCACTCCCGAACATATAGTGGAAGCCGCCTTCAAGGCCATTCGAGACGGGAAAACGGGTTACGCTCCTGGACCGGGAATTATGCCCCTGCGGGAAGCCCTGGCGGAGGATGTGGGCAAGGACCGGGGCGTGAAGTATGGCCCCGAGAATGTCTCCATTCAGCCGGGCGGTAAGCCGATCATCAGTAAGTTTCTGGGGGCGGTAATGAACGAAGGTGATGGTGTGCTATATCCCAACCCGGGTTATCCCATTTATGAATCCCAGATTGATTATCTCGGTGGCCGCGCCTTGCCTTATGGGTATGTATCAACGCCGGATGGCTTTGCCATCAATCGGGAAGACATTGAAAAACGACTTGATGCCGGCACTACCGTGCTTATTTATAACAATTATCACAACCCCATTGGAGCAGAGTCTTCCATGGAAGAGATGGAATGGCTAGCTGAACTGGCTCAACGCCATAACTTATGGGTTTTGTCGGATGAAGCTTATTTCCACATCCGTTACAGCGGAACCAGTCGGAGTATCGTATCCCTCCCGGGCATGAGAGAAAGAACCGTGATTCTGTACACCTTCTCCAAGCGCTATGCCATGACCGGCTGGCGTTTAGGCGCAGCTATTGGACCCACGAAAGTGATCGAAGCCATCAGCCGGTTTAATACTAACTATGAATCCTGCACCAATCACTTCGTGCAATATGCCGGTTTGGCGGCTCTGCAAGGCCCGGATGAGCCCCAGGAAGCCATCATACAGGAACTTAAGCGGCGCCGGGATGTTCTGGTGGCCGCACTGGCAAACATCGAAGGCGTGAAAGTCCATAAACCGGAGACCACCTTTTACCTTTTCCCCGATGTTACCGAGGTTTTCCAACGCAAAGGTTACTCCGACTCGGCGACCTTCCGGAATGATGCCCTATACAAAACCGGTGTGTCCTTCTGCTCCCGAGAGCACTTCGGTCGTCCGTTACCTGGGGAAGAGCGAGTTTTTATCCGGTTTGCCTATTCCGGGATAAACGTGGATCAAATTGAGGAAGGTTTGGCCAAACTGAAAGAATTCTGGGAAGCCTGATCAAAAAGCTTCCGGTTTATTATCGAACGTAAATGTTAAAATTTAATTCAATAGCGAAAGGCACATACCTATGGCACCCATGATTTCGAAGGAAGACGCCCTTCAGTACCATGCCCGGGCTCCGCGCCGGGGCAAAATAGAGGTTACTCCCACCAAACCCTGCCAAACTCAACGGGACCTGAGCCTGGCTTACACCCCGGGGGTGGCCTATCCATGCCTGGAAATTAAACGCGATCCCAGCTTGGCTGCTCAATACACTGCCCGCGCCAATCTGGTAGCCGTAATCACCAATGGCACAGCGGTTCTGGGGCTAGGTAATATTGGAGCCCTGGCCGGCAAGCCGGTGATGGAAGGCAAGGGGGTGCTTTTTAAACGCTTTGCCGATATTGATGTTTTTGATTTGGAACTGGACACCGAAGATCCCGATGAATTCATCGCTGCGGTCAAATTGCTGGAGCCGACATTCGGCGGCATCAACCTGGAGGATATCAAAGCTCCTGAATGTTTTTATATCGAAGAACAATTGAAAAAGCTGCTGAAAATCCCCGTTTTCCATGATGACCAGCATGGGACGGCCATTATTTCCGGCGCCGCCTTGCTGAACGGCCTGGAGCTGGCGGGTAAGAAGATCGAGGAAGTGCGTATAGTTTTCTCAGGAGCCGGCGCGGCCGCCATCGCCTGCGCTGAGCACTATATCCGGCTGGGAGCCAGGCGGGAGAATATAATTATGTGCGACTCCAAAGGGGTGATTTCCAAAGACCGCCTGCCGGATTTAAATCCGTACAAAGCGCGTTTTGCCGTGGAGACCAACCTGAAAACGGTGCATGAGGCCTTGGAAGGCGCCGACGTGTTTGTGGGGCTGTCAGTGAAGGGGTTACTGTCAGGTGAGGATGTCAAACGCATGGCGGAGAACCCCGTCGTTTTTGCCTTGGCCAACCCTGATCCGGAAATCACGTACCCAGAAGCCAAGGCTGCCCGCAAAGACATCATCATGGGCACCGGTCGCTCCGATTACCCCAACCAGGTGAACAATGTGCTGGGATTCCCGGCGATTTTCCGGGGTGCTTTGGACGTACAGGCCACCGAAATCAACGAAGAGATGAAAGTAGCGGCCTCCAAAGCCCTGGCGGCCCTTGCTAAGGAAGATGTACCTGACGAAGTGGCCCGAGCCTATGGCCTGGATCGTTTGGAGTACGGTCCGGATTACATCATTCCCAAACCGTTCGATCCGCGTGTATTGATTTGGGAGGCTTCGGCCGTAGCTGAGGCTGCCATGCAAACCGGCGTGGCCCAAACCACCGTGGATTTGGACCGCTATCGGGAAGAACTGGAAGCCCGCCTGGGGCCGGCCAGGGAATTTATGCGAGGTCTATTCAACCGCGCTAAAAAAGCTCCCAAGCGAGTGGTTTACCCCGAAGGTGAAAATGAACGCATTATTCGCGCCAGCCAGATGGTGGTCAATGAGGGGGTGGCGTATCCCATTTTACTGGGCAACCCCGAAGTTATCCGGGAGAAAGCCGAGAAGTTGGGAGTATCCCTCAATGGGGTGGAAATCATAGACCCGTCTACTGATAAGAAACGGGATGAATATGCCCGCGAGCTTTATCACCTGCGGCAAAGGAAGGGAGTCACCCTGTACCAGGCTCAACGATTGGTGACCCAGCCCAACTATTTTGGGACTTTGATGGTCGCGGCCGGAGATGCCGATGCCCTGGTTTCGGGGATAACTCAACAGTATCCGGAGACCTTGCGGCCGGCCTTGCAAATCATCAAGCCCAAAGAGGGTATTAAACACGTGGCCGGAATGTTTCTGCTGCTTTTCAAAAATGAGATCAAGGTTTGCGCTGACGTGACGGTCAACATCAACACCACTGCGGAAATTTTAGCAGAAGTGGCATTGATGGTGAGCGAACAAGCCCGGCGGTTCGGGATCGAACCTCGGGTGGCCATGCTGAGCTATTCCAACTTTGGGAGCGTGGAGGATGAAAATACCCTTAAAGTCCGGCGTGCGGTGGAAATTCTCCGGGAGAAAGCTCCGGAACTGATGGTGGAGGGTGAAATGAATGCTGACATCGCAGTGGAACCGGAGCTCCTCAAAGAGCATTATCCCTTTGCCCGTCTGGATGGTGCGGCCAACGTGTTGATATTCCCTGATTTGCAGTCAGGTAATATCGCTTATAAACTGTTACACCGCTTGGGTAAGGCTGAAGCCATTGGTCCTATCCTGGTGGGTATGAAAAAACCGGTTCACCTGCTGCAAGTGGCTTCCAGCGGGGTGCGGGATGTGGCCAATATGACGGCTATTGCAGTGATTGATGCTCAGGAAGCCGGTTAAGATTAGACCCCAATTTCGGGAGCTAATGGCATAAAGCTTGCAGAACCGTCGCCCTTCCGGAGCCGGAGGAAGGCTTTGGAAGTTTATGGGCGGCGGGTAAATTCGCGCCTTGACAAGGGGAAGAGCAGGATATGTTGAAACAATATGGCAGCGCCCTCTTCTTCGGACTCATCGGTTTAGCCCTGATGTATGGGGCGTTCATTCTCCAGAAACTCATAAGCCCCCATAATCCCACCCCACTCAAACAAGAGACCTATGAGTGCGGTGAGGAAACGGTGGGGATGAGCTGGGTACAGTTTAATATCCGTTTCTATGTAATTGCCCTCATCTTTCTCATTTTTGATGTGGAATTGGTTTTCCTCATGCCTTGGGCGGTGGTTTTCAGGGATCTGGGGCTGATCACTTTTCTGGAAGTATTCATCTTCTTGGCTATTCTGATTGCAGGACTGGCTTACGCCTGGCGCAAAGGTGACTTGGAATGGGTCAAGATGCAGGTCAAATATCCGCCCCGGGGAGCCGAAAAGGAGCGTTTGTGGTGAGTCCTGCCGTTGCCGTTAACCCTTCGTTTGAGGGAGTGTTATAGATGGGTTTGTTGGAACATAAATTCCAGGGCGACGGGGTTATCGTCTCAACCCTGGATAAGCTCATTAATTGGGCCCGGCTTAGCTCCGAATGGTATTTCCAGTTCGGGTTGGCCTGCTGCGCCATCGAAATGATGGCCACCGCCGCGGCCCGACACGACCTGGAACGCTTCGGGGCTATGCCTCGTTCTTCACCGCGTCAGGCGGACGTGATGATTGTCGCTGGCACCGTAACCCTGAAAATGGCCACGCGGATCAAGCGTCTCTACGAACAGATGGCGGAGCCCCGCTACGTGATTTCCATGGGCAGTTGCGCTAACTCCGGGGGACCCTACTCCCGCCAGGGTTACCACGTGCTGAAAGGGGTGGATCAAATCATTCCGGTGGACATTTACGTGCCCGGGTGTCCGCCCCGGCCCGAAGCCCTGCTAGAAGGGCTGATGCATCTGCAGCAGAAAATCCGTGAAACTCCCAATCTGGCAAAGAAAACCGGCTGATGGACGCCCAAGAGATTTATCAAAAATTGGAGCAAGCAGTCCCTGACGGTCTGATAGAATTTCAGGCCGAGCAGACTAAAAATCCCACGGCCCTGGTTAAACCGGAAGCCGTGTACGAAATATTGAAAACGCTCAAGACCGACCCGGAATTGGATTTCGATTTTCTGGAATGTATCAGCGGCTTCGATTTGGGAGCCGACCAATCCCTTGGAATTATTTATCATCTTTATTCCTATAAAAAAGGTCACGCTTTTGCGGTTAAAGCGCTGCTCGATCGGGCCCAACCGGAGGTCCCCAGCGTAACCGATTTATACCGCACGGCCGATTGGCATGAGCGGGAAGCTTACGACATGTTCGGTATTCGCTTCAAAGGTCATCCCGATCTAAGGCGCATATTGCTGGAGGATGATTGGGAAGGTTACCCGCTCCGTAAGGACTATGTCCCAGCCGAGACATACCGGGGGATGAAAATCGTAAAGGACCAGAATTAATGGGCCGGCTGCATACCGAAGAGATGCTCCTCAACATGGGGCCGCAGCACCCCAGTACCCACGGGGTTCTCCGCTTAAAGCTCAAAACTGACGGGGAGATCGTCACCCACATTGAGCCGGTAATCGGCTATCTCCACCGCTGTTTCGAAAAGCACGCGGAAAACGTGGAGTACCAGATGGTGACTCCGTACACCGACCGCTGCGATTACCTGGCCAGCATGAATAATGCGCATGCGTACGCCATGGCGGTGGAAAAACTGCTGGGAATCGAGGTCCCAGAACGAGTGGAGTATCTGCGAGTGATTTTTGCCGAACTGCAACGCATTGCCAGTCATTTGGTGGCCATCGGGACCTTCGGCCTGGATGTGGGAGCAGTCACTCCTTTCATTTACTGCTTCCGGGAACGAGAATTGATTCTGGACCTGTTCGAAATGGCCTCAGGCGGACGGCTGTTATATAACTACATCTGGGTCGGCGGTTTGGCCCATGATATTCCTCCGGGTTTTGTGGAAAAAACCTACGAGTTCCTGGATGAATTCGATAAACACATTGAGGAATACAACCGCATCCTGACCGGCAATAAGATTTTCATCGAGCGCACCGCCAATGTGGGCATTTTGCCGGCCGAGGTGGCCATCAATTACGGTGTAACCGGACCCAACCTGCGCGGCTCGGGGGTCAAGTTTGACCTGCGCCGTAATGAACCGTACTCCATTTATGACCGGTTTGAATTTGACATCCCTGTAGGTGAAGGTCTAATGGGCACGGTAGGTGACTGCTGGGATCGGTATTGGGTGCGGGTCCAGGAAATGGCCCAGAGTGCCCGGATAGTACGGCAGGCCCTGGATCAGCTTCCGGCGGAGGGTGACGTCAAGGCCGCGGTGCCCCGGAAAATCCGACCTCCCAAGGGAGAAGTTTATTTTAGAGCCGAGAATCCCCGGGGCGCTTTAGGGTACTACATAATCAGTGACGGGAAAACGAAGCCTTTCCGGGTGAAAATGCGCTCCCCGGCTTTCTCCAACCTCAGCGTGATAAATGAGATTGCCGCCGGTTGGATGATCGCCGACGTCATCGCCATATTGGGTAGTTTGGATATCGTACTGGGGGAGATCGACCGCTAAATGCTGGAACAAATTGCAAGCTGGCTGACTCCATTAAGCCCCACGACCGCATGGACGGCAGCAGTTTTTCTGTATGGGGCTGGTATTTTTCTGTTTGTGGCAGTTAATGCGCTGGTGCTCGTGTATATCGAGCGGAAGGTTTCGGCTTTCATGCAAGTACGTTTGGGACCCATGCGCGTTGGACCGGTGGGCTTACTGCAAACCGTTGCTGATGCCCTCAAGCTGGTACTCAAAGAAGATATCATACCCGATGCCACCGATAAGCTGCTGTTCCGTATCGGGCCTTTCCTGATCCTATTTGCAGCCATCATTACCTACGCCGCCATACCGTTCAGTCCTCAAATCCTGGCGGCGGACATGAATATCGGCCTGCTGTATGTGATATCTATTTCTGCGTTGGTGGTGATTGGAATTGTAATGAGTGGCTGGGCCTCCAATAACAAATGGTCTTTGTACGGTGCTATGCGCAGCGCGGCCCAGATTGTTAGTTATGAAATTCCGGCTGGTTTAACGCTGCTGGCGGTGGTAGCGGTAGTGGGCAGCTTGAATTTGCAAGATATCATTCGCGCCCAGAGCGGAACGGGAGGGTTGTTCCATTGGATACCCATCCCGCTGCCCAACTGGTTTGTTTTTCACGATCCGTTCCTATTTATCGCTGCTTTTGTTTATTTAATTGCTGGTACGGCGGAGGTTAACCGTACACCTTTCGATATCCCCGAGGCCGAATCCGAATTGGTAGCAGGGTGGATGACGGAGTATTCGGGAATCCGCTGGGCCCTGTTTTTCATGTCCGAATACGCCAATATGACGCTGGTCACCATCATCACCGCCATCGCCTTTTTCGGCGGTTGGCAGTCTCCTTTCCCCAGCGGCAACGGAGCTCGCTGGGGGTTGGCGATTCTGGCGGGTCTGGCCCTCATTTTCTCCATTCTGCTGAAAGTGAAAACCGGTAGGATTTCCAAATATCCTTTCCTGGTACTGGCCACAAGCGCCGTGCTTGCCTTCCTTTTCCCTGGATTCGCCCAATGGCTGGCACAACCGGGACTGTTTTGGCTGGGCTTAAAGGCGGCTTTCTTCATTTTCGTGCTCATGTGGTTCAGATGGACTTTCCCCCGCCTACGGGTGGACCAGCTCATGTTCTTGAACTGGAAGGTGCTGCTGCCATTGGCTTTTATTAACCTGATGGGAGTGGCTCTCTGGCTTTGGGCCACAGGCGAATTGGCAATATAGGTTCTTAAGCGATGGGCTATTTCAAAGACATATATCAGACGCTGTCAACCCTGTGGGAAGGGATGAAAGTTACCCTGGGCTATTTCACCACGGCCAAGGATTATGTGACTCTTCAATACCCTGATGAAGAATGGCCGCGACCGGAGCGGCGTATCGGGGTCGGGCCGCTGGAAAGCTACAATGTCATCCGCTCCAAGTTGCACGTGGATATCGAGGATTGTATCGGCTGTCGCCAGTGCGAGCGGGCCTGTCCGGTACAGTGCATCCACATCGAAACTATGAAGGCGGAGAAAGGGGAGGATTTAGGTAAAACCAAAAATGGCACCCAGAAGCGTCTGCTGGTTACCCGTTTCACCATTGATATGACGGAATGCATGTACTGCGATCTCTGTACCTTCCCTTGTCCGGAGGACTGTATTTACATGACACCCGACTACCGTTTTGAACGGCCAGATAATGCCCATCCCGATTTACCAGTCGAGGCCCGGTGGCGGGATCGTAAGTACCTGGTGTATGAGTATGCCACGGTAAGTCCTGAAGAAATTGAGCGCCGCAAAGCTGCCCAGGCTGCGGCCAAAGCTAAAACGGCGGCTCCCAAGGATTCTCCCAAGCCTACCGATAAAACCAGCGGAGAGGGTGCTTAAGATGGCGGAAGTAGTCTTCTGGATTCTATGGGTCGTGGCGGTGATCTCGGCGGGGATCGTAGCTTTCAGCCGGAACCTCATCTATGCCGTTTTTTCCCTGCTGGCTACGCTGGTGAGTGTGGCTGGGATCTACATCTACCTCAACGCCGATTTCCTAGCGGTGACTCAAATAATGCTATACGTGGGTGGTATCCTGGTCTTGTTGGTATTCGGGGTGATGTTGACCCACCGTATCACCAGCGCCCGCATCTCCCAATCATCCTTTCAACAGTTACTTGGCGGGTTGGCGGTATTATTACTCATCGCTGTTCTACTGGTGCCTATCCTGTCATATAGCTGGCCCACAGGAAGCGGTACGGCTTTTACGTCCACTGTGGGGGGTATCGGTAAGCGCTTATTTTCTGACTATCTGATTTTATTTGAAGTTGCTTCAGTGCTTTTGCTGGGGGCCCTAATCGGCGCCGCCACCTTGGCACGAAAGGATTTGTAATGCAGCATTTGACGGCTTTTCTCATACTCAGTGTAATCCTTTTCAGCTTAGGATTTTATACCCTGATTACCCGTCGTAATGGGGTGGCCATACTAATGGGGGTCGAGCTGATGCTTAACGCCGCTAACCTCAATTTTGTGGCTTTCAGCAAATACGTCGCCCATACCGTTGATGGACATGTAATGGCAGTGTTTGTGATCATGCTGGCAGCGGCGGAAGTGGCAGTGGCCCTGGCCATCATTTTGAATCTTTACAACGATCGTGGGCATATCAACGTGGATCAGGCCAACAGCTTGAAACAGTAGGCGCGATTTATGGTAACCATAGCAATATTCATCCTTTTCCTACCCCTGCTCTCCTTTGTGCTTCAGATTTTCTTCCGTAAATGGCTGGAACCCCGGGGAGGTGATAAGATCTCAATCGGGCTCATCGGAATCACTTTAGCCCTCTCCCTGGGAATGTTCATCAAAATTTTAGTGCAACACCAACCTGACTTTCACTTGGAAAGCTCCGTAAACTGGATTGAAATCGGCGATTTCAAACTCCAGCTGGGATTCCTGCTGGATAATGTATCCCTCATCATGCTGACGGTAGTGGGCTTGGTGAGCTTTCTGGTGCACGTATACTCCCTGGGTTACATGCATGGTGATATTCGTTACAGCCGGTACTATGGTTACTTGGGTCTGTTTACCTTCTCCATGTACGGGATCGTGCTGGCCGATAATCTGTTCATGATTTACATCTTCTGGGAGCTGGTTGGCCTTTCCAGTTACTTGCTGATTGGGCACTGGTGGGAAAAAGATTCAGCGGCCAACGCTGGGAAAAAAGCCTTCCTGACTACTCGAATTGGTGATATTGGTATGTTTATGGGGCTGATGCTGCTGGTAGCCCTAATGGGAACCCTCAATTACACCGAGCTTTTTGAACGGATTCATTCGGGAGAGTGGATGGAACGGGCCGCGGAGCTGTTTCCCAACATGGAGCCGGCGACTTTACTAACCTGGGCTGGGGTGCTGATTTTTATGGGAGCCATAGGGAAGTCGGCTCAATTCCCGCTGCACGTCTGGTTGCCGGACGCCATGGAGGGTCCCACTCCCGTTTCAGCCTTGATCCACGCGGCGACCATGGTGGCGGCCGGGGTTTATCTCATGGCCCGGGTTTTTCCTATTTTGACCCCCGATGCCATGGCTTTCGTGGCTTTGATCGGCGGCTTCACGGCTTTGTATGCCGCTACAATCGCCATCACGCAGTTTGATATCAAGCGCGTGCTGGCCTATTCTACCGTTTCCCAGTTGGGCTACATGGTAATGGCCATCGGCACCGGAGCTTACGTGGCCGGCTTTTTTCACCTGATTACCCATGCCATGTTCAAAGCCGTGCTCTTTTTAGGCTCCGGTTCGGTAATTCACGCCATGCATCACGCGCTGCACAAGCTGGGCGATCACGAGACGGATCCCCAGGATATGCGCAATATGGGAGGTTTGAAGGACAAAATGCCCATAACCTACTGGGTATTTGTGATTGCCTCCCTATCCATCTCCGGGATTCCCTTCTTTTCCGGTTTCTTAAGCAAAGATGCCATTCTGGCCGGTAGCCTGGCCTATGCCCGTGACGTCCAGGTAGGTTTTCTGGCTCAGGCTCATTTAAGCTGGCTTTTGCCGTTCTTCGGCTTCACCGCTGCGGCTATCACCGCTTTCTATATGTTCCGTCTTATTTTCATGACTTTCCACGGTGAACCCAAACGGCGGGAGGTTTTCGATAAAATCGCCGAATCCCCGCGGGTGATGACGATTCCCCTCATCATCTTGGGAACATTATCAACCTGGATTTTCTTCACTTTACCCCATCTGAATCCATTCGGGAGTGAAGGTTGGCTGACGGAACTGGTGCACACCCCGGAATCGGCGGTCACCGTAGGAGCCAGGTTCCCCCAGGAGACTTTCCAGGAGGCGATCCATCATGTCCACTCGGCCACTATGATCATTTCCCTGGTGGTAGCCTTGGGCGGTTTGGGACTGGCAGTATTGATCTATCTGGCCCGCCGGATTTCTCCAGAGCGCTTGGCTGAGCGTTTGGGAGCTCTGTATCGCGGGTCTTACCATAAATGGTACATGGACGAATTCTACCTTCAGGGTATCATCAGGCCCTTCTTGAAAGGCTGCGACGCCGTGGGACGGTTCGATATGGCCTATTATGATCATTACATCATCGATGGAACCGGCCGGGATGTGCGTCGCGCAGCAGTGGGGGTGGGGGTCACTGACGACTTGTTTGTGGATGGAGCGGTAAATTTCACCGGTATCGTTTTTCAATGGTTGGGCTGGTTGTTGAAATTCCTCCAAACCGGCAAAATCCAGAATTATCTGCTCTTTGCTCTCCTGGGGGCACTGGTGCTATTTGCCCTGAATGTTTTTTAGGATTGGGAGGCTGTTTTAGTTATGGAAAATCATCTCCTTAGCTTGATTGTTTTTACTCCCCTGGTTGGATCAATAGCCCTTTTGTTCATTCCCCGCCGCCAGGTGAATGTTATCCGGTGGACCTCGGTGGGATTTGTAGGATTACAAGTAATCTTTACCATCTGGCTGTTAACCATCTTCGATCCGGCCAACCCCGGATTTCAGTATGTAGAACACTATCGCTGGATACCTACTTTTAACATCGAATACTACCTGGGCGTAGATGGGCTCAGCATGCCCATGCTGATTCTCACCTCACTGCTCAGTTTCCTGGCCCTGTTCACCAGTTGGAGCATTACTAAGGCGGAGAAAGGCTACTTTGCCCTGTTCTTGCTGTTGGATGCCGCCATGGCGGGTGTTTTCGTCGCGCTGGACTTCTTCCTCTTCTACATCTTCTGGGAACTGATGTTACTGCCCATGTACTTCCTCATCGGCATCTGGGGTGGACCCCAGAAAGAATACGCCGCTATTAAATTCTTTCTGTACACCTTGTTCGGGTCGGTGTTGCTGTTGGTGGGGATGCTGGCCCTGTACTTCCTTTCCACGCCCCACACTTTCAATATGGTGCTCCTGGCGCAGCAGGCCCAGACTTTCAATCAAAAACTGCTGTTGGGGCTCAACGCCGGGAAGGTGATTTTCATGCTCTTGTTCATCGGTTTTGCCATCAAAGTCCCCATTTTTCCCTTCCACACGTGGTTGCCCCTGGCGCACGTGGAAGCTCCCACCGCCATTTCGGTCATCTTGGCTGGGGTCCTATTGAAAATGGGAACTTATGGTATATTGCGGGTTAGTTATCCCATTTTACCCCATGCCACGCTCTGGTTCGCTCTCCCGTTGGCGGTACTGGGATTGATCAACATCGTTTATGGTGCCATGGCCGCTTTAGCTCAGAAAGACTGGAAAAAGATGGTGGCCTATTCTTCCATCAACCACATGGGAATTGTGCTGTTGGGGATGGCGGCTTTGACGCTGCCGGCCATGGACGGAGCGGTCTTCCAGATGTTCAACCACGGTACCATCACGGCCATGCTCTTTATGTTGGTGGGTGTGGTTTATGACCGGGTACACCATCGGAATATCGACGGCTTCGGCGGTATCGCCGCCAAGGTACCCATTTACGCCGGTATGGTCGCCCTGGCTTTCTTCGGCGGGTTGGGATTGCCGGGACTTTCGGGCTTCATTTCCGAAGCTTTGTGCTTTATCGGGGCTTTCCCGGTGTTCACCTGGATCGTGATCTTGGCTACCTCGGGAATCGTGCTCAACGCCGCTTACTTCCTGTGGTCGTATCAGCGCATCTTCTTCGGCAAGTTCAATGAGAAGTATGCCGATCTGGAAGAAATAAACCTGCGGGAGCTGTTGACTCTGGTGCCCCTGGCGTTGATCGTGATTTTCCTGGGAGTTTATCCCAAACCCATGTTGCATCTGATGAATGCCACCCTGCAGCACTTGATGGAAACGGTCAAGGCAGCCGGCATGATGACCGGGAACTTTTAAGAAAGGCTGAGAGAGGAGCCGGGCAGGCATGTCGAACGCGGTACTTTTCAAAGATTTGGGGTTCTTCCTTCCTGAACTGTATCTGACGCTGCTCATCCTGGTGGTACTGATAGTGGATTTGTTCCACCGGCCGGCCGTTTCGCGTCGAGTGGGGTACTGGGCACTGGCAGGTTTGGTTCTTTTACTGCCCCTATTGTGGCACCAAAGCTCGCTACCACCGCGGGGGCTTTTTTACAATATGCTGGCCGCTGACGGTTTCGCCCTATTCTTCAAGTGGGTGGCAACCGTGGCAACCATCCTGGTCGTGTGGGTTTCACTGCAGTGCAAGGAACTGGAAGGCCGCCGCCTGGGTGAATATTTCAATCTGATGTTGATATTGCTGTTGGGGATTTTCCTCCTGGTGGGAGCTACTCACCTGATGTCAATTTACCTGGCCCTGGAAATGGTGAGCCTCATGAGCTACGTGCTGGCCGGTTATTTGAAAGAAAAGGCCCGCTCCAATGAGGCCGCGGTTAAATACGTTATTTACGGTGCCGCCGCTTCTGGAATGTTGCTGTACGGTTTTTCTCTGCTCTACGGCATGACCGGCACCGGCTGGCTGCATATGATCCATCAGCAGTTACAGATGCAAGTTCCCAATCACTTAATGCTGGTGCTGGTGGCTACCCTGGTGCTGGTGGGATTCGGTTATAAAATAGCGGCCGTACCTTTTCATTACTGGACGCCCGATGTGTACGAAGGCGCTCCCACGCCCATCACTGCTTATCTCTCCGTAGCTCCCAAAGCGGCTGGTTTCGCCGTGTTGATCAGATTCTTTAACCTGGCTTTTACCCCAGCCGGTAATCCCAACTTACTCCAATGGGAAGTGGGAACTTTGCCATGGCCGGAGATTCTGGCGGTGATTTCCCTGCTTACCATGACCCTGGGTAATGTGGTGGCGTTGCAGCAGCAGAACATCAAACGTATGCTGGCCTATTCCAGTATTGCCCACGCCGGCTACATGCTCATGGGAGTGGTGGTGCTGAATCAGATGGGCATTAGCGCGGTGATGTATTACGCCGCGGTTTACATGCTGATGAATCTGGGCGCTTTCTTCGTGGCTATCTATATCCAAAATCGCTACGGCACCGAAACCATCGGCGAATATCAGGGGCTGGGATATAAGGCCCCACTGGTGGGGGTGACTATGGCAATTTTCATGTTTGCGCTCACCGGTATTCCCCCCACGGCCGGGTTTGTGGCCAAGTTCTATCTATTCCGGGCCCTCCTGGGTTCTGGAGATAAGTTCTTCTGGCTGGCCATTGCTGGAGTTTTGAATGGAGTTATCTCGCTGTATTACTACATGCGGGTTTTATGGGCCATGTATCTGGTCAAAACGGATCTGCCTTCCGAATACGACCACCCGCCCCTGAGCATGGGGATTTTGTTGACCATCCTGGCCATCCCCCTGCTGGTGGGCTGGATCTTCGGTGATCCGCTGTCCACTCTGGCCAACGGGGCGTTGAGTTTTTATCTGCCGTAAGTTCGTATTAAGGCAAACGCTGTCTAATTAAATCGGTGTCCCAAATCTCGGCTACCGCCAGCCGCTACATCTGGGGTTTTTTAAGCCTCCCCGCTGCCAACTGACCTGGGTTTCTTTTTTTCTTTTTCTTTTGAGAAAGTAGTTCCCAGGACTGCTTGTCACGTCCCACCTCGCTCCAGGTGACGATGGGGGATTGTAGGAGCTGAGACAATGAAAATGTGCTCTCGCAAAGGGCGCAAAGTACGCAAAGGACGCCGCGGCTTTTTAAGGTTTCTTCATAAAACAGCTCTTACTAACGGTTCTAATACTTCTACTAGAAGATAACCTAATTAAGCAGGGAAACTCTTACCATCTAAGCCTTTGCGACCTTGGCGGACTTTGCGAGAGAAAGCTGAAGTAAGATTATGCCGCTATCCAATCAGTACACAGCACCTCTGTTTGCTCCAATACCAGCTCCGTGGCCCGTTCCTGCTTGTCAGGCGGATATCCATATTTCCTTAGAATGCGTTTCACTAGTACCCTCAATTGCGCCCGGGCGTTCTCGCGTCTACTCCAGTCAACAGTAACGCTTTTTCTAACTCGATCCACCAGCTCCTGGGCGATTTGTTTTAAAGTCTCATCCCCCAATACTTCAACAGCGCTCTCATTAGCTGCCAGGGCATCATAGAAGGCGATCTCATCCTCCGATAACCCCAGTTTTTCTCCCCGTTTTTGGGCTTCCCTCATCTGTTTGGCTAAGGCGATTAATTCCTCAATTACTAAAGCAGCAGCGAGGGTGCGGTTGTTGTACTTACGCATCGCTTCTTCCAGCATTTCGGAGAATGCCCGCGACTGCACCACGTTTTTACGCAGCCGTACTTTGATCTCGTCCTGGAGAAGCTTTTTAAGGGTTTCCACTGCGAGATTTTTTTGCGGCAACGTCCGCACTTCAGCCAGGAACTCATCTGACAAAATGGAAATATCGGGCTTGTCTAGGCCAGCCGCTGCGAAAATGTCCACTACATCCAGACCAGAAACCGCTCTGGAAACCAGTTGTTGAACAGCGGCTTCAATACCTTCCGTCGGCCGTTCTTTCCTGCTTACGGTAGTTTTAATCAAAGCTGCACGAATCTCTTGAAAAAGACCTACCTCGTCGCGAATGGCTAATGCCTCTTCGTGTGGTATCGCTAAAGCAAATGCCTTGGATAAAGCGGCAACCGCCCGTAGATAGCGCTTCTTGCCATCCTCTTGAGCCAGTATGAACTCCATGGCATCCGCGATACCCTGCAAGCGGGTTGCGGTATCGGCACTGAGTAACAAATGATATTCAAAACCGTGCAAGATACCCAGTACTACCTCGTATTTTTCTTTCATTACAGCTACTGCTTCGGCCTGGTCAACAGCAGTTTTCCCTTTACCACCGCTTTCAGCATACACGGCTAATGCTCGTTTAAGTGAATCGGCGATTCCGAGATAATCCACTATTAGTCCACCGGGCTTATCACGAAATACCCGGTTCACGCGCGCGATAGCCTGCATCAAGCTATGTCCGCTCATGGGTTTATCGATATACATGGTGTGAAGACAGGGGACATCAAAACCGGTAAGCCACATGTCACGTACGATCACCAGTTGCAGTTTGTCGTCCGGATCTTTAAAGCGATGAGCTAAAAAGTCCCGGGCGGACTTATTGCGAATATGTGGCTGCCATTCGACGGGATCAGAGGCTGAACCCGTCATGACGATCTTAATTTGGCCCTGTTTATCGTCGTCGCTATGCCATTCCGGCCGCAATTCGATGATAGCCTGGTACATGGCCACACAGATCCGGCGACTCATGCAGACGATCATTCCCTTGCCCAGCAACGCTTCTTGCCGCCGCTCGAAATGCTCCACCAAATCCTTCGCCACCAGGCGAATCCGCTTCTCCGCACCAACCAGGGCCTCAAGGGAAGCCCACTTGCTGCGTAACCGCTGTCTGCGTGCTTCGTCTTCTTCCGTTTCAGTAATTTCCTCGAATTCCTCATCTAGCTTGGGCTTCTCAGCTTCGTCGAGCTCTATTTTGGCCAATCGGCTCTCATAATAGATGGGCACTGTAGCTCCATCTTCTACCGCGCGCTGGATATCGTAGATTGAGATGTAATCGCCGAAGACAGCCCTGGTATTACGGTCCGCTTTCTCAATGGGAGTACCGGTAAAACCGATAAACGAAGCGTTAGGTAAAGCGTCCCGCATATGGCGCGCGAAACCGTCGATGAAATCGTATTGGCTGCGGTGAGCCTCATCGGCGATGACCACGATATTGCTGCGCTCGGAAAGCAGAGGATAGGCGTCTCCCTTTTTATCGGGGAAAAATTTCTGGATAGTGGTGAAGATTACTCCGCCGGAGGCTACCTGTAATAGGTCCCGCAAATCGGACCTGCTCTCCGCTTGTACGGGTGTCTGACGTAAGATCTGCCGGTTGGCATCGAAAATGGCGAAAAGCTGATTGTCAAGATCGTTACGATCAGTGATCACAACAATGGTGGGATTTTCCATGGCCGGGTGGCGAATGACCTTGCTGGCGTAGAACACCATGGAAAGGCTCTTGCCCGAGCCCTGGGTATGCCATACGACTCCCGCCCGCCGGTCCCCGAAGCGTGGTTTGTATTCCGGCGGGGGTTCGGATGTCTTATACGGATCGCCGGCTTCGGCTTCGACAAAACGGGCGTAGCTTATATCCGCCGGGGCTTCAATGCCACAGGCGATCAACGTGGAAGCCAGCGCCTGGTTTACAGCATGGTACTGGTGGTACCCTGCCGCCTTTTTTGCGATGCCGGCGGTACCGCCGCCGTGGTCCTCGAAGGTGATGAAGTTCAAGAGGTAATCCTGCAGTCGATGAGGCGCGAGCATTCCATGAATCAGGACTTCCAACCCAGGTTTAAGTACCCCCTCACTCTGTTTTTCGTTATTGGGCTCGCGATAAAGGTCAGTCCCATCAATGGTGCGCCAGGGCATGAAACGGTCCCAGCCGGAGGTAAGGGTACCGAAACGAGCTTGCATCCCGTCGGATATGACCAGAATTGCGTTGTATGCAAAAAGAGATGGAATTTCTTGTTTGTAGGTTTGTAACTGGTTGAAGGCCTGGCGCAGCGTGGCCCGTTCCGCACCCAGGTTTTTCAATTCCATCACTACCAGGGGCATACCGTTCAGGAACAGCACGATATCCGGCCGGCGCTCCCGTTTATTTTCAATAACCGTGAACTGATTAACCGCCAACCAGTCGTTATTTTCGGGATTCTCTACATCTAGCAACCACACCTTACCGTGCTGTTCACCTTCCGCTCCCCTCCAGGAAACGTCCACACCGTCAGTGAGCATTTTATGGAAATGGCGGTTATTTTCGATCAGTGCTGGGCTTTCCAATTTCAACACCTGGCGTAGTGCTTCTTCAATGGCCGCATCCGGCATGTTGGGATTTATCCGCGCCAGCGTATCGCGTAACCGTTGCACCAGCACCACATCACGGTAGTTGGCCGCCGCGTCGCGTTCGGGGAAAAGACCATCACAGGCGATGTCCGGACCAAAGGCCGTTTGCCAGCCCAGATCTTTGAGGTTATTAAGGGCCATCTGTTCGATGGCGTTTTCGGTGAGAATGGTCATAGGTGTTTACGATGCGAAATCAATGGGTTGTTTTGGTCTCGCGCCCAATTTACGGGATTTTTAAGAATGTATTCACGGATACGGTTTAATTCGGTCTCATTCCGCACAATGTGTTCGTAATAATTGCGTTGCCAGAGGGGGTGCCCGCGGGTATGGCGTAATTCATTGATACGCCTGGCCGAAAACGTTTTGAATTGGCGGACAATTTCGGGTAACCCATGTCGTTTTTTGTTCAACGGGATATTGCCGGTACGTTGCAGGGAAATAATCGACGTTGTTTTCGCACCGTAATCGTATGGGGGTGATTTTGCCGTGGGGGCAGGGTTCATCGTGGTTGATACGGTTGTGGTGGTTTTTTTCGACGTTGTCGGCGTTGTCGTCGTCGTAGGGGCGGGTTCGGAACCCGCCCCTACGTGGGAACCCGCCCCTACGTGGGAACCCGCCCCTACGTGGGAACCCGCCCCTACGTGGGAACCCATCCCAACAACAATACGCGGTGATTCAATGATTATAATTCCATGCACGTGGTTGGGCATTACAATAAACGCGTCCAATGTAATATTGGCCACGTGGTTCGGTAAATCGTTCCAGGTCCGTTCCACGATCCGACCATATTCATTCAACGTCATTTTTCCGTCCGCCACCTCACCAAACAGGCATAGGCGGTTTTGGGTACAAATGGTGACGAAATAGATCCCCGGCTGGGAATAATCGTATCCTCGCAGGCGGATTGAACGGCGGTGGTGGATATGGGGATTGTATTTCACACCGCAACATCCTCTAAAATTTTCTCCACATCCGGCACGCGCAGTTCACCGGAAATGAGGGTGTCGTAAGCGATAGAAAAACCTTGTGAAACGGGCTGGTTGATGGCCCCAAACCAGGCCAGGGCGACGGATTCAGGTTCCGATTCGCATAAACGCCTGCTCATCCTTCGCTCCCGTTGGTAGCCCATTTATTTAGAAGCCGAAGAAGGTTTACTGCTCTTGTCAGGAGAATCTTCATTACCTCCGGGCCTTTCTTTCCCAATAGCCCAAGTTGGGAGAGAGTTTTTTCGTACTTAGCACCTTTACGATGTGCAACACCTGTGGAACGTAGTCTCTGTAAGTCCTTCAGGAAGTGGATTACCTCTTCTTTATGCTCGAATCCTTTGTTTTCAAGAAAGCGTTCGAACTTGCTGATGCCCTTCTCATCACGGTGCTTCTCCGGTAATGCTTTAGCCAATTCTTCCTCATTTAACGAATCCACAAGTAATTTTGTAAGCCAAAGAATCTGCTCGTCTAATTCACGTCGAGAGCCAGTAACCGGAAGATGGATAGTCTGCAGAATATGTTCATCTTCGGGCTTTGGATCAAGAAAGAGAGACCATCCCATCTTTTCACGCCAAGTGCTATTCAATCGTTGGTACTCTTGACGAAAGACCAGATCTACACTTTCAGGTTCAACGAAATGAGCAAGGAAGCTGCGACGGAAGCACGTCTTACTGATCCTTGCATCGGGTGGTGGAGGTACATTGAACTGCTTCCAATGTAACCGCTCACGGTAGGGAAGATCACGCCCAAGGTCACCGAGAAATGCGACAACGTGAGTCGGGTGATCGTTATCAATCTGTATGCCCCATAGTCCGAAGCACCGGAGATAGCCATCCTCAACAGAGTAACGCTCGGGCTCAGCATAGTATTTCTGCAAAACCTCCCTTCGGAAATAAGCTGGCGTTAAATAGTGAGGTGCTACTGGATTAGCACCAAAATAGTTGGAAAGCTTATCCGGGTTGGATGTGAATTCTATGGGTGTTCCATCTGGGGCAATACCGATGATGAAGGACACATCTTGTTCCTTTTCCTTCTCCTCAAATGGCCACTTAGCGCATTTCTCAATCGGCGGTGGTGCAATGATAACCTTGCCCAGCAGACGAGAAAAAGTACGGTAGTCAGCCTGGAAATCACACTCCACGACACTCCTAGAGTACCAGATTTTTTCGTCTCTATATTTTAACCACCGATCTTCTTTAGGGACATTCTGCAGTGGAATCCGAGAGTAGCGAACAGAGTCGAAATATATGGCCAGATGTAACTGCGTAGCCGCAAGAAACTGGCGCAGGTATTTCCAGTTGATTTTTACTTGACGATCGGTGATCTGAGCCACTTCTATCTCGTAGCCCGACTCGTCGAAGTCCAAGAACACCTGGCGTTGATGATCCTCTGCAAGGTTGTGGAAGTGACGAAACTCTTCGCACAGCTCCAGGTAAGATGGCCGGGCACCGTGAAAGCCCCTGTATATGACGAATGGACGAACCCCATCAATGCCGAAACGGTGATAAATCGTAATTTCTTTCCCATCTTGCCAAAACAGGCTGAAACCAGGAAGACCATCACCTATATGTAAGTCCCAACTGTTATCCTTCAACGCCTTGCTCACGGCTTCAGGCTCCAATAGTGCGCAAAATATGGCAAATCTGTCGGGATGTTTGTCATCAATGGCATAAACAATCTGCCACGGATCTTTCCCTATGCGCGGAATGAAATTAGTGATAAGGTCCTGTTGGAGAAGATAGTCTAAATCGAGTCGATAATCTTTAGACGCGCTCATAACCCTTTCTCCTCCAGAATCTTCTCCACTTCCGGCACGCGCAGTTCGCCGGAGAT
>CAYXZO010000012.1:43801-49307 GCA_964469505.1 uncultured Lentisphaeria bacterium | reverse complement strand
TCCGCCGTCGGCCGTCCGCCGTCGGCGGTCATCGTCTCAGCTCCCACACGCAACCGAGCCCCATAGAACGGGACATGACGTTACACGTATCAATGGGAGTAGCTTTCTCCAAAAAAACGAATAAAAAAACCTCGCTCATCCGAGATGTATCGGTTTCAAAACCCATGTGTGCCAATGAATGGCAGTAAAAAAACGGCCCTCTCTCAGGAGGGCCGTTAGCGCTTGCATGGGGATTCTATTTCAACAAAACGACTTTCCGGAGAGCCTGATTAGAGGGCGTCAGCAGGCGGATGAAGTAAGCTCCGCTGGATACAGCCCGGCCGGCCTGATCCACTCCTTCCCACACCCAGCGGTGAACTCCGGCCGGGAAAGGCTCAGCCGAATGGGACTGATATACCATCCGTCCCTGCAGATCGAACACCTGGAACCGAACCTGCTCCCGGCGTGGTAAGGTGAAATTCAATACTACCCGATTGTTGAAGGGATTAGGATAGGGCGGGCTTAATTGGAAAGCCCGGGGCCGTGGTTCGGGAGCCGTTCCCACCCACAGGTGCTCGCTGGCGAAAATCCGCGCCGAAGCAGCCGGGACGGTGTAATTCACCAACTCTGAACCGGTGCTCGTCAGCGTGTCCTCCGTCAAGAACTCGTACCAGGTGCCGCTCCAGGGCAGGGGGATGTTCAGGGTGTGATCTACGGCGTCGAAGTTGGCCGCCACCACCACTCCGGGCGCGCCTTCCAGGGTGCGGAAATAGACAATCAGCTTCTGGCTGTTGTTCTTATAGGCCGTCTGGAAATTCTCAGAACGCAGGGCCGCATACTGCTTGCGGAATTCTATCAGGCGCCGGTAGAGTTGGTACAGGGTGGCGTTTTCGGGCCGATCCAGGTAGTACCAGCGGAGGGGATTCTCTTCGATGCGGCGTTCCGTGTCCATACCGAACTCGGCGCCCATGTAGAACATGGGAATGCCGGTGGAAGTGAACAACACCTCCGCCCCCAACGCCGCCGCTTGCAAGGCCTGGTCATAATTCAAACCGTTGGTCTGCACTTCCCAGATCACCCGCTGCTCGTCATGACTTTCCAGGTAGTTGACGCAAGCTTCGGAGCTGGAGAACCCATCGGCGGCGAAATTCAATGCCCGTTCGGTGGCGTCCATATCCCCCCACCAGGCACCCTCGAAACTACCCCGCCGCAGATTGGCCTTGAGCTGATCGTGAAAAATGTTATGCCAGTGGGAGCGGATTTTGGTGAATTGAATGAGATTCCGTACGTCCGAGCCGAAATGCTCGGCGATCTGGTACAAATCGTGATCCTGCTGCCAGGCGTTGTAAGAAAACCAGCTTACTCCATAATCATTCAGTCCGGACCAGCCGATGCCGTCGGTGTTGTCGTAGCGGTAGCCGTCAATATGATACTCTTGTGCCCAGTACCTAACCACCTTGGCCGTGAGGCGGCGGGTACCATCCCGGCCGTGGTCGAAATCGGGGAATCCCCATTCATTGCCCTCGGCGTGGAAATAGGGAGAATGCTCATAATCATCCCCGTAGAGCTGGAAATAGGGTGACATGGCATCGGCGTGGTTGAACACCAGGTCCATGAGTACCGCGATGCCCCGGGCGTGGGCTTCGTTCACCAGGGTCTTGAAATCATCGGGCGTGCCGTAACTGGATTCAGGAGCCAAATAAAAAGCCGGGTTATAACCCCAGGAGGATGCGCCCGGGAACTCATAGTTGGGCATCAGCTCGATGGCGTTGATGCCCAGGTCCGCCAGGTAATCCAGCCTGTTGATGAGTCCCTGTAAGTCTCCTTCCGGTGAGAAATCACGCAACAGTACTTCGTAAATAATCAAATCCGACATGGCGGGACGCTGAAAATCCTGATCCGTCCAGGGGAAATCCTCCTGACCGATGCGCACTACGCTGCGCTGATTTTCCGGCCGCCAGTCCTCATTGCCATAAGTATCCTGCCAATCCACATCGGTGGCCCAGGGATCACCGATGCGCTTTACCCCTTCGATGTTGTACATGTATTCGTAAACCCCGGCGTCAAGAGGAATATTTACCCACCAGATGCCCTGAGTGGAGTCGTAATTCAAGAAAGTGGCTTCGGGGTCCCAGTTATTGAAATCACCCACCAGGGAAATGAAATGTTTGCCGGGGGCCAGAATGGAAAAAGTCACGGTGCCATCCAGCCGGTCATGGACTCCCAGCTCATCGTAGGGCGGAAAATCGGCGTAGGTTATTTCCGGTACTTTCCAGACAACCCGTCGGTCCATCATCACCCGGCCGTTGTCCCGGCGGGCAAAGGCCACCAGCTCATGGGGCCCATAGCTCAAATCGGTGGTCACCAGATCGATGGTGTACACACTATCGATGGTAATCATCCGGGTCTGCCCATCCAGGAACAGTTCGTTGTAGCTGGAATTAGTGGTCCGCACCGTTACCGGCTGGGGATCGGATAAAATCTGATCGTCGGCGATATTCACAAATTCCACCGTGGGGTCTTCCGGTCGGGGGGTATAATCCAATATGATGTGGTAATCCCGATAATCGTTGTTATCCCAGGTGCCGTCACTCCAATGGAAAACAAAATCCACCTGGCGCACCATTTGTCGTCCCCGGTTGAATGGTCCGATGGAGATAAAGTAAAATCCGCTGGAATCGGGACCCTGCAGAGGCGTTTCCACGGAAAAACCAGGGCTGCCGTCCACAGTATTCGGCGGCCAGTAGTCATCCAACGGTGTATGCCAGCCGTTTACGCCCCACCACAGGTTACCCGGGATGCTATGGGCGATGTGGATAGTAATGGTGTCATTGGGACCCGGATTTGAGGGAGTAAACAAACCGGGTTGGCCGATGGGGATGTGGTAATCGATGCCCATCCCACCATTGTTGTCCCAGTTACCCTGGCCGTCAGTGAAAACGAAATCCAGAATGTTCACTCCCTGGGGGATGAAATAGGTGTAGCTCCACCAGCCATTGCCCTCGGGGCTCATGTTGTAATCCTGGATATTCTGCCAGCCGTTGACCCCCATGTGGAGAATCACCTGGGTGGCGTTATCCGGCAGGGTTCCATTGATTACGTTGTAGTAGATGGTGACATTTTCGCCCTGGGTTGGGCTGTCCGGAACCCAGTAAACCACATCATTCTGGGCCCAGAGCGCCCAGGGTAAAATCAATAAGGCAAGCACGCGTTTTTTCATTGCACTACTCCAAAACTTGCGGGCTGTAAAACCAGGCTGTCGGGGCCGGCCAGTTCCAGATTGCCGGCGAGAATCTTGCGCAAGCCCTTCAAGCGAAAGGTGAAGGGTTCATCGGAGAAATTGAAGAAAGCCACTATATCACCTCGACTGTATGCCAGAATCCCTTTGCGATCATCAGCCAGCACTATTTTAAAGGGAGCTCCCGTCGATACAGAATGTTTTAAAGCGATAATCCGGGCGTAGCGCGCCGACAAAGTGGTATCCCCTGTGGCCCAATCCACCGGATCGTGTTCGAATAAATCTGGCCGATGGTCGGCGCCAATTTCCTGACCGGCGTAGAGCAGCACCGCCCCCGGCAACAGCGCGCTGCAAGTCCAGGCCGTCAATGCTTTGTTCTTATCACCGAGAAGCATTACCGTGCGAGGCTCGTCGTGATTTTCAGTAAAGCGCAGCCGTATCGCTCCCCGAGGGTACTGCAGGTCCTCGCTCCGCAACACTCCCACCAGTGAACTCACGGGACGTCTGCCCTGAACCACGTCCAGCAACGTACTACGCCAACGCCAGTCATAGGTGAGATCATGTCCATTCAGGTGCAACTCCGGCCGAGCTCCTTCCGCCAGGAAAAGCACTTCAGGTTTGATTTGCTGACAGAATTCCTTGGCCTTTTGCCAGAAATCCAGCGGCACCAGCTCGGCCACATCACAGCGAAAGCCATCGATATCCGTTTTTTCCAGCCACCATTTGAGCACGGACAACATGTATTGCCGCAAACCGGGCTGGGAATAGTCCAACTGCGCCACATCGGTCCAGTCTTCATTGGGGCTCACAATATTCCCCTGAGCGTCGTGGCGATACCACTCAGGATGCTGTTCGATGAGGGGATTATCCCAGGCGGTGTGATTGGCCACCAGATCGATGATCACTCGCAACCCCGCGGCATGGGCGGCTTGAACCAGCTGCCGAAAATCCTCCAGGGTCCCGTATGCCGAGTCCACCGCAGTGTAATCCCGAATGGCGTATGGGCTGCCCAGGGAGCCTTTGGCCCGCACCCGACCGGATGGCTGAAGGGGCATGAACCAGAGTACATCCACGCCCAGCTTTTGCAGCCGGGGCAGATCGGCTTGTACCCCGGCGAAGGTGCCCGGTGAATACTGCCGGAGAAAGATTTCATAAATCACCGCTTCCCGGGCCCAGGCGGGAACCGCCGGAGCCAGTTTGCTCGCCGTGGCGCTCCGGAGTATTTCCCGCCAGCGGACGAAGGGCCGCCATTCCACCGCCCCGGTAATTCCTCCCGAACCGGCGGCGTTGTGGACCGCCACCACCAACCACTGGCTCGTATCCGGTTTCACGAAAGAAGTTACTTCAAAGGCGAAACGGTTTCCGTGACTTCCCCGACCGCCCAGGAACCAGCCATCCAACCACACCCGGGCTGAATCGCGGATCCCTTCAAAAACCAACGCCAGCCGATAGCCTTCCGCCGGGCGGGGTGCTTTCACTTGGACCGCATACCAGACCCAGCCCCGGTAGTCGGCGCTGTCCCATAGCCCCGGGACCGTTGCCGGCCGCCAGTTTGAGAAATCCCGCCCGGGCTGAAACCACTGCTCCGCAAAACCCACCCCCTGGGGATCGTATTTAATTTTCCAGGTTCCCGCCACCGGTCGGGGTTGGTTAGTTACCGCCACGCAACCGGTCAGCAGCACTAAGCCCAGGACGGCGAAATAGACTCTCTTAAAATTTGTCGCTTTAATACGCATGTGAATCCGAGCCAGCTCCTTTCTGAAAACGGTCTTCTAGTTCCACGCCTAATCCATCGGCGATGCGGTTGACGAAGTTGAAGTAGGCTGTGATGGCGCAAATATCGTGAATAGCCCGGTCGTCCCAGCCCACCCGGCGCAGTTCAGTCACGTCGGCGGCAGTGATCTGCGCCGGTTCGAGAGTCAATCGGGCCGCATAGCGCAGCATCACCCGTTCCGATTCACTCACCGGGGCCTGAAACGGGTCCCTCGTCATAGCTTCCACCAGTTTTTCCACTGTTTCGGCTGTTTCTCCTTCCCGCAGCAACGCTTTACGGAGTCCCGCTCCGTGATGGAGCGTTCAGTATTTACACCGATTCAACACTGAAACGGTGACGGCGATCATTTCCCGCTGGGAGCGTTTCAGGGGGCCCGGCCGTTTCATCAAGTCCACGTAAAGGTCATAATGTCGCCGGAGAATACGGGGATGCACATTATGGATGCGCAGAATATTGTCCGAATCCGGCACCCGCAGTTCTGCGGGGACCTGGTCATCGGCGACATAGTTGATGTA
>CAYXZO010000012.1:0-43701 GCA_964469505.1 uncultured Lentisphaeria bacterium | reverse complement strand
AATCCGGCACCCGCAGTTCTGCGGGGACCTGGTCATCGGCGACATAGTTGATGTAAGCCATCTTTATTTCTCCCCTTTTACCGACCTTAATGATACACCGTCGTTGCCCCTCTGATGTAAAGGCTGAATACGCAGCCATATTCACCAGCGCTTCCTGGGAACGGTGTATTTTTCATCCCTTCACCGACCCTAAAGTCAATCCCCCCACCAGATAGCGGGTCAGGAACAGGAAAAGCAGAATCGCCGGGATGGAGACTACCAACGCTCCGGCGGCGTACAGCCCCCACTCGGTGGTCATATTAGCCTGGAAGCTTTTGAGCCCGATGGGCAGAGTGAATAGATCTTCGTACCACAACACCTGAGCCGCCACGATGTATTCCGTCCAGGCGCTCATGAAAGAGAACAGGGCGGTAATCACCAGCGCCGGCGCCGCCAGGGGCAACACCACCCGGTAGAAGGCCCCAAAACGGGAAGCGCCGTCCAGCCGCGCCGCTTCTTCCAGGGAGACGGGAATGGTGTCGTAATAGCCCTTCATTTGCCACACACAAAAGGGCAAAGCGGTGGAGGTGTAAATGATGATCAGTCCCAGATAGGTGTTCACCAGGTGCAGTTTGGAAAGGAGAATGTAAAAGGGCAGCAGAAGCATCGTAGGGGGAAACATCTGGGTGATGAGCAGGCTAAGGAGGCTGGCGTTACGGCCTGGGAATTGGTAACGGGACAAGGCGTACCCCGCGGTGGAAGCCAGCGTCACACCCGTAATCACCACCGCCAGGGTTACCAACAGAGAGTTGCGCACCCACAGCAAAAACGGATGTTTAGTGAACAAATCGATGTAATTCTGCCAGGTCCAGTTGGCGGGAATTATGGCCAGGCTTTCATTCAGCAGGTTGTTTCCCGGCCGCAGGGAGATGGTGAGCACCCGCAGAATGGGGTACACTGACCAGGCCACGAACAGCAGGAGAACGGCGTAAATCAAAATGGTTACAGCGGCCTGGCGTGGGGTTGCTTTGAGAATCTTTCTTTTACCGGCTCGAGGGATCATTTCAATACACGCTCCGGGTCACTTGCTGGCGTTTCATGAACATTATGGAGAACACCGCCAGGATCAGGAAAATCACAAAGCTGAAAGCGGCGGCGTAGCCGTAGCGGTAGAGATTGAAGGCGGCGCGGTAAACGAAACTCACCAGAATATGGGTCTGGTCGCCCGGCTGTCCCCCATTGGAAACCAGCCACACCACGTTGATGTTGTTGAAAGTCCACACTATTCCCAGCGTAACGGCGGGTACCATCACCGGTTTCAACAAGGGCAGGGTGATCTGCCGCAGGCGCTGCCAGGCCGAGGCCCCGTCAATGGCGGCCGCCTCGTACAATTCTTTGGGAATTGACTGCAAACCTCCCAGCGCGATGACCATCATGAATGGAATCCCTAGCCAGATGTTGGTAATGATCACGGCGATGAAGGCGTTGGTGGGATCGGTGAGCCAGGTGATGGGGCCCAGGCCGAAAAGGTTCTTCAGAATCAAATTCACGGCACCGTAATCGATGTTGAACATTCCACGCCAGGTGAGGGCGGTGATGTAACTGGGTACCGCCCAGGGCAGAATGAGCAAGATGCGGATCAAGCCTTTCCCGGGTAGGGGCCGGTTGAGGAGTAGCGCCAGAAAAACTCCCGCCGTCACGTGCACCACCACGTTCACTACAGTCCAAATGATGGTCTTAACTAGGTAATGGTAAAACTCCGGCTCCCGGAACACCTTGGCGTATTGCCCTAGCCCGATAAAGCGCCAGTCACGTACGGTGGTGAGTCCCATATTGGACAGGGAAATCACCAGGTTGTAAAAGAAGGGATACACCACCACCCCGAACATCACCAGCGCCGCGGGCGTCAATAGTACCAAGGCAAACCACGTATTTTTACGCTCGAGACTGGAGGGCAGCCGGAAAAGCGGCCGTAGAAAATTCTTGAATAAATGGTACCCCGCCCACAGAACCAGCAGAATTCCCAAGAAATAGGTTAGGGTTAGGCCCCAGGAACCGCCGGTGGATTTATTTCGTCCTTCGTAGAGTTCTTTGATTTTCTGCTCCGCCAGCTTCTGCTGGTAAGCGGCCCCCTCTTCCGGGGTCATGGAACCGCCTAGAACATTTTGGTAAGCTGGGCGCATGGCGTCCCAGATGGCCCGCATCTCCGGCGTGATGGGCATGGCCTTGCCCAACGCTGCTTGCTGGATGGAGACCTGGATTATGGAATCCCGCTGGATCTCCGGCAATTGGCGAACGCTGAAACGGGTGGGAATGATGCCCAATTTCAGGGCCAATAAGCGCTGGGCCTCCGGGCTGGTGAGATACTTCACCAGCTCCACCACCGCCTGCAACCGTCGCCCTTGAAGGTAGGGATTGAGGAAATAGCCTTTACTGGAAACCATGGGCGCCGGGTACTGCCCGGTTTCTTCGTTTTTCGGTAGCACTGCCAGGCCGAACTCCACCGCCGGTGACTGACGATACTTACCCCAAGCCCAGGCGCCGTTGATGAGCATGGCCGCTTGCCCCTGGGCAAACTTGGAGTCAGCGATGTCATAATCGCATTCTCGCGGGATAATCTTGAAACTGTCCCGCAGCGCCCGGACGAAGCGGAAGGCTCGCACCGCCGCCTGGTTGTTCAGAGTCGGGCGTCCCTGGGCATCCATCACCCAGCCACCGAAGCTGGTGTAAAAGGGAATGAAGAAAAAAGGCTCAGTGTAATTCCACACCAGCCCCCACTGATCGATTATCCCGTCGCCGTCGAAATCGATGGTCAGCTTCTGCCCCATGCTGATCAACTCCGCCAGGGTACGCGGTGGATGATCAAAACCTGCCTGGCGGAACAGACGCTTGTTCCAGCACAGCGCCAGGTGATTCCCCACTTCGTCGCCGATTTGGTACAGATGGCCCTGGTAATAAGTCAATCCTTTGGGATCGAAATCCTGCAGAAAGGTGGAATCAAACAGGGTTTCCAGGGGTTTGATGATGTCCATGGCCGCCAGGGCACCGGTGAAATCGCTGGGACCGTAAAGCAGGTCCGGCCCGCCCCCGGTGAAGGCCGCGGCGGACATGTAGGCCATGCGCAGTTCTTCATTCTCCTTGTAGAGGAGCGTGACCCGAATATCAGGATGCGACTTTTCGAATTCGGCCACCAGCTGTTTCAGAATCTGCCGCGAGGCGGCCGGTCGCTGGTGCCAGAGGTGCAGTTCCAGGGGCTCGTCCGTGGTACCTGAAGCCACCACGGAGCTGAGCAGCAGCCAGAGCCACCAGCGTTTCAGCATACCCAAGCCAGCCATGAACTAACGCGAGCCCTCATCTATAGCAGTGGTGGTAAAGGGGAAGAAATAGGTCAAGGCCTCATCCAGATGAGCCCGCCAGGAGCCCCAGGAATGGCCTTCATGCCAAACCCGCCAACGATGAGGCCAGTTTTTACCGTCCAGGATATTGTGCAATTGCACGGTGGATTGGTATAACTGTCCCTCGTAGGTACCGGCGTCCAGGTACAGGCGCGTGTTGGGCTCGGCCTCGGTGTAGTCCTGCAGCAAATTTCCCAGCCAGACGGATGGTGAAAAACCGGCGGCGCAGCCGAAGATCTCGGGATGTTCATAAGCAAACCAGAGGGCAGTGAGTCCCCCCAGGCTCACTCCCACCACCGCCCGATGGCTGGAGTCCTGCGACGTGGCGTAGTGGGAATCGATGTACGGCACCAAATCCTGGACAAACATGGTGAGAAAGGCATTGTCGTAGGTGTATTCTTCATTCCGGTTGGTGGGGTCGACGAAAATCGCCACCACCGGCTCAATAAGCTGTTGATCTATCAGATAATCCAAAACGTTACGGGCATACGCCAGCGAGAGGTATTCTCCCCCGTCGTGGAAATACACCGTCGGGTACACATGGGTTGAATCGTATTCCGGCGGCAGATACACCCATACCTGTCGGGAACGCCCCTGGAGGTCGTCAGTAAAGGTGAATGTTTCCAGCGCACCGTGGGGAATGGGATAAGTCTGAATTTCAGGAGGTTGGACATAGCCTGGCATCGCCAGTTCTGAATTGGGCCCAAACCCACCGGTTATAGTGTGGGGATTCAAGGGATCTAGAATCCAATTGCCATCCACTACAAACTTGTAATCCAGGCGGGCATCATTTTCAAAGTTAAGCCCCCGGTAGTAAAAATTCGTCCCGGCCAAGCGATAGAGGTGTGTCACTGTGGGGCTCCATCCATTGAAATCTCCAGCTACTGTCACTTCAGATACACTACTTTGATGATATACGAAGTAGGCAGTTTGGTTTTCGATATACGGAAAACCTTGGGGGGCTGCCCAGGCCATGAACGAATCCACTAGTGCCATACGGGCCGAATCTGAGGGTGCGTTGTACACGGCGGTAATAAAACTATTAAAATCCCCGAAGAGCGCGTTTTGCCTTACTGCGTCAGGATGCAATGGAGCTAAAAGAGGCTTCAAAGTGTGGGAGTTACAACCCACTAGAGTAAAGCTTACAATGACCCAAATGACCAGCAGATATTTCAAACCTGTGGTAGACTTAGTAATGGAGTTCGGAATAACTGTCAACGACATGATAGAATTACTTCCAAAGAAACGGCTCCTCAACAGTTGGGACGTCAACTAATACTCCCCCTAATTTTCGGCCCCGATAAGCCCCACAAGAAAACAGGGTGAAGGCGGAGTGACCGCCTTCACCCTGTTTATGGATTCAGTTAAGCAGCGTCTACTTCAGCAGCAACATCTTGCGGGTTAAGTTGACCCCATCAGTCCGGAGAACGTAGAGGTACAATCCACTAGGTACCGCCTGACCGAGGTCGTTAGTACCATCCCACGTCAGCTCATAGCGACCAGCAGGTAAGGTTCCGGGATGGAAGGACTTTACTTCTTCACCCAGAGCATTATAGATGACTAGAGAAACAGCCGAAGTATGGGGCAAACCGAAACGGATTGTAGTTACCGGGTTGAAGGGGTTGGGATAGTTCTGAGCCAGCTCGAAGTCGGTAGGTGCGGTAGCCACATCCTGATCCACTGCCACGGGACCGCAGTCCACCGGGAAGGGCAGGTTGGGATCAGTATTCTGTGAACCGAAGCAGTCTTCGGGTAAGGTGTATGTCGGCAGCGAGTCATTGATCACAAAGGTGTGGTTCTGGGCAAATCCGGCTTCGTTATCCAGAGAGTTGATTCCGTACTTGTATTCCTGATTCTTGGCCTGTCCGGCAGTATAGGTGTAACTGAAGGTATATTTCACGCCGAACTCATCGGTCTGGGTCATGGCCCACTGACCGGTGCACTCTAGGTCGTTACCCCAGTCCCACCACTGGCTCAGGATACCGTTGATACATACGCCGTTCACCTCATCCCAGCTGGTGATATCATCGGTGCCAGTCTGGGTATCGATAAGGGTGTCACCATTCTCCAGTGCGAAATACACAGAGGAGATGTCGACATTCCAGGTTACGGTCACATCCTGAGTTATGATGTCGTCGGGGGTAATGTCGGAGAAATATACCACCGGCTGAGTTATTTCAGCGTAGCCATTACCGTCACTGTCGGTCTCATCGCCGGTCGCAACCCAAGAACGGTTGGGAGTGCTTTCCCAGATGGGATTATTCACGTCACCGCCCTTGAGGATGACGAACTTATACTCCACACCGGAACCAATGGGCACGTTATCGAACTGGGAGATGTTGATATACACATTGGCTTGAGTAGGATCTTCGGTCATCTGGACCGATCCGCCCCAGTTACCGTACTGATCGGCGGATCCACGCACAACCACGATGTCTCCGGCACTGGGATCGAAGTTACCGCTAAGCAGCTGCACGGTCATGTCTACTTGGAGGAGAACTTCGACATTTTCCAGTGGAGCAGGTTCCACATCATCGAACCAAACCGTATCCAGCACGGTGTCTCCGCTGATATCGGCGGTACGGTTGCTGATGCTATTTTCAGCCGTGTTCCAATCGCCGTTGATCCGGAATTTGTATTCAATGGTACCGGGTTCGATGGGCAGTGTCACGCTGTAGATCAAGTCGCTATCCGGGTCGGAGAGAGTATCACCACCGGCCCAGCCATTGAAAGTGCCGGCTACGTCAACGAAATCAGCGTTGGGATCGAAGTTACCTAGCTCAGCCTGGAACGACATGTTCACGTTGAAAGTGACCTGGGGAGCCCTCACCAGGTCAGCCGAATCCCGGGGCAGTAGTTCGTATTCGCCATAGGAATAACCTACAACGCCGGTGATGGAAGTGAAGGTCTCACCCAGACTGGGGGTAACGGAGAAGAAAACATCATCGATCTGGCAGGGACCGGTTCCGTCGTCCACGTACCACTGGCCGTATTGATCGACGGTATCTACTACGGTCACGTTTTCCAAAGTGACCAGCACACCTTCGTACTGCTCACCTTGACCGGAGCAGCCACCGGCTAATTCACCGGTACTCACCACAATGGGGCTTGGTTCGGCCGCACCCTGGCTGATAACGGTGACGCTGTCGATGTTATAGAGTTCGGTTACGCCGTAGTATTCGGAGACGGTTCCGGTAATCTCGATGGAGTCACCGCGCGTCAAGCTATTGCCGGGGAAATAAACGTACAGGCCGTTCCACATGCCCGGAGCATCCTGGATGAAAACCTTGGAGCCGCCGGCGGCGGTTACGACACCAGTGGTTGTGACCGTCTGACCTTCATAGGGCGAAGGATAGCAATCGTTTCCGGTGCCGGCGTCGGTGGTATCCATACCTTGAATGTCAGAAATGGCGATAACCGTCGGCATAGCGCCGCAGTCCACTGGGAAAGGCAGGCTAGGATCGGTGTTCTGCGAGCCAAAACAATCGGTGGGCAGCACCATGGTGCTGGCGCTGTCGTTAATGGTGAAAGTCCGGTTTTCACCGAACCCGGCCTCATTATCCAGAGAATTGATACCGTACTTGTATTCCTGCTCTTTAGCCTGACCGGCGGTATAAGTGTAAGTATAGCTGTAGAGGAACCCGTCATTGTCGGTCTGAGTCATAGCCCACTGACCGGTACAGGTGAGGTCATTACCCCAGTCCCACCACTGGCTTAGGATACCATTGATGCAAACACCATTTACTTCATCCCAGCTGGTGATGTCATCGGTACCGGTCTGAGTGTCAATGAGCGTATCGCCGGCCATTAAGGCGTTGTAAGCCGAGGAAATGTCCACATTGAAAGTAACCGTCACGTCCTGGGTGATAATCATATCCGGTGTGATGTCTGAGAAATAGACCACGGGCTGTACGATTTCCGCATAGCCATTGTTATCGCTGTCGGTTTCATCACCCGTGGCAGTCCAGGAGCGGTTGGGAGTGCTTTCCCATACAGGGTTATTCACATCACCACCTTTGAGAATGACAAATTTGTACTCTACACCGGAACCGATGGGAACGTTATCGAACTGGGCGATGTTGATATACACATTGGTTTGAGTGGGATCTTCAGTCATTTGCACCGATCCGCCCCAGTTGCCGTATTGGTCAGCCGCGCCGCGCACAACCACGATGTCGCCGGCGCTGGGGTCGAAGTTACCGTTCAACAGCTGGACGGTCATATCGACCTGCAGCAGAACTTCCACGTTGGTGGTGGGTGCGGGAGCCTGATCATCAAACCAGACCGTATCCAGCACCGTGTCACCGGTAATGTCGGCGGTGCGGTTACTGATGCTGTTCTCGGCGGTGTCCCAACTACCGTTGATCCGGAACTTGTATTCGATTGTACCCGGATCAATGGTCAATGTGGCCGTATATATGCCGTCATTGTCAGCATCAGTGAGTATATCACCTCCGGCCCACCCGTTGAAGCTCCCAGCTACGTCCACGGAATCCGTAGCGGGATTGAAGTTTCCCAGCTGGATTTGGAAATTCATATTGACATTGAAGGTCACATTGGCCCCCAATGTCATTCCCACGCCCAGCAGGAAAACCAGGGTTGCTAGTAGCCCTTTCCGCATACCAGTTCTCCTTCTGTTAAAGGTTCGTTTTCATGAAATAACCATGAAATAACATCATTATTAAATTAAAAGCCCAGGGATAGAGAAAATGCCTGAACATCGTTTAAGCGACCGTATTGTTGATAAGCATAGTCGATTTTAAGCTTTCCCCGCCCCAGAGGAAAGTTTATTCCAGCTCCGTACGCGACTCCGCCCTCGAAATCACTTAAAAAGAGCCCCTGATAACCAGCACGCAGGAAAAAACGTCCGTTAAATTGCACTTCCGTACCCACATTCAGGCTTTCATCATTGTCATTGGGATGCAATGCGTCGGCAGCAACAACCCAGGTCAGAGAAGGCGAAGAAATTACTGCAACGCTAACGCCTGCCCTGAACAACAAGGGTAAATTGAATTTATCGGTCTTCAACTCGGAAACGATCTTTCCATTATTACCATAAAGCCCCGGTTCCAGATCATAGAAATGCTCCAGATCTGAACCGGACATCCGCATTGGTAAGCCAAAATTAGTAATACTGAAACCCAGGGTCAGATCATGGAACGGGGTGCGGTAAAGCGTACCCAGATCAAAAGCCAGAGAACGGGCATTCTCATGCCAGATAATCTGGTTGATGAATTTTAATCCCCCTCCCAAAGAGAAACGATCTGTTAATGCCCGTGAGAAAATCATGCTCAAGGAAATATCCTGGGCGGTAAATGTAAGACCGGTCCCTTCGGGCTGATCGATGGTGGTATTTAACATGTCACCATAGTCCAACACGATGGCGGCCAAGCCCCAATATCCCACTCCCGGCTGCTGGAAAACAGCGGCGGCGAAAGAGACATTAGTACTCAATAACCAATGAGTGTAACCGAAAAAGGCTTCATTGCTTTTCAAATTGGGGATGGCCCCCGGGTTCCAAAATAGGGCACTGGCGTCGTTGACCGCCGCTACCTGCGCACTGCCCATAGCAATAGCTCGGCTTCCTTCACTTAAGGTGAGAAATGGCGCCGCGGTGGTTCCCCGCATAGACTGGGCCTGTAGCTGAATCGCTGCGAGGAATAGTGCTATGGTTACAATTTTGCGCATTATCGGCTCACTTGATTATGGCAAACTTACCGGTGGCCTGGCCGTTTTCCCCGGCATCAATGTGATACAAATAAACTCCGTAGGCGATATCCAATCCCTCTGAGGTTCGCAGATCCCAGGAAACGGTGCCGTCAAAAATGTTGCCATCATGCTGTAGCACGCGAATCAGTTCACCCCGAATGTTATAAATCCGAATCGTGCAGCGGGGAGGTAGATGGATGAAATCTATACGCCGCTCTCCCCTCCCCGAAGAAAAGCGATTAACGGGTTCCCAAGAGGCCGCTGCCAAGTAAGGATTGGGAACTACTCTGACTTTGGCTGCCCAATCCTCAGAGTTAAGGGAGGTTGTGCGGGCAGCATGGGTCACATAACGAAAAACATCCCGGTGGGAAAATGGCTTTGTGGTGTAAACCCACAACGTATCTCCACCGCCTAAATCAGGGACTGTCTGAATTACGGTGGTGCTACCACTGCTGTCTATGACCGTGGAGTCCCCATACTCGATTTTGAAATACCAGGTGTTAAAACTGTCAGCGGAGGCCGTCTCATGGAAAATGTAAATCAGGAAATCCCGGCTGCCGCTGACGGGCTTGAATCCCACCAGTCGCATGGTATCCTGGGCGGTTAAATCGTATACCTTGAAATTGATGGGGGTTTCCGGCAGGGTGCGGAAGAAACCGGCACTGTAGAATAAACTGGTGTCCACAATGTGATCGTAAAAAATGACCTCATAGTCGTGGGGCATTTTTATGCGGTTACTGCCCCCCTTGTTGTTGAAGAACTGATCAATATCCACCGTTACCTGCGGAGTTACCTGGTTGGAGTCCCGGCTGAAGTGGGTTCGTTCCAGATCTACTCCTACTCGCCAGAAATTGTCGAAAATGTACCGACCGCCGTCAATCACCAGTGATTCCTGCCGAATATCTGGTTCTTTCAAGCCCACATTATCTTGCAAAAAGCTATAATCAGCATTACCCGCATGGAAATTGGCACTGTTTTTAAGGAGAGTATCTACCTGCCCATTCATGGTACGGATCACTGTGTACCCGGTAGTAACTTCAACTAATTCTTCCCGGTCATTCAAATCCAGATTTGGCTCCCCGGCGGTGGGCTTGCCATCATTTTCTCCCACATCCGGTCCGGGGTAATCCGGATTGTTTACCGCAGTCCATACCGAATCATTGACCTGGGTCCAAATGCGGGGGCCAATGCCATCGGCGCCCACGTCATCGATGATCTCAGAGGAGTCGATCTGGCCGTCTCCATTTAAATCGTAGCCCCTGATCCAGTCACCGTCGTTATCAATAAGATCGGTGCTCATATCGGTGAAATGCACTTCATACACTGCATTCTCCTGGACCGCTGTTTCATCCAGGAAAGAAATCTCAAGGGTCCCATTGGCATCGCCTGCCAGGTGTTCCACCTCACTATAGGAAGGCGGTTCATAACCTGCCACAGTGGCATTGGGGGTGACTTCCACCGTGTTTTTATCGAAGGTCAGTTGCCCTTTCAATTCAATAATGGTCTTGGAGCACTCGGCGGGGTAGATGTTCTTCTCTACATTTCCATAATCATAGGAGACCACCGCGTAGAAATAACGCTGGCCGTTGACCACGGTGGTATCCGTCCAGGCGTGGCGCAGTCCCGTATCATCTCCCAGATAGTATGGGGCACCATTCACCCGATCGGGATCACCCCGGAAGAACCCCTTAATCCCATCCCGCAGATCGAACTGAGCAATAGGCTCATAGAAAACGGGAGTGCCGAAACCGTCCGTAATCGTATTGATCTCGTTGAAGCCGAAATCGGTGGCCCGATAGATTTTATAACCCTCGAAATCGTAACCATTTACCGGATCGTAAGAATATTCCGCCGCGTCATCCCAGTACAAGGTAACTTTATGATCCCCAGCTACCGCCCTGACCAGTGGTTTATCCGGTGGGCGTGCGAAATTGTAGTTGTTATCGTAAATCTCCTGGATAGTAATCTTGTTATTGAGGATGTCCTGAAAATCCTGACCGAAAACCAGAGCTACGGAAAAGCGCTGGGTATGCTTGGCCGGCAGAGGAAAAAACGAAGCCGCATAGATGAAATCCCCATCCACCGGATTGGTTTCGATATCCTCAGCCACGTTGATTCCGGGGGTCATGTTGCTCCAAAGCTGCTCGTCGTTGTTCATCCGGATTTTGCCGGGAGGAGTGAAATAGACAAAACTGGTCAACCCGATTTGGTCGGACTCGCTGACATCGGTCTTATCTATGTGGGGTTCGCCAGGTAAACCCGTATCTACCCACTGACCGTCCCGATAGATATAGCCGGAGGTAGGCTGTCCATCACCCTCGCCGTAATCGCCGGTAGCTGGGACCCCATCCAACCCCACGTCGTCGGTCACCGGATTCCAATCACCATCATTATCGATGCCATCGGCCCGGGATTCATCCAGCATCAGATCGGTGATTTGTAGGTTCTGGCGAAAATCCCAATACCGCAAGGGTGGCAAAGGTTCTAACGGAGGGACCCGATTTACTCGGTTGGCGTAGTGGTTCAGAGTGTCTTCGTCAATAAGACCATCCAAGTCATCGTCCAGCAGGTTACCTACCACTTCCTTAAAAACTGTTACACCGGGAACCAACTGCACCAGACGCCCCTGACTGAGGAACTCTAGTGTATCGCTACCTACTGTAAGGGCCTGTCGGGAAAAGTCATGTTCATCAATGGCAATTACCACATCCCCGGGATGGTAAACTACGGAGTCGAAATCACTGGCTGTAAAAAGTGGTGCAGTCCCTTCTTCGTCATCATTGTCATTATCGATACCATCAAAAGGATTCCCGGGAGATTCCAGGAAGGCATATCCGGCGTAACCCACGGGGCCGGTAAAACAGGGGCTGTAAGCCGGGGGAGCGTCAAAAGAATAAGTAATGCTGTTTTCCGCATCGAAATAGGCCAGGTCATCGTTGGAATCGCCGCAGCGGCCACCGGCCAGGGTGCCCACCATCATACCAAAGGCGGCTTTCTGATAATCGGTAGTGCCTTTATTAGTCACATCGTACAACCAGAAAATTGCGTCTTCGGCTAGGAAATGGGACCATTGCAATCCGCGGACGGCCGTTTCCAGAGCCATCCCAAATCGCAGATCGTTAACAGAATCAGGCCGGAACACAATACCCGAAGCAGGATTTCCGGGGAGACGGTAATTGAACTCCCGATCATTGTTGTCGTCCATGCGGAAATAGGATTCCTGATCGGCATTTTTCACGTTCTTGCCGAAATAGCCGTTCCAGCTTCCGGGCCAACCAGGGTCTTCCTGATCGTTTAGCTTATCAGGCCAGTAAGACGGCCAGGAATCAGGTAAGCCGTCATCGTCACCCGAGCTGGGAATCCCGTCGGGACCATCGTTATCGAGATCGGTGCTTAATGCCACCAGGTCGGTGTCGGGGTTGGCATAACCGGGGATGGGTTCAAAGGTCCAGGAAACGCCCCCGGAACTGGGACCGTCGGTCCATCCGCGGGGGCCATCGCTGGTGCCCACTGAATGGAATAGGTGATACACTCGTGCCCGTACTGAAAAGGTATCACCATTGGCTATTACGGGAGGTGATACGTTCCCCAGATAGTCAAATTTCCAGTAAAGATCGCCCTGACGGTCCATAAGTGTGTCATGACCGATTCCGGCATACCGGAAAGTGTCAATCCAGCTTTGTTCGCCTTCCACTCCCAGCAAAGGGCTGACGTCGCCGATATACATGTTTCCGGAACCAATGGGCCATTCACCCTCCGGCGCGCCGCCGACGGTACCGGCTACCAGGCCGTAGTTGAAAAAGATGGTACGGACCTTATTACCGTCGTGGATACCATGCTTACGGAAAGTGGGATCACCGAAGGGTTGAGCCATCAACGTCGAGGTCAAACCCAAGGCCAACAGCCAGTTCAACGATTTGGAGGCATGTTGCAACTTAGTACTAAAACTCAACATTGTCGCTCAGAACCCCACCGAAAACCCCACCACGATCCGGCGCGGAGCGCCGTACCAGGTGGGATGGGTGAAATATTCATCTAAGGTATTGATGGCTTCGATGGCGTTATTTTGTCGAGCCCGCAGCTCCGCCAGGGTGTACTTGGCGGTTCCCGTGTCACCATACACCCCATATTCATTCAACCTGTCGAAAAGGTTATTGATTTTGACATAAAGGTTGAGCTGACGACCGACCAGTGACAGGTTGTAGTACGCTTTCATATCCACTACGGCGGTAGCTGGCTTATTCCCGGAGTTGATCACGGCCGTGCCTAAATTGCCCTGTTCGTCGCTGGGAGTGTAAGGATTACCGCTCCCGAATCGACCGATGACACTCACTCCCCACCGATTCAAGGGGCCCATAGTGACATTGAAATTCAAACTATGGCGCTGATCCCAGTCCAGGCGCAGCAGATGTACTTCTGGCTCACGGTTGTTTTGCCGGGCTTCATAAGCCGCCTGGGGATCGGAGGCGTTGCCTTCGGCGATCTGGTAAGTGTAATCCACATTCGCCATCCAGAAACCCCGATACCGCTTTTCCAGCGAAACCGTAATACCTCGAGCGTTGGCATAATCCCGGTTGATATATTGGGCGTACTTACGCTGATCATACGTTAGTACGATTTTGTCTGCACTTACCAGGTGGCGGATATCCCGGAAATAGTAACTGACATCAATACCGATATCTTCGGTCAATTGCTGCTGTAAACCGATTTCGTACGACACCGTCTGCTGGGCATCCAAATCGGGATTACCCAATAGGCTGGTCACCGCTCCGGTGCCGCTGGACAGACGGAATTCAGGATTCTCGAAAAGTACCTGTAACTGGGGAATCTGAAAGAAATGGCCATACGAAATATGAATTACCCCCCGGTCGGAGATGGGATATCCTAGGCCCAGGCGGGGACTGATTTGCCACTTAGGACTGGCCGGTTTATACCAGAAATCTTTCCGCTCCGCCAGTGTGAACAGATTAGCATCTGTTTTTTCGCCCGCGTCGTAATGTCCGTCTCCGTCGATATCAGTGTAGAGTTCTCCCGGGCTCCACACGCCGTTGCTGTCCACATCCACGAAGGGCTCCGGGTCGTCTATGTGCCCGTCATTATCCGTATCATGCCAGCGGTGTTCCGGCTTTATGGGTGAATAGACATCCGGGTCACGGGGGTCTTGCGGTAAGTGGCCATCCGAGTCGAAATAATCATAACGAACACCGGCATTCAGGATCAGGCTCTTGAATTCCAGCTTGGTCTGGACATAAGCAGAGAATTCTTTGGGATAAACCTGGAGGGTATAGCCCGTGGTATCCCCAGTTTGCACATCGAAGCTGATGTAGCGCCGGTAGATGTCGTTAAGTTTGGCCTCCACGCCGGTTTTGATTTCCATCCGACGCGTTACTTGGGCTTTAAAATCCCCTTTTAGCACTTCGGCCCGGCTATGGCGATGGAACCAGTTGTTCTGAATACCACCGGTGAAAAAACTGTAGATCTGGGCGGTAGAAAGCACATTGATTAAGTCTAAAGTGCCATCCCCATCTAAATCGGCGTACCGTTTAACCTCCATTGGATCTTTGTATTTGTACTCCAGCCAATCGTAATCCACTCGGCTGTAACCCAATTTATAGAAGGCTTTAGAGGTGAATTGATGGCGAAGGCTCAAAGTAATACTACCGCCTTTTTTATACCGATTAAGTAGTGCGTCGGGAACATACTGGAACATTTCATCCCAATTCTTAAAAGCGGAGGCATCGTGGAGAATGTTCAGGTCCATGCTCAGAGTGGAAGTCAAATGGGCGGTGAACTTTACGTGGTAGCTGGTTTTACGATAGGTACTCATGGGCACGAAAGCCGAGTCACCGGTACCCAGCCGATACCCTCGGGCTTGAAAGCTTCGCAGTGAATCTAGATTCAAGGGTGCGTAACCGATGGTACCCCAAAGACTGTCAACGGGTCCCTGGTAAATGCCCTTTACCCACCAGCGGCCCTCCCCGCCAATTCCCGTGCGGGGATCGACGGCATCGTAAAAGGTGTCATCCACCTTGAAACGCCGTACTCCATCCAGATAACCTTGATCCTGATAGTTGCGCATTGTAGCGAAGAAGGAAAGCTTTTTAGCCCAGATGGGACCTGAAACCGTCAGTTGCAGATTCTGCAAAGCATCAGGCTCAAAGGTATCAATATTCCTGAAAATGCGGGTGTGGGTGGAATAGTAATCCCCCAGGTAGCCTGATAACTGGGCGCTGTATTTCTCGCCTGGTTCTTTAGTGACGATATTTACCACTCCCGACATGGCCTGGCCATATTCAGCATTAAAGGCGCCGGTAATGAGCTGTAATTCCTGAATGGAACTGTTCTCCACATCCACTGCCAAACTGCCGTCATAGGGATCAGTTACAGGGATACCGTCGATGAGGTACAAGGTTTCACCACCCCGGCCACCACGTATATGTCCGCTGACCACTCCCGCCTGGAGATCGAGGACTTCACTGAAGGTCTCCACCGGCATGGCGGAAATCTGCTGGGAAGTGATATGGGCACTACTGGCGGTGAGGTCCTTGACCACCAAAGGGCGTTCGGCTACAACCGTCACGGTTTGGCTGGCCTTTAATACTTTCAACTTTAACTGAAAATCAACGGTGGTAGTGAGGTCAACCGAGACCAACACGTTGGTTTTTCGGACACTCTGATAACCGATCATGCTGGCCCGGAGAGTGTATTCTCCCGGAGGGACACCTATTATGACATAATAGCCGTCCGCCCCTGCGGAAGCACCCAGATAAGCGGAGCCCTCAACGATAATGTTGCATCCCGGCAATGGATTGCCTTTCTCATCCACCACCCGGCCGCTGATCTTTCCAGTGGTTCCTGCACTTAAAAAAACGGGGAGTACCAGCAGCAGAACAATTGTTTTGTAATAACTTAGATAGGGATTAAGCAATCGGTTGATACGGTACATAAATGTGTTTAAAATGCGTAACCCTCCAATGAGTTACGTTTTTAGCATATTATTGGAAGATAGCTGTTTTGTCAAGGTTTTTTCAAGGCCCGCAAACTAATGCCAGCTGACCCATAAGAACCCTTTGTATTCACCCAATAGATTCACACTACCGCCTTTATTGTAGGATCTACTTGAAGTAAAATATCTTGGCTACCAGCAGGTGAGACTCTAATGTATGACGTGATCATAGCAGATGATCCCTACGCTGACAAGCCCACCTTTGATAGCGGTTGGGGGGCCATAAAAAAACACTAACCAGCTAAAACATAAGAGGAGCAGATATGTCCAAAGTAGTCGATGTCATCGCCCGGGAAATTCTTGATTCGCGTGGAAATCCCACAGTAGAAGTGGACGTTTATTTGGAAAGCGGCGCTTTCGGACGAGCAGCTGTGCCTTCGGGAGCTTCCACTGGGGAACATGAAGCGGTAGAATTGAGGGATGGTGAAAAGCGCTATTTGGGCAAGGGAGTCCGGCGGGCGGTTCAAAACGTGCATGATATCTTAGGGCCCGCTATTCTGGGTATGGAAGCGGTGGATCAGCGAAGTATCGACAATAAACTGAAAGAATTGGACGGTACCCCAAATAAAAGCAAGTTAGGCGCCAACGCCATTTTGGGGGTGTCTCTGGCGGTTGCAAAAGCAGCGGCCATGGATCTAGACTTAACCCTCTACGAATACCTTGGTGATGAAGACGCCAATCTGCTACCCGTGCCCTTGATGAACGTTTTGAACGGCGGGAAACATGCTGACAACAACGTTGATATCCAGGAGTTTATGATCGTTCCTGTGGGCGGAGAATCTTTCTCGGAAGCGTTACGCATGGCCGCCGAAACTTTTCACACCCTTAAAAAAGTGCTAAAGGAGCGTGGCTTACAAACAGCCGTGGGTGACGAAGGCGGATTTGCTCCCATGCTCCGTTCCAATCGGGAAGCCCTGGAACTGATTCTGACGGCCATTGAAAAAGCCGGCTATCGTCCCGGAGAAGACATCGCCTTAGCTCTGGATCCCGCCGCCAGTGAATTCTACGATGCTGAAAAACGACGTTACGTCCTGGCGGGAGAAGGTAGAGAACTGGATGCTGAACAAATGACGGAGTTCTATGCCGACTGGATCCGTCAGTATCCTATCATCAGCCTGGAAGATGGTTTAGCGGAAGATGACTGGGAAGGCTGGCGGGTTCTTTACCAGGCCCTGGGAGACAAGGTCCAGATTGTCGGCGACGATCTTACGGTCACTAATCCTGAACGGCTGCAGCGGGCCATCGACGAGCAGGTCATAAACAGTATCCTGATTAAGCTCAACCAAATCGGCACCCTGACGGAAACCCAAGACACCATGCGACTGGCGCTGGATAACGGCCTGACCTGTGTGGTTTCCCACCGTTCCGGTGAAACGGAAGACACCACTATCGCCGATCTCACAGTGGCAATGGGTACCGGTCAGTTGAAAAGTGGCTCTGCCTCCCGCACCGACCGATTGGCCAAATACAATCAGCTTTTACGGATAGAAGAAGAGCTGGGGCTTGATGCCCGCTTCGGTGGTCGCAGCGTGTTTAACCCCAAAACCAGCTGAGCTTCATGGCCCGTCGCCGCTCCAGAAGATCCTACCCCGGAGGTCTGGGATTACTGAGAAGTCGAATTTGGTGGATTCTGGGTGGCATTATCCTGTTTGTTCTACTTCAATTATTCGTGTTTCAGGATGAAGGTCTGCTCCAATGGTACCGCCTGAAAAAGGAATTGCGCGCTAGTCAGACCCGGATAAAAGAGTTGGAAGCTGCGGTAGAGGCTTTGCAGCGGGAAAACAAGCGCTTGTTGGATGATCCCAAATACCTGGAGAGGGTTGCCCGGGAGAAGCTGCGCCTGGCGAAGCCCGGTGAAAAAGTCTACCACGTAATCGTTAAAAAGAAATAGCTCCCGGGTGACCCGTTTCCTGCGTATCTGGTTACCGGTCTGGCTTAGCCTGACGGGCCTATTACGAGCAACCGACTCGCTGAAAGTAGATGTTATCCAGGATAACCTGACTACCCGCCAAAGCGTAGTTTTTCACCACGCCTGGAACCCGGCTTTCTGGCATATCAACCTTCAGGAAATTTTTCGGTATCAACTGTTCCAGCAGCGACATCGTCGCTGGAGTTGGGACGAATACGCCATTGAAAATCGCTTCCGTTTGGACCTGCAGCGGCAATACCGTCAGGGCTGGGAGCTGCTGGGTCAAATGAGCTGGAACCGGTTTCAGGATCAGCGTACCGGTCTGAACAGCTTTTTACGCGAACGTTACCTGCTTTCCGGCGTAGGATACCGGTTTGCCGGTTGGCGCAGCGGAGCATTACTGGGCTTCCAACAAGAAACCCGTCAAGGAATAACTGAGTATGGCCCCTCAATTCAGCTTGAAATGGAAGGAGAACAGCGGCGCCCCCACCATTATTTATGGCTTAGCTCTCGCAACCGACATACTTGGTTTCCCATTCGCCGGGACTACGACTACTACCAACAACTGCAGTACCGCTGGCAATCACCCCAATTGGCTCAATGGCACAACAATCTGTTCTGGCGTATGCGGCGCCAGGATTTCTACCTGGACTCGATCAAAACCCGGCAGGTACGCTCCATCTATGAGCTTACCTGGAACAGCCGCTTCCGGTATTTCCTGTCATCCCGATTTTTTGTACAACACGAAGTGGATTGGAACCGGCAGGAATCCCGGGCTTCCATTCAGCGGACTCTAGACCAGGACACATTGGTGGAAGCCCAGGAGCCCAAAAAGAACCTCCGACTCACAAATACTTCCAGCTTGAGCTATTCCGCTCCCTCCTGGGAAACAGCGGCGGCCTTTAAGCTGGGTACTACCTTGCGACGTTACTACGTTGACTACTTCCAGCATTTATACGAAATGAAACTACAACTTGGTTGGCACCCCAGCGGTAGGCGGGATTCGGCCGGAGTGAGCTTCCTGATTTCCCGTCTCCAACATGATACACCCGATACCGCCAATAACGATGATCGAGACGAATGGCGCTCTCGCACTGAGCTCACAGCCGTCCATTATAATCCCAACTGGAATTATCGAATACTGCTCCGGTTGAATCTGTTCCACTTGGTATATCTTTTCCATCAGCGCAGTAGTGATAACCACTGGAATCGAGTTCTTACCCTTCGCCAGGAATTGAGATGGCACCGGGGAAAATTTAGAGGACAAACATTAAGCGAGGTCCAAGCCAACTATTACGCTTACGATTTCGATACCCTTTTTGTATCCCGGGGTGAACCCCGCCGCAGCTTTGTCCACCGCCGTCTGTGGGGACAACAGAACTTCTCCTGGAATCTGACACCTCGCTGGCAACTACTGGCTCAGTTAAGCCTTACAGCTGAAGAAGACGGACGCTTGGATTGGTCAACTTTTATTCAAGAAATAGCTGCCACCAATACCATACAGCAACTGAACCTTAGTTGTAAGCGAATAACCAGGACTGGCTCCTGGCAAGGGGGATGGACTTTTCAGTACCGTTTGCGCCAACGAATACAACCAGAAAAAGAAGAATATTGGCAAGGTACAGGACCTTTGCTGGTATGGCGGATTCAGCTTTCCGGGTGGGATTTCAACTTACGGGCCAATTACCTCCAGGTGAAAGAACCTGGTTCACAGTACCGCATTCCTCAACTATTTGCTACTCTGCAAAAGGCTTTGTAGCCGCAATTTAGCCGTTTGTCTCTGTAGCCTGCCGGTGTAACTTTTCTCTGAGTCGTTTTTAAAGCTTAAATCGGACCTAAGAGTTGCAGAAACGCAGTCCAATTCGGTGCGGGTTCGAATTATTCACTTTTGGTCTGCTATTTCTTTGCGCTGGCCAATTACAATGTGCTTTCGAAAAACAGCCCCTTTCCGCCTGGAATGTGGCGGTGGGACAGATCCCCGGTATCGGCTACGGGCCGGGGGATTTCACTACCAACCCAGCTCTGTTTAGTCTCCCGGTAAAAATCACAGCTACCGCTTCATTTTTCCATCCGTTCGGAATTCCGGACCTCAATGTAGCCGGTATCGGCATGGGTTTTCAATTACACCGCCGCTTCTATTACGTTTGGGGACAGAAGTTTTCCGCCAATCCGTATCAAGAGCAAATTCTATCGTCGGGAATCGCCGGATATCTTTTCCCGCCGTTCAAATTGGGGCTTATCCTAACCAGCCACCAGCTGGATTTGCAGGGCTATCAATCGCAACGACATCTGACCTTATCCCTCGGATATGCCATTCAAACCGGAAAGAGCGGATTATTGGCGGGAACCTGGTATAATGTGGCTGCTTCCAAAGGGCCGACAGTAACGCGTCCTCCACCGGCGTATGGCCTTGGCTACCTGCGAACTTGGTCGCACATAAGCCTATTAGCGGGGCTGGGACGAGAAGGTGCTTTACCTTTGAACCTCGCCCTGGGAGTAATGATTACAATCCATCCTTACTTGAAGCTGGGGGTAGGTTATTCCAGTCTAGCCAAAACTTTCTCCCTGGGGCTACGCGTTTCCTGGCGCCACTGGCATCTATCCCTGGGCTGGCTCCATCATCCGCGTTTGCCTGGTACCATCTATCATTCTTTAGCAGTTGGCTCTTGAGACCGGGTCGAATCTATACACTCACTTGCCTCTTGATGGGCCTGATTTGCTCCATGTCGGCTATTCCCCTACCGGTTCAGGCCCAAATCGGTTGGGAGAGCCGGGGATGGGAAGCGGAATTATTGGATAACCCCCTCGATCTCAATCGGGTCGACACTACCTACATCAAAACATTGACCATCGACCCGATCTTATTGGAATTCATATTGAAAAAGCGTGCCTTGCACCAAACCATCTCCTGGCGGGAATTGGAACGGCTGCCCTTGAGCAAAACGGAACAGAACTGGCTGAAACAGTTCTGCTATTTAAGTTCCAGGGACATCCAATTCAAAACATATCTTCGTTTACAGCAGAACAGTGACGGAACTAGTCAATTCCGCCAAACCTGGCAGTGGAGTTCACCGACCCTAGCCACCAGAGGAGCGCTGTACACCGGGTCCGATTACTCTTTTCCCTTCTGGCGCGGGGGAGTTGAGGGTAAAACAGGTACAGCCCGATACTGGGTTGGTTCTTTGAACCTGGCCTGGGGTGGTGGTCTGTTGTTAAAAACTTCAGCGGCCTTTTTAGGATACGGTGTTTCCCAATGGGCTCCCGGAGCAATTCAACGCGTAGGGCTAAATTTAAGCTATTACCAGAATCCTTATCCCCTGGGAATAGCTCTGGCCGTTAATTCGTGGGGACTCGCTTGGTTTACTCTTCATAAAAATTACCTGCAACCGAAGAACCTCAAGTCAGGTCCAGGTTATACTGGTGTGAGTTATAAGTATTACTCCAATAAGTTCATTGTAACTTCAGTGTTTCTGACCCGCTGGGATTCCTCGGCGATTATTCCGAGTGGGGAATTATCGGTCTCAGCTATAACATCCACCGGCCGTTGGACAATCATCGCTGCCCATGAGCAAAACACCGAACCACGGATTCAGATTAATGTCTTGCAACAGCTGGGCAAACTCAAAGTGGCCCTCTGTAGTTTCCGATATGGAGCAGGCGAGTACCCTTTAAGCGATCCACTAAGCATTCTGGGGCAATCTGCATCAAGCGAAGTTGGGGGTGCGATAGTTCTCCAGAATTCAGAAAAGGGTCTGGGGAGTTACGGTTTGGGAATAGCTCAAGGACAACCCCTCCGCAGCGAACAGGGATATGAATTAAAGCGCCGAGGCTGGTTTTACTGGACCGGGAACGGTCGCCGGTTCCCTGATTTGATTCTTGCCTACCGCTCCCATGAACTTTTTCCCGGGCAGATCACTGAGAGTTGGTTGTTGAGCACTTCCTGGGAACAACGGTTGGTCCCTGGGGCTACTTTTGCCCTGCGATTGAAAACCAGCTACAAACCGGGGAGGTGGGGTCTGCTGGTTCAACAATTATTGTTCCGGGAATTCAAATCCGCGAGCGTCGTCATGGGCTGGACCTGGTCTGCCTTTCAGCCGGGGGCCCCTTCCATTTACTATTACGTTCCAAATGTCAAAGGCGCCGCCGGTCTGGTCAAGACTCACAATTCCGGCTGGCAGGCCTTTGCCCTCTGGCGTTACCGATCTGCTGTAGGTGACCTGGAGATTAGGATTGACAAGCGGCAGTATTACAAAGATCAAGAAAAGGTGTTGAAAACCAGGATTAACTGCCAGTTGGGCGTTGTGTTCTAACCGCGCACCCGATACATTTGCCAATTCATGCGCCGACGGCGATTGTATCTCACACTCTACCTTTTGCTGGTCACAACAGTCCTGGTGGGCTCACAACCAGCTCGTTTGTACCTCACCACCCCTTCCGATCTGGTGCTGGAACCTATCTCGTTGGTTCAGATTGACAGCGTTCTTTACCTCAAAGCGGCTGACTTGGCCCACGCCTTTAAAGTAACCCCCTTCGTGAACCCCACCGTCAGGAAGATGGTTTTCCGGCTCAATGGGGTGCCGTTTAAAATCACCGCCGAGAATGCCTATCTGCAGGTCCAACAAACGATCTACCAGCTTAGCTATCCCACTCGCTACATTTCAGGTGAGATTTACCTGCCACTCAATGACTTGCTGGAAATTCTGCAACTGGAAAAGCGGATAAAAAGATACCATATAACCCGCGGCGCCCCGGAAGCGGTAACCCCTACCCGTGAGTCCTGGCCACCTTTCTCCGTTTTTCGAGCCCAGGTGGAAGAACGGCGCAACGGCACCGTGGTACGTTTTCGCCTGCGTCCCGATTACGATCCCTCCAATGCCAAAGCCTGGATTCACGGCCGCTGGGTTTATCTGACCTTACCCAATGCCCAAGTGGACAAAGCCAGCCTGGAAGCCACTGCTTTGGCTTCCAATTCCACCATCAGCCGAATCGTGGTGGACCAACTGGAGCAAACAGCTCAAGTATCGTTAAAAGTCAGACGTAAAGTCGTAGGGGTTGATCTTTTTACTCACAAAGATCCCCCGGAATTATTGCTCTCCCTTCGCCGACCGGTTACTCTTAATCAACAGGACTATCTGGCCCAACAAAGACAAAAGTGGCGCCTGGACAAAATCGTACTGGATGCCGGTCACGGCGGAATAGACAAAGGAGCCATCGGTTATGGAGGACTAAGGGAAAAGGATATAACCCTGGACGTGGTGCGGCGTTTGGGGCGTTTGATCGAGGAACGCACCAATATCAAAGTGATTTACACGCGCCGTACCGATAGGTTCGTTCCGTTGTGGGAACGTACCCACATCGCCAACAACTCGCAGGGAAAGATTTTCGTCAGCGTACATGTGAATGCTTCCCGCAACCGAAAAGCGGGGGGCTTTGAGACCTATATTCTACGACCGGGTAAAACCAAGGAAGCCATTGAAGTAGCTCGACTGGAAAACTCCGTTATTCGTTTGGAAAAAGACACCAGCCGTTATAAGCGTCTTTCCGACCAGGAATTAATTCTGGCCACCATGGCTCAGAGTGCTTTTATGCGGGAAAGTGAAGTGCTGGCGGAACTGGTGCAACTGGAAATGGGGAAACGCCTGCAGGGGCTCAATCGGGGAGTCAAGCAGGCTGGTTTTATCGTGCTCATTGGCGCCTCCATGCCCAATATTCTGGTTGAATTGGGATTCATCACCAATCCCCGTGATGCGCGTTTGTTGCGCAAAGCTTCCTATCGTCAGCGTTGTGCCGAGGCTATCTTCCGGGGCTTGATGAAATTCAAAGCCCGGCGGGAGAAATTATTATCGGAAGAATGAAACCTAACGAACGACCAATCGGGATTTTCGACTCTGGGTTGGGGGGTATCTCCGTCGTCCGAGCAGTGATGGAACATCTCCCCGGTGAACAAATAATCTACTTCGGGGATACTGCAAGGGTACCCTATGGTACTAAATCCGCTGCCACAGTACGACGCTTTGCCCTCCAGATTGCATCCTTTTTATTGGAACATGATATCAAAGCACTGGTGGTGGCCTGTAACACTGCTTCAGCGGTGGCCCTGGAAACTTTGCGAGCCCATTTCACGATTCCCATAGTGGGCGTAATTCAACCGGGAGCCCAAACAGCACTTGAGTATGCTTCCGACGGCCCGGTGGGAGTCATCGGCACCACTGCCACCATTCTCTCGGGGGCCTACCAGTCGGCCTTGCATAACCTGCGCCCCGATTGTCAAGTCTTAGCCAAGGAATGCCCCCTTTTGGTTCCATTAGTGGAAGAGGGCTGGCCGCAGGATCACCCAGTGGTGCAACAGGCCCTGGAAACCTATCTGGCCCCTCTGCGGGCCAAGAGACCGGCGGCACTTATTTTGGGCTGCACCCATTATCCTTATCTACGCGAGGCGATTCAACAGGTCATCGGCGACGGAGTTACGCTAATAGATTCCGGCGCAGCAGCCGCCAAAGCATTAAAAAAGGAGTTAGCCGAAAGGGGCCTATTGAACGGGCATACCGGGGATACACCACGGCATTTGTTTTTTGTCAGCGACTTTCCCCAGCGTTTTGCAGAAATCTCGGAGCGCTTCCTGGGACGTCCCCTGGAGCGTTTGTTTCGAGTGGAAATAGAAGATTTGGAGCGCTTCCATCCCAGCCATGAATGACAATTACCCGGATCTGGTACAGTTTATCTATTCCCGCACTACTCCGGCCATCAAACTCGACCTGGAACGCGTCAAAAAGTTCTTCGCTGCGCTCGGTAATCCCCAGAATTCACTAACTGTAGTCCATATCGCCGGCACCAACGGCAAGGGCTCAACCGCGGCTTCCATAGCCGCGCTGTTACAAGCGGCCGGTAAAAAGGTGGGACTTTTCACTTCTCCCCATCTAGTTCGAATCAATGAACGTATTCGCATCAATGGGCAGGAAATCTCTGATGAAGAGATTAAGTTGCGTCTGGAGAACTGGAAAAAGCTCATTGATAAGCTGGGAATTACTTTTTTTGAAGCCGTAACAGCCTTGGCGGTGGACATCTTTGCCGCCCATAAAGTGGACATTGCCGTTTTGGAGACCGGTTTGGGAGGGCGGCTGGACGCCACCAATATCGTACGCCCACGGCTGAGTGTGATTACCCGTGTCGCCCACGATCACACTCGCATTTTAGGCCGCACTTTATTAGCCATCGCCGGGGAAAAAGCGGGCATCATCAAACCCGGTGCGCCGGTGGTTGTAGGGCGCAATTTCCCCAGAGTGGTGGAATTCTTGCAGCAACGGGCCCAGCAGCTGGGTTCTACCTTTTTTTATGCGCCCCGAGAAACACCTTTACGCCCCGGTCAGGTGAGCATTTTTAAGGGGCAGGAGGTCATTTGGCATAATTCATCTTCGGCCCACTCCTGGCAATGGCCTTTGTTGGGATCACATCAGGTAGATAATCTGGCCACCGCCATAACAGCAGTACGTCAGTTAATTCCTTCATGGAAACCTGAATTTCTGACTGCGGCGGCTGCGGTTTTGCATTGGCCGGGACGTATGGAACTTCTCTCCCGCCGTCCAGCCGTGCTCTACGATGTAGCTCACAACGCCAATGGGGTGGCGGCATTAGTAAAAACGTTGCAACAGGCGAAACTTGGAGAGGCGGTGCTTCTGGGCGGCTTAAATCGTCGCAAACGGGTGCGTCCCATTCTTAAGCAGCTGCGGCGCTGGCAGGGACCGGTGGGACTTTTCGCTTCAACTAGCGAGTTCGGATGCTCCCTGGAAGACTACGCTCAGCTGGATGGTTCCTTTCCCCATTTCGCCAACCTCGCATCAGCCCTGCACTGGGCTCGGCAGCTTATCTCCGACGATTCACCCATAGTCATTTTCGGCAGTCATTATATTGCCACGGAGGTATATGGCTTATTCAAAAAGGTTTCGCCCGTGGACTTATCCTTCTGATCCGTTGTTTCAAGACTTTTCTTTAATAACATGCAAAAAGCTCTAAACCGACTGTGACCCATGTGGCTAGGTTCTATGAAAGCTTTCTGTGTTTTTAGATATTGTGTACAAACTGTTCATAGCACCAAATAAAAATGGAGATTAGGCGATAAATTATGTATCTTTCCTGAAGCTTTCGGGAACACATCCTAGCGAAGGAAGTTCAAATATATGATTGTTATTGCACACTGCAGAATCATATGACATGAAGGATTTATAATTGGCTAGATTCATTTTAACGATGGGGGTACAGTTCGGGTAAATCCCGTCGCAGGTCGATAAAATCATCGGGCATTTTTAGCACAGGACTTCTACATGGGTAACATTAAGTCAATAAAATCAATAGGTTTAGAAAGTATCTGGTGCAATTCTATAGCAGCAGGTTTGTAAAATATTCCAATGTAACTTTCAATTGACAAACTTGATCCAGTCCCTATATTGGGCCCCGTCGGGGTCAGGTAGGTAACATAAAGAAAGTTCTTTCCGACATTTGGATGATTTTCTGAAAGCATTAACAATCAGCTAGAAGAAGGTTTCCTGATGGCTTACACCATTAATCAGTTGCAAAAAATGACGCTCAAAGAGCTGAGCATGATTGCCCAGGAGTTGGCAGTTCCGGCAGTTGCCGGTTTAAAAAAGGGAGAGCTGATCGAAGCGATTTTGGAAGCCCAAACCGAGAGCGAGGGCTTGTTATTCACCAAAGGGGTATTGGAGATTTTGCCTGATGGTTATGGCTTCTTGAGGTTCTCCGAGAACAACTACCTGGCTGGTCCGGACGACGTTTACGTATCACCTTCCCAGATTAAGCGTTTTGGTCTGCGCACCGGGCAAATCATCTATGGTCAGGTTCGCCCCCCAAAAGAGGGTGAACGTTATTTCGCTTTACTCAAGGTAGAAGCTATCAATTTCCAGGATCCTGAAGAAGGTCGCATTATTCCCCATTTCGATACTTTGACTCCATTGTATCCCCTGGAACGGATTCGGTTGGAACGGGGACCCAAAAGTTATTCCATGCGCATTATGGACCTTCTATGCCCGGTGGGTAAAGGGCAGCGGGGACTCATCACCGCTCAGCCCAAGACGGGTAAAACCATGCTGCTTCAGGATATCGCCAATTCCATTACCAAGAATCATCCTGAAATGGAACTAATCGTTTTGTTGATCGATGAGCGACCGGAAGAAGTAACCGATATGGAACGCTCGGTTGCCGCAGAGGTGGTGTCTTCCACTTTCGATGAGCCACCGGAAAGACATGTCCAGGTGGCGGATATGGTGCTGGAAAAGGCTAAGCGTATGGTGGAGTTTGGTAAGGATGTAGTAATTCTGCTCGATAGTATCACCCGTCTGGCCCGAGCTCATAACGCGGTGATTCCCCATAGTGGAAAAATTCTCTCCGGAGGTATTGATTCTAACGCTCTGCATCGTCCCAAACGTTTCTTCGGTGCCGCTCGTAATGTGGAAAACGGCGGTTCGCTGACCATAATCGCCACGGCCTTGATTGAAACTGGTTCCCGGATGGATGATGTGATCTTTGAGGAATTCAAAGGGACCGGTAATATGGAATTAGTGCTTGATCGGCGCCTGGCCGATCGACGCATTTTCCCGGCCATCGATATCAACCGGTCGGGCACCAGAAAAGAAGAGCTGTTGCTGACTAAAGGTGAACTGGGCCGGGTCTGGTTGCTGCGTAAGATTCTGAACGAAATGACTCCCATCGAAGCGATGGAATTCCTGCTGGAACGCATGCAACGGACCGGTAGCAATAAAGAGTTCCTGGCCTCCATGAACCAGTAGTCTCGAGCTTGGTAAAGGAGCGGAAGTGCACCCATACAACGTCGAAGAAACGGTAAAAATCCCCACCCTCTTCCTCCGCATGAAAACCGATGTGCTATACGATCGGGCTCCCTATCACATTCGGCAATGTGTGGCGGAATTCTTCCATGGTCGCCCCATCGACGAATTCATAAGCGGCGACCTGCGCGCCCAATTCGCCTATCCCCGCCTGCAGTTTAAGGTGCTGCAAGGCGATCCCTGCATGATCGCCATTGGGAAGGAAGCCGTAGAGGCCATGCGGGAGATGTTGCCTGATTTTGACGAATTATATATCAGCGGCGTTACCTACAAAATCGTGGAGAAGCAGATCGAGGACAAAGAGCAATTACTGGGTATCGCCCGCACTTTTATGAATTATGAATTCGCCACACCCTGGATCGGGCTGAATGAAACCAATTTCCTGCAATTCAAATATTACTATCGGGCCGAGCGGATCGCCTTTGCCAATCGTCTGTTAGTGCAAAACTTACGGTTTTTGTCTCAGGAATTCGGCCTTTCCGGTGAAGGAAAATTAGTAGTGAAGAGCAGGATTCGTTTCCTGACCAACCAATCCCTTACCACCTCTCCCACCGGTGGCTTTGTGGGGGAATTTAAAATCAATTACTACATCCCCGATTGGATCAGTATTGGAAACATGATTTCCAAAGGATTCGGGGCTGTTCATCGACTTCTCTAGCATCCTTTTTGTTATGGTTAATTACTTGCACCACTCTGGGGGGTGGGAATATATTCGGCGGCTTTTTTGGGGGTGGTGAAAACAGTGAATTTTCCTAAAAGAATCAATGACTTAGAACCTTCCGCTACCATGGCGGTAATCGAGCAAGCCCAATGCATGCGGGCTCAAGGGATAAATGTGATCTCTTTCGGAGCCGGCGAACCGGATTTTGATACTCCCCAGTATATCCGGGACGCCGCGGTTAAAGCCATGGTCGAGGGAAAGACACGGTACACTCCCGGCTCGGGTACTCAGGAATTAAAAGCCGCTATTGCAGCCAAGCTCAAAAGAGATAATGGATTGGAATACAAGCCGGAACAAATCATCGTCTCCAACGGTGCCAAGCACTCTTTATTCAACTTATGTATGACCCTCTGTGAGGAAGGAGATGAGGTTATCGTTTTCCGCCCGTATTGGGTGACCTTTCCGGAGGTTGTAAAACTGGCAGGCGCCAGGCCCGTGTATGTGGATCTCCTGGCGGAGCATGATTACCAGATTCAGTATAAAGCCCTATTCAAAGCCATTAGCGCCAAAACCAAAGCAATTATCATAAACAGTCCCTCCAATCCTACTGGCAAGCTTTTCACAGAAGAAAGCTACAAAACCCTTCTCTCGCTGGCGGAAGAATACGATTTCTGGATTATCTCCGACGAATGCTATGAAGCCTTGACTTATGATAAGCCGCACTTAAGCATTGCTAGCCTGCCTGGAGGGTATGAGCGCACCTTTACGGTTCAGAGCCTTTCGAAAACCTTCGCCATGACGGGCTGGCGAATCGGGTACGTGGCTGGCAACGTAGAAGTTGTCCAGGCTATGGCCCGTTTTCAGGGACAAGCTACTGGTTGTCCCAATAGCATCGCACAAGCAGCAGCAGTAGAAGCCCTGACACAGCCACCCATTGCTCTCGAGAGCTGGAGGCAGGAATACAGAGCTCGCCGGGATGTAATGGTGGAAACTTTAAACAGAATTCCAGGGGTGAAATGCGCTCGACCGGAAGGTGCCTTTTATGTTTTCCCTGACGTATCTGAACTTTACGGCCTCCGAGGGAACGGACATCTTATTCGTAGTAGTGTAGATTTCGCTAATTATCTACTGGAGACCGAAGCGGTAGCTACCGTTCCCGGTGTTGCCTTCGGGGCCGATAATCACATCCGTCTGTCATATGCAACCAGCATGGAAGAAATAAAAGAAGGTCTGGCTCGGATTATTCGAGCCGTAGAGAAACTGCAATAGAAAGGAAACCCATGAAAGCCGGAATTCATCCTAAATACGTACGCTCTAAAGTAACCTGCGCCTGCGGTAATACTTTTGAAACCTACAGCACCGCGGGTGACATTCATGTGGATATCTGCAGCAACTGTCATCCATTTTTTACTGGGAAACAGAAGCTGTTAGATACCGCTGGTAGAATTGAGAAATTCAGACGTAAATACGGAAAAGAGAAAATCTCCTAAGTCTGCGTTTGCATAACAGAAAATCTCCTAGCCGCAGATACGCGGTATGGTTAGCGGCCGCCCCATCAATTCTGGTAGGGGGGCAAGCCGTAGTGGAAGGGGTGATGATGCGGGTCCCCAAAGCTTACTCTCTGGCGGTACGACAGCCGGACGGCACCATCAAAAGTCAAGCATGGGCTTTTGAATCTCTACTTGAGCGACATCCCAGTCTGAAAATCCCCCTGCTCAGGGGACTGATTTCCCTCTACGAAGCTCTTAGAATTGGAATCAAAACCTTGAATCTTTCGGTTCTTTGGGCTTACCCTGAGGAGGCCCAAGACCGACCGGAATGGAAGGATAAACTCCAGTCCTTCATGGGAACCCTGTTGGCATTACTCCTCGGGCTGGGGCTTTTCTTTTTTGCTCCTTTATGGCTTACAAATCACTTTTTTGAATTACAAAAATCAGCTCTGGGTTTCAATCTAGCCGCCGGCCTCTTTCGCATCACTTTTTTTCTGATATATCTGGCACTTCTCTCGCTATTGCCCGACGCCAAACGCCTTTTCCGCTATCATGGTGCAGAACATAAAAGCATTTATGCTTTCGAGGCCGGGCGCCCTTTAACTGTAGCCGAGGCCTCTAGATTCTCCCGCCGCCATCCCAGGTGCGGAACCAGCTTCCTCTTCTTAGTCCTACTGGTTTCCATCCTCCTATTTTCCATATTAGACGGAGTGCGGATGCTACTTTATCCAGGCAACGAACTGTGGATTAGATTGGTCACTCATCTAGCATTTTTGCCAATTGTAGCTGGGGTAGGATACGAAAGCCTCAAATTCAGTGCCCGTAAGCGCGATTGGAATTGGGTACGAGTCCTCACCGCTCCGGGATTATGGCTCCAGGGACTCACCACCGCCGAGCCAGACAACTCCCAGGTGGAAGTAGCTCTCACGGCCCTGAAAACCGCTTTCGGGGACCGACTGGAAGAATACGTTGGGCAAGAGTACGTCGCTGAGGCTATAGCCTGAAATGGATTTACTGGAAAAACTGCCAGCGCTGGAAGAGAAATTCCACAATCTGGAAGCGGCTCTGACTGACCCGGAAGTATTGAAGGATCGGCGCCGTCTGGCTCAACTGGCCCGTGAGCGCCAGGAGCTAGAACCTGTCATTAATGCCTTTAAAAAATACGCTGCCCTGAGGAATCAAATTGCAGAAGATGAAGAGCTGCTGAAAAGCGACGACCCTGAAATGAAGCAGCTGGCTAAGGAGGAATTGGAAGAGCTGCGGCAGGAATGTGAAAAACAAGAACAAGCCTTGAAGCTGATGCTGGTTCCCCGTGATCCGGCCGATAACGGCAACGCCATTCTTGAAATCCGGGCCGGCACGGGGGGCGAGGAAGCCACCCTGTTTGCTGGCGATCTCCTGCGCATGTATCGTCGCTTCGCCGAACGTCAGGGCTGGAATATGGAGACCCTTTCCCTTAGCCCTTCGGAGGTGGGCGGAATCAAGGAAGTCATCATGCTGGTCAAAGGCAAACAGGTTTACGGTCGGCTCAAGTACGAAAGTGGTGTCCACCGAGTTCAGCGGGTACCGGAAACCGAATCGGCGGGTAGAATCCACACCTCCGCAGCTACCGTGGCGGTCTTGCCGGAAGCAGAGGAAGTAGATGTGGAAATAAAGCCCGAAGATCTGCGCATCGATACTTTCAGAGCCAGTGGTGCCGGGGGACAACATGTTAATAAAACCGACTCGGCCATTCGGATCACCCATCTACCCACCGGCTTGGTGGTTTCTTGCCAGGATGAGAAGTCGCAGCATAAAAACAAAGAGAAAGCTTTGAAAGTCTTGCGAGCGCGCCTATTGGATCGCAAACGACAGGAACAGGCGCAGGAGATCGCCGAGCTGCGACGGTCGATGGTCTCCACCGGCGACCGCAGCGCTAAGATCCGAACCTACAATTTTCCCCAGGGACGGGTTACCGACCACCGCATAAATCTGACCCTGTATCGGTTGGAAGAAATCCTGGACGGGGATTTGGAACCTTTAGTGGAGCCTTTAATCCAGGCTGATTTATTAGCCCGTTTGGAGTCAGCTTAAAATGGCACGTCGTTTCAATCTGATAAAATTCTCAAGACTTATTCATCGTTACGGTTTTGGTTATTTTTCGCTGGTCAGCTTCGTTGTCAGCGTGATGGTGATTATCATCTCCATCACCGGTATACTTCTAGTTCACCAGCATGACTTACATTTTATTCAAACAACTTACGTCAATGCATCCTGGCTACCGGGACACTACCTGGAACGGTTGGAGGCAATCAGAAAAGCTCAGGGAGAACAAGTAGATCCCGCTAGAGCAGCGGTACCTTTACGATGGGTAGTATTGGATCTACACACCGGTCGCTTTTTCGGAAGCTGGGGTCCCTGGTTTTATGACCTCCTAGCCGCTGTTTTTACTATTTTATCCATTACAGGATTAATTATATACCTGCACATGAGAACCAAACTTAAGCAAAGAAGGAGTACTACATGAGGGGGAAACTGCTAGCTGCAGCATTGCTGACTGTTTTGATCATTATCGGTTGCACGCGTAAAGAATCTAAAGGGGAAGTATTTGGTGAGGGAGTTAGCCTGGAGCAGGTAGTTCCAGTCGCCCAAGTTCTGCAAACACCCCAAAAATTCGTTAATCAAAAAGTCCGCGTGAAAGGTACTATCACTGCTTGCTGTCAGCATAAAGGTTGCTGGATAGCCCTGGAAGCGGATGGGAAACAGCTCATCGTGCGGTTTAAGGACGAAGCTTTTTCCATTCCCCCTACCAGCACCGGTAGAGTAGTGGATGTAGAAGGGGTCTTGTTACCGGCTGGCACGGTAGTGCCCATGCCCGAGAACAAGGAAGAAATGGAGAATTGTCCTGAGGGTGAAAAGATGGCTCCCCAGGCTAAAACGACTCAACAACCAGAAACTTACACCATGATCGCAACGGGATTGGTGTTACTGTAACCGGTTTGCCTAATCCTCATCAAACCAAACGCCCTTTGACAAGTGAAGAGACACCGGAACTGGTGGAAGCGGCCCGCAATGGTGATCGCAAAGCTCAGGCCGAGCTGGTCAAGATGTACTCTGGACGAATTTTCAACCTTGGCCTACGCATGTTAAGGACCAAGCAGGATGCGGAGGATTTGCTGCAGGAAACGTTCATCACGGCCTTCAAGAAACTGGACACCTTCCGGGGTGATTCCAAGTTCTACACCTGGTTGCACCGGATCGCAATTAACATTGCGCTGGGGAAACTGAGAGAGCAGGCGCGGATGCAGATCAGCTACTCCATACAGGAACCCGATTTCGAGTACCTCACCGGTAAAAACATCTCCGAGTGGCCTGACTATCTGGATACCAAAATCTCGGGCCCCGAGATCAAGCGGATTCTCAAGCTGGCCCTGGATGAGTTATCGGAAAAATATCGTTCGGTCTTCGTGCTGCGCGACCTGGAAGGGCTCTCCACCGCGGAAACCGCGCGAGCGCTCGGGCTTACCGAAAGCAATGTCAAAGTGCGTTTGATGCGGGCGCGTTTATTTTTAAGGGATCGTATTCAAAATTTGATGCGGCGGGAAGGGTGGATCGCTTAGAACCATGGGACCGCGGAAGAAAGACGAAAAATTCGAGAAAATCTGTGAACTGTTCGGTGAGGATCTTGACTCCAAGTTCTGCCGAGAAGTGGCGGAGATTATGGAGGAGTGCCCGGAATGCCGTATTTACTACGATTCCATCAAGCGTTCCGTCCAGTGGTTCCGGTTGGCTGAAGAGGAAGAAGACGTACCCCAGGAAGTGCGGGAGCGGCTCTTCAAGGTGTTGCATCTGGAAGATTTTCAATCGTCCGGTAAGAGGAAGGAAAACCGACCATGAACCAGTCCCACAAAGTAATCATTTTTACTACACCTACCTGCCCCCATTGTAAAGCGGCAAAAAGATACTTGCGTGAACACCAAATTCGTTTTAAAGAAGTAGACGTGAGTCGTGATCACAAAGCAGCCCAGGACATGATGCGGAAAACAGGACAAAGCGGTGTACCGCAATTGTGGATAGATAACCGTCCCGTGGTTGGCTTCGACCGGGCTAAAATCAATAAATTGTTACAAATAAAGGAGAGGTGAAAATGAAGATACAACCCCTTGATGACCGCGTTTTAGTTGAGCCTGCCAAAGAAGAAGAAAAAACTGCTTCCGGTATCATCATTCCTGATACCGCCAAAGAGAAACCCCGTCGGGGTACCATCGTGGCCGTGGGCAACGATGAGGAATTACAGAACCTTCTCAAAGAGGGCGATGAAGTCTTGTACGGCAAATACGCTGGTGATGAGCTGAAATACAACGGCCACGATTATCTCATCCTCAGCCGTAGTGACATTTTAGCCAAACTGGTTAAGTAACTTACGGCAGGCCGAAAAAGGGCGGGCAACCGCCCTTTTTTATTATCTAGGGGCGAAAGTTAACCAAGTTTATTTTCGCCTCAGGCAAACCAGATGAGGAAGTGGTTATCATGGATAAAACTTTCGTGATCATCGGGGGCGACGCTGCCGGCATGAGCGCCGCCGCCAAAATCAAACGGCTGCGGCCAGAAGCCGAAGTGATCGTCTTCGAGAAGGGCCCTTATATCAGCTATGCCGCCTGCGGTATTCCTTACTGGCTGGCAGGCGTTATCCCCACTAAGGAAAAATTACAGGTCCTTACTCCTCAGATAGCCCGGGAAAAGCGGGGAGTGGACGTTAGAATTTTCCACGAAGTGACCAGCATCGATCCCCGGAAACGCATGGTGGAGGTGGTCAACCACTCCAGCGGCGAAAAATTCCAGCAATCCTATGACCAGTTGATTATCGCCACCGGGGCGCGGCCGGTTAAACCTCCCATTCCGGGAGTTGACTTACCTGGTGTTTATACCCTGCGCAGCTTAGCCGATGGAGAAAAACTCCAGGAGGCTATCGACACGGCAACCGATCCTAAAGTGTTGATCGTCGGAGCGGGATACATTGGGTTGGAGTTGGTGGAAACCTTCGTGGCCCGGGGATTCAAGGTTACCCTGGTCGAACTCACGCCCCAAGTATTGCCCAATTTTGATGCCGACTTCGTGCAGCCGGTGGAAAAACTGCTGCGAGACAGAGGGGTCACAGTACTGTTGAACACCAAGGTCACTGGCCTAGAAAAAGGTGCCAACGGATTACGCGTGCACCTCAACCAAGGGCAACCGCTGGAGGTGCCGTTGGTGGTCTTTGCCACCGGGGTACAGCCGGTGACAGAATTGGCCCAAGCGGCAGGGATTCGTTTAGGCGCTAAGGGAGCCATCAAGGTCAACGATCGGATGCAAACTTCCGTGGATCGGATCTGGGCGGCCGGGGATTGCGTGGAATATCACCACCGGGTTCTAGGAGAACCGGCGTGGATTCCCTTAGCACCTGCGGCCAACAAAAGTGGTCGCATTGCTGGCACCAACGCCGCCGGCGGCGAGGCCCACTTCCCCGGCATTCTGGGTACGGCGGTGGTTAAAGTATTCGACCTGACCGTAGGCGTGACGGGCTTGACGGAACGCCAGGCCCGGGGAAGCGGGAAATTTGCCCAGGTGGAGACGGTGACCATAACCGCCGGGGATAAGGCTCACTATTACCCCGGCGCCGGTAAGTTGACCATTAAGCTAACCGTGGACGGTCGACGCAAGAAATTGCTGGGCGCCCAGATTCTGGGCGGTGAATCCGCTGCCAAGCGCCTGGATGTTTTTGCCACCGCCCTGGCAGCGGGCTTTACGGTACACGACATCGCCATGCTGGATTTAAGCTACGCTCCCCCCTACGCTCCGGTTTACGATCCAGTCAACGTGGCAGCGGGGGTGGCGGATAAATAGACAGCGTAAAGGAGTTGATTATGATTAATAAAGATATGCTCATTGAAGATCTGGTGCGGGAATACCCGCAGCTCATCGGCCCTTTGAAGGAAAAAGGCATTGTGTGTCTGGCCTGTGGCGAGCCGGTTTGGGGAACCCTGGCAGAGCAAGCGGAGGAGAAGGGGATCCAGGATATAGACGCCATTGTGGCGGAGATGAATGCTCTCCTCGAAAAACAAAAGGAATCTGCCTAAAAAGCTTTTAAGCGAAGGAAAAATATTATGGCGCGAGTAACAATAGAACAATTGCAGGGTACTACTTTTGTAGCCAAAGGTGAATCCAATCACTGGGTGGTGATGGACGGTACGGCCAAGACCGGCGGCACTGAGGCTGCCAGTCGGCCCATGGAGCTGGTGTTGTTCGCTCTAGGAGGCTGCACCGCCATGGACGTGGAAGTCATCTTGAAGAAGATGAAAGTGCCTTTACGCAAACTCCGTATCGAAATCGACGCTCAGCGAGCCGATGAACATCCAAAAGTTTACACCCGGATAGATATAACATACCATTTCTACGGTCCCGATTTACCAATGGCCAAACTGGAGCGGGCGGTGAGTCTTTCCCAGAAGACCTACTGTTCCGTGAGCGCTATGCTGCGTCACTCAGCTGAGATAAATGTGCGCATTGAGAATCATCAGGTTAATTAAAAGGTTGGTCTTTTATCCGTAAAATTTTCAGTTATATAACGTTACTTAAATTTAAAATTGTCTCTTCGGACTCACCTTGTCCGGTTGCCAGTGTTTGGATGTTAGTGATGATATATTTCCAAATACGATTTAATTGCCTTGCGTTACGATTTATATCTTCTCAATAACTTTGTTGCAAGATGAATATGTCGGTCGCCTTTTGGATTTAATTGATCCGTTTGGTTACGATGGACCAAATAAACATCGTATTTTAGCGGCGGCAGCGGAATACTCCCTAGAAAAATGTCCCCATAAAATCCGTTCCGCCGCTGAGGGGGGCTCTTTTCACCTTCAACCCGCCTTCTTTGATCATTACCAGCCCACCATGCCCGCACCCGCAGGTAGCGCTCCTTTTCCTTACCAAACCTTGGCTTCCTCAGTTTGGTAAAATAATCTTGCAGATTCGGCAACTGGTAACGCCGGCATTCATCACCCTCCCTATCATCATCGCCAGCCCAGGTTTTTTCCACCACCTCCAGTTTATCGATCCATAGCAGTGCGCCACAGTGAGGACATTTTACCAGCCAGGGTTGATCAGGAAGCATGGGAGCATCCATTTTGCCGTCGGTCCAATAGGCAGCACCAAAAGTATTGCCGGACATGATGGTGGATTATTTTATTAAGCCGGAACAGGATGAGCATTTTTTGATTAGTGTCAGTCCAGTGAGCATTGTTGCCTCATTGTTTCTTTGCCGACACGTACAACTTCTTTGTAGAATATAAAAAGAATCGCGGTTATTTGAAGCGGCTAGTCAATAGACTAAACTGCCAGTCCCAAATCTCTTAACCCAGACCCCATCATCGCAAAGGAATTGAGAAGGCCGGATGGTTGTCAAAAAAAGTGTTATTCTGAAACCTCGAAGGAAGGGGTGGTATCGGAATTAGCGTTATTAGAACCAGCAGGAAAATGACACTGTATAAAATTCAACTTTCTCAACGTCTTTACGAGGTTTTTGCCTTGGTAAAACTCCTCGTTTCCTACGATAAACTTAATTTTAGAATCTGTGGTCGTTGCACAATAATGGTCTTCTTTGAACTTTCTCATATTAAACTTTGCCGTAATCAGGTGGCTCAAAGCCCGCGGAAAGCCTCACCGGAAAAACGCGGTTCGCTTCCAAGCTTCGACTGGGAGGAACGTTTTTCTTATTTACATATATAGAGGAGAATGTGCTTCTTCTGCAAATAAAAAGCGGGAGAATGGCCTCCCGCTTTTGATGTTATCAGCAGGTTACAAAAGATCAGAGGGATTCAACTCATGGGAAACTCAATTGCTCAATTTTAGAAACTCGAGAATCTTCTCGGTCTCCGTGGCGGTTAGGTTGGCCCGGGTGCGCATGTGCGTGACCGCCACCTCCCATTGTTCGTCGGTCAAATTGGTGGGCGGACGAACATTGTGGCAGCGGATGCAATTATCGCCCCATAGCTGTGCGCCTGATTGTTGGGCGATGGGAGGATTTCCCGCACAACCGACCCAAAAAATTGACAGCAATATCACCAGGACGGCAATAAACGTCGCAAGTTTATATGTTTTCTTAATCTGCTTTTTCATCATTTAGCCTCCTTCTTCGATTCAGAATCCCAGAGCGAACTGGGCGAGAAACTTGCTTTCGGTCTCCGAATCACCATCGGGGTGGTTGCTTGTAGCTGACTCGAAAGCAAATTTGAAGACGCTGCTGGAGGAAACCCAGTAGTTGATTCCCACACTATACCGGTCAATATCGACGCTGAAAGGCGCTTCCTCCGTGTCGGGCCGGTCGAGGCGGTCAAAACGCAAAACGAATTCCAGATTTCTGAAAAAGGAGCTCTCCACGCCATTCGGCTGATAGGCAAGCTGGGCGTAGCCGGCGTTGCTGTTGTTCTCGAATTCCAGGGGATGGATATTGGGATTGTCAATCTGGAGCCATACCCACTGCGCCCGGATATCTATCTTTCCTTTCAACCCACCGACATTGCCCACGTAATTCACATCCACGGTGTGGTTGGTGGCTTTCACATCCTCGAATTCGGTTCCTTTGGTGCCAACTTTTGCGGTCTGAAAGCCGTATCCAATTTCCAGCCTGGGCAGCAGGAACAGACCAATCCGACCGCCGATGGCCTTGTCGTCATTGTTGTCTTTGAAATTGTTGAAATCGAGCAGGCCCGAGCCCCCTGTCAAGTGTCCCTCACTCTGGCCTGAGACAATCGAGGTGATGCGCCCGAGTACTCCCTCCTGGGCCACTGCGAGCGAATCCTCAACAATGAGTGAAGGCCCGTTTGAGAGAAACAGGGCATAAGTGAACTTGGTCGGCCCGACGGGGATGCCACCTCGCAGTTGGAAGCCCATCTGTGTGCCCGCCAGAAGCGGAACACCGGCATGAGCGGATAACCCGTAGGGCATATCGGGGAGCTTATTGATCCATGCGGGGTGAAGCCTCTCCGAGAACGGATTCACCGGGCTGAGAAACTTTCCCACGCCCAGCATGACATAATCATTGAAGAAATAAAACAATTGCGCGTATTCCAGCCCTATGTTCACACCTTCATCTTCGACCTCGAATTCGAGCTCGCTTTCGAAAAACAAATTGTCGCCGTGTTTCCACAAAAAAATGGGACTGAAACCGGTCTCGAAATTCGAATTCTCGTCTCCCGCTTTCTCAAACACCGTCGAGGTATATCCTTTCAGCAAGAATTTGCTGAGCGGTGTAGTTGGGGCCTGGGCAAAGGTCAGATTCAGCGGCACAATCAGCGAGAGCAAGACGAGGATTTTGCGCAAAGCCATCTTCCTTCCTCCCTATAGTTCTGTTATTTGGATTTGAATGTTCTCAAGAAATGAACCAGCTGCCACCTCTGCTTTTCGGTTAAAATCAGCTCAAAGGCTGGCATGGGGGGATTACCGTGGGCAATTTTCCAGTAAAGTTCGCCGTCGCTCTGCTGCTGAACCGTCTCGGAATGAAAGTTGGCTGGACGCTTCCCAAGATACATTCCTGCCGGACCATCACCTCTTCCGGAATTACCGTGACAGGTGGCGCACTGTTGCAGAAAAAGCTTTTCGCCGAGCTGGATATTGGCTTTCGAAGCAGGTAATGGGTTTTTCAGGCGCTTAGCCTCCGCCGGCGCCATCCAACGTTTGGGATCTTTGGCGCTGCTACTTTTGGCATGACCGATAGTAGGGGTGGCAAAAAGAGTCAAAACAGCGAAACTCAGGCTGTACAAACCAATTGCTTTGATCATCGTGACTGTTCTCTTCAAGTTTCGGCTCCTTATGGTTTTTGGTGAACATTTGCCGTCGGAAGGCCAAAATCCATGCCGGAACCGGTGCAATTGGAATTAGCGGATCGTAACTACCTAATAAATAAAGAATTAATATCTGCGGCTGTGGCGTGGACGACGGGCATGATCTTGCAAAATTGCAAGACTTTCTACGGGGCGGCTTGCAGTTCTGCAGAAAGACCCATGCTGCGGCAGATGGGAAAGGGAGCCTTACCCGAAATTGGATGCCAACCACGGGAGGAGGAAGACACCGGCGGGGCAAAAGCGGAGAGCCCGCAGTAAGCTCTATGGATCAGCGATCGGGTTCTTGAATTCCCAGCTGATTCATTTTGCGGTACAAAGTGGAGGGATCAATGCCCAGTTCCCTGGCGCTTTTTTCTTTGTTCCAGTTGTTATCGTTCAAAACCTTCAGAATGTGATTGCGTTCGTAGAGCTTCATGGCCTCTTTCAAATTGGGTTGCGGCGATAGCTCCAGTTTTTCTCCCCGCAACTGCGCAGGAAGGTCGTCCACCTCGATATATTTTCCGTCACCCAGAATCATTGCCCGTTCGATAACGTTGCGCAATTCACGAATGTTTCCGGGCCAGTTATACGCCATAAGCAGTTGCAACGCTGCAGGGGAAACGCCTATATAGTTTTTCTTCAGTTCCGTGTTGAGTTTTTTTACGAAATAGTTAGCCAGAAGTGGGATGTCCGTAGGGCGTTCCCGCAACGACGGCAAGCGGATATCAAACACCGCAATGCGGTAGTATAAATCTTCACGAAAGCGACCCTCCCGCACCATTTTTCTCAGATCTTTGTTCGTGGCCGCAATGATTCTGGCCTTCAAGGGAATCGCTCGGGTACCGCCCACCCGATAAAACTCCCTGGCTTCCAGCACGCGCAACAGTTTGCTTTGCAACGGTAGGGGCATCTCCGAGATCTCATCCAGCAGCAGAGTGCCCTCACCAACCACTTCGAAGAATCCTTCCTTGGTGCGCGTCGCCCCGGTGAAAGCCCCCTGCTCATGGCCGAACAGCTCGCTCTCCAGCAGGGTTTCCTGAAAGCCAGAGCAATTCAACGCCAGAAACGGCCGATCTCTTCGCTCGCTGTGCTGGTGAATGGCCCGCGCAACCACCTCTTTCCCGGTGCCCGACTCACCATGAATCAGCACAGTACTTGAGGTTGGTGCCACTTTTTGTAATTGTTCGAGGACTTTTTGCATGGAGGGACTCTTCCCAACCAGCTGTAGAGATTCGGAATCATGGAAGAGTTCCCGCCGCAGAACAAGAATTTCTTGCTGCAATTCTTTAAAGGCCTCGATGCGCTCGATTTTGCGTAACAGGTCCTCGATTACCAGTGGTTTCAGGATATAATCGGCGGCTCCTTGGCGGAAAGCCTCCACTGCCGTTTCGAGATCCCCATAAGCGGTCATCATGATGATAGTGCAGCCAGGATGGATTTGCCGCAGCTCTTCGAGAATTTCCACCCCGCTTTTCCCTGGAAGCACGATATCCGACAGCACGATGTCTGGCATGAATTCGCGGAAAATCTGTAGACCTTCTTCGGCGGTGGGAGCGGTGCGGCAATCGTAGCCCTGTCGGGCCAGTACTACACCCAGGTCCTCGCGAAATAAATCCTCGTCGTCAATGATCAGAATCTTTTTGTTCATCTACGCTCCGTCTTTGCCGTTCCTGTGGATCTCCTTGACATGCGCACCGGTAGAGAAACGACGAAATGGCTACCTTTTCCGAACTGGGTAGTGAATTCCACTTTGCCGCCATGGGCCTGAATGATCTGGTTAATGATAAACAAGCCCAGCCCCGAGCCATTTTCTTTTGTGGTGAAAAACGGCTGAAAGATTTTCTGGGCGGTGCTTTCGTCCATGCCTTTCCCGGTGTCGATGAAATGCACTCTGATGCTACCTTTTTCGTATTCGCTGCGCACCGTGAGCGTCCCGTGCCCTTCCAGAGCTTCCAGCGCGTTCAAACCAATGTTCAAGAACACCTGCTTGAGCTGGTCTTTCACCGCCATGGTGGCAGGGAGATTGTGTGCAAAATCAGCCTCGATGCGGCAATTGCGCACCAATTTGTGATACTTCAGGAGTTCGATAGTTTCAGCCAACACTTGATTGACGTCGCACGGCCCGCGTGTTTCTTTAGAAGCCCGTCCGAACTGTGCAATACCGCGCACGATGCGCTCGATGCGCGCAATTTCCTTTTGCAACAACTGGATGCTCTGGCGCAGGAATTCCGGCGAGGTATCCTGCAACATGAGGTGTAACCGTGTCGACAGGGAGGCCAGTGGATTGCCGATTTCGTGAGCGATGCCGGCGGACATCGTTCCCAGCGTCACCATTTTGGCCGCGTGAATCATCTCCGCTTCCAGGATTTTTTTGTCGGTGATATCCTGTATCAGCGCCACAACCTGGTAGATTTTGCCCTCGCGGTCGGTTAGCGGTGCCAGCGTAAATTGAAAGAATCGCTGTGCACCAGTGGAATCGACCTCCTCGCGTTCGAATACCCGGTGCTGACCGTCTTGCAGTGTTTGGGCGGCTTCACCGGATTCCCCCCCCACCAACCGCTGGAGCTGCTGTTTCAGCACGGTCTCGTTTCCCGCCTCCAATCCGAACCACGCGCTGATGGGCTCGTTGTACCAGATGGGCTCCAGTCCAGCGTCAAATATGACCAAGCCCGCGCCGGTGGCATGCAGCACCTGATCCAGTTTCTGCCGTTCTTCCCGGGTATGCCGTTCTTCGAGCCGCAGCTGATCCATGATGTTAGTGATGAAGTAGGCAGTGAGACCCATGATGAAAAATTGCAAAGAGATCATACTCCATACGTAAAGGGGATGGTGGGCCGCATGGATGGTGTGCTGAGCTTCATCGGTATGGGGGAAAATCTCCAGCATGAAGTGCGGCGCCAGATTATACAGCTCCGTGAGCGCCATGGCGCCGTACAGGAGAATGGAAAACAGCACGACATAGTAGCACTAGCGCTTTTCCAGCAAGATGCCGCTGAGGATGATGTGAAAAACATACAGGAAGGAAAGAGGATTTTCGATACCGCCGGAAAAATGGAGCATCAGGGTGAGCAGGATCAGGTCGGTGGCAATCTGAATTTCCCGCAGATAGGTATAAAAAACGCGCCTTCGTAGGAAAAAGATATAAGCCAGGTTGGAAATGACGAGTAAGCCGATCAATAGCAGCAGATAGGGAAAGGTCTCCTCGTCCAGATAGTGATAGTGCCGCACGTTAAGGTAGGCCAACACGAAGGCCACGGCCGCGGCGATCCAGCGCAGGCGGATGAACCACCAGTTTAGTTGCTCATAAGTGCGGGTGGGGGTGAATTTATTGGGACTCAAGGTTGGAGCGGTCATTCACACCTCTGTTCAACCAATGGTGAAAGATAGCGGCCGTCTTCTGGGATGATTACGCACAATAATTGACAATATACAAAAACCGCGGCGTTTGAGGATGGTGTTTCTGACGCCGTGGTTGGAAGCAAGCCTGGTCGTTGCTGCTGCGGTTTCTTCCTACCTGCTTGTTGGAAACCTATGTCTCTGACGGCACAGTCCAGGACCTTCCGCCGCCTGAGGTTTGATCCAGCGGCGATTGAGAATCATCCCTAGCGAATCCGCTATCCGGAACGCGAGGCCGGGTTCGAATCCAAAACGGCGGCGCACCGGACGCTTTAGTTTGAAACAGGGAGAAATTCAAGTAGAAGGCTACTTTTGCAAGGGGTACCTCCCGGGAGGGATTGAGTGTTACGGGGATTTTGTTGAGTCCTTTGTTGACACTCTATTACAATATCGCTATCGCGATATACAAATATTTTGATACTTTAATTTTCCATTTTGCATAAACACCAGCCTGTTCCCTTAACTG
>CAYXZO010000011.1:19577-51952 GCA_964469505.1 uncultured Lentisphaeria bacterium | reverse complement strand
AATAATATTTATACAGGAGGAAGTCCCATCAGCGACGTAAAACAAAAAAACCGCGATTGTGCGTGGTTATAAACGGCGATTGTTTTTCCCGGTACGAATTAAGGCAAATCTACGTCGCCCTCGGCGGCTTTCTCCTTGGCTAGCTGTAACAACTCATAGATTTCGGAAGTGGGCCGCAGGTCAAAGGCCCGTTGGGCTTCGATGACGGCGTAGTCATACCAGCCCTTCTTCATATAAGCCAGTGCCAGAAAATGATGGGCATCGGCAAAATTGGGGTCTTTACGCGTGACGGCTTTGAACTGAATGATGGCGTCGTCGATCAAACCTTTCTGGTAGTACCAGCGGCCCAGTTGATAAAGCCGTTCGGTATCGTGGTCGCAGGCGCTCAGGCCGGCCAATACGCCAACGAGCACGAAGGCCGTGAAAAGTGGTTTCAAACTCTTGAGAATTCTACCGTTGGGGAGTGCCAGAATGCTCATGGATGGGGCGAATATATCCAGTGCTACAATAGGGGACAACGCTTTTCCGTCATATAAGCCCACCCATTCAGGCCGCGGGAAGAGGTCTTTTTACTTTGAACAAGAAAATCATTAGTCCAATAAAGACCAACCCTAAGCTAATGGCGTACAGATAGCTCAATCCTAGCCAGGAAACCAGATTGCCGGCGGCCAGGATGAAAATCAGTAGTATTGGGGCCAGAGCCGTATCCAATAAGGCATAGTATAATTTGCGGTTACCCGTTGGTCCCGCGAAATCATAGATAAAAACCATGAAGGATGACTGGGCGGCTCCCTGTGCCATGCCCACCAGGGCGAATACCAGATAGGGTACCCAGGGTTGGTTGATAAGCAGGGCACAACCGGCCGCCAGGAAATGGCCGACGAAAAAAAAGGTCACAATCCGTTTTCGTCCAACTCGATCACTCAGGCTGCCAAACAGGTAATTGAAAACCATATTGGCCGCCACCAAAGCCAGGATGAAATCACCCGTGCTCTTCAGTTCCAGGGCAAAACGTTTCTGAAAATCCACAGCATAGAAAGCCAGGGGCATAAAAGCGGCCGCGGCGAACATCCGGCTTGCGATATACCAACGGAAATTCACGTCCGAGCGTAGAATTTCCCGCAACGCCTGGCGCAGCGGGGGTAATTGAGGAGGGGATGCGCTGCCGTCCAGAGGGCGCATACCCCAAAAGCAGGCAGTCCCTAAACCGGCGGCAATCAACAGGAGCAGGAAACCCAGCCCAAAATTGGCGGGAAAGTCCCAGCGGGGAGAGGCTAGAATAGACCGTAGAGTCCAGCCCCCCATCAGCCCCATGAAGGCATTGAAAGCAAAGGTAATTCCAAAGAAGCGGCCTCTTTTAGCCGGTAGGGAAACGGACGCCAGGAAATCAGCCCACACCGGCAACAGTTGCCCCACAGCCAGGGAATAACCTACCCAGCACACCAGGTACAACCCGATGGCCCAGGGGCCGGTCATTTTCAGCACCAGGAACAAGATTACCATCAGCAATACGAAAGGGAGAATTGCAGCATGAAGACGAATATTGAGTTTTTTTAAATCGGGATGACGGCTGAAACGGGCCACACTGAAAAGTTCAGGCAAGGCAATCAGGAGAATGAAGCCGCCCGGGATCAATCCCACCAGAAAATGGGAAGCCCCCAGCCGAGACAATAAAACTGGTACCACCGTCTGCACGTTGTGAAACGCCACGGCGAAACCCCACAGGCTTTCCGCACAGATGTTGAGGATCAAATTACGCCGATGTTCTCGTTCCAGCTCGCCACTCATAGCCGAAGGACTATTTTAAGCCCCGGTTTCAAGTCCCCAAGTTTTTAAGAGGAGAATGCGGTATTAAAGGCAGGGGGAATTTCCCCCACCAGCTCCTTATTCAATCTTAAAAGTTGGAGCAGGGGGCAAAAAGGTTGGCTGGCGTTGAAAATAGTGGACAGTCACCACCAAAACGGCCGCTGCCAGCGCCAAAAAGATCCAGCGGTATCCTGGAGACTGTAGAAAGAATACCTGATCGCTACCAGCGGCATTAGCAGTTAGGATAGAAACCAAGTTGTTGGCGGCATGCATCAGAATTACTACTAGCAGGTTACCGGTCTTGCCCACTACATAGCTCAACGCCAGGGCCAGGAAAATCAGCTGCACTATGGCTGGGATATACAACAAATACGCAAAGTGAAAGATGGCAAAAAAGGCTGTGGGCACTACCACTGCGGGCAGCAGATGCCGGTATTCCGCCAGCAGGCTGGTCTGGAGAAGGCCCCGAAACAGTATTTCCTCCACAAGGGGCGCCACTACGGCAGCGGCCAGCAAAAGGGAAAGCAAATCTGCAGTTGACTGCCAGCTAATTTCCGAACTCAGCTCCTGGATGATTTCAGGCATGGGGAAAAACGGCTCCAGAAGCAACGTCATACCTTCCGAAAACACCATTACCGCAAACAACAACGCTACGGCCATCACATAGGTAAGCGGTGGAACCCTTTTCCTGGGCAATAATTGCTTTAACGAGAGCCGCTGAACTTTAAGGAACAGTAGCAACGGCACCAGCAGCAGAGCTTCGCCTGCAAGCAGTCCAAGATTATTATAAATGGGATTGGAGGGCAGTTGGGCAATTACCGATTGAACCAGTCCTCCGAGGAGAAATCCTCCACTAAGGCAGGCCAGCACCAGCCAGAAAGCTAGGCGCAAAGGCAAAACCACCAGGCCACCCTGGGGAGGCAGACCTGGTGGTGATATTGTCTTACGATCTGGAATAGGAAACAGCTAGGCTTTTATGACCCAGACTTTTACTTCAGCCTTGATATCCTGCCAGATGCGCACCGGCACGTTGTAAATTCCCAGAGCTTTCAACGGCTCGGGAAGCAGTATATCCCGCTTATCGATCTCATAGCCTTTCTCTTTGAGCAGATCGGCAATGTTCTGGGCCGTAACGGAACCGTGGACTTTGTCATCCTCGCCTACCTGCACCATGGCTTCCAGGGAGAGATTGGAGAGTTTGTTCGCCAGCTTCTGAGCTTTGGTGCGTTCCCGCTGCAAGCGGGCTTCCCGCCGGCGGCGCTCCTCTTCCGCTATTTTCAAATAGCTGGGAGTGGCGGGATAGGCCAGCTTTTTGGGAATGAGATAGTTGCGGGCATAACCGTCCTTGACGGTGACAATATCGCCCGGCTCTCCCAGATTGGCGACTTTATCCCGTAGAATAATTTTCATGGATCGGCCCCTTTAGAGTTCTTTTACGTTCACAGCATAGGGTAACAACGCAATATTCCGCGCCCGTTTAATGGCTCGCACCAACTGGCGCTGGTGAGAAGCGCAAGTGCCGGTAATCCGGCGGGGCAGAATCTTACCCTGCTCCGTAAGAAACCGTTTCAGTACCTGGGGCTTCTTATAGTCTATTACCAGGCTCTTGTTTTCACAGAACTTACATATTTTACGGCGATAACCGGAACGTTTCATGATTCAGCTCCTTCTTTGGCTTCATCTGCTTCCGGAGCAGGTGTGGATTGTCCTTCCTGGCTTTCGGCTTCCTGGGGTGTGTCACCCTCGGCCTCTTTTTCAGCCTTGGCAGGCTCAGTAACGGTTTCCGACTCAACTGCTACTTCAGCAGTGTCAGCAGTTGTTTCTTCCTCCGAAGCTGCGCCGGATTCTTCAACAGCTTCACCTTCCGGTTCTCCCGCTTCGAGCTCTTCCTCGATAGTTTCCTCGGTATCACCCTCTTCTTTGGTAGGGGCACCGGTGCGAGGTAATCCTAAACTATCCTTGATTTCCGGTGGTGCTCCGGTTTGTTCAAAAGCCGGAAAATCCTTGAGCCGCACCGTAATGTAAGCCAGGATGGCTTCGTCTATTTCCAGTTCCCGTTGGAAAAAGGCAATATCCGGGCTTTCACCTTCAAAATAGATCAGCACGTAATGCCCCAGCCGGTGTTTTTCAATAGGATACGCCAAGCGGCGTTTCCCCCAGTGTTGCAGGAACCGGACTTCTCCTTTGGCTTCCTCCAGGTATCGTTTCACTTTCTCCACCACCTGGTGGATCCGGTCTCCTTCCAAATCCGGGTTAATGATGAATAAGCACTCGTATTTTTTCAATTAACTATACCTCCTTCAGATACCCACCATGGCGATCAAAGGTGCAATTACCAGTGACACCACTGACATAAGTTTGATTAATATGTTCAGCGAGGGCCCGGATGTGTCTTTGAAAGGATCGCCCACCGTATCGCCTACCACGGCAGCCTTATGGGCATCCGAGCCTTTCGAATAAACCTTTCCATCCACTTCGAAATCATTTTCGATCATCTTTTTGGCATTGTCCCAGGCTCCACCAGCATTGGCCTGGAAAATGGCCATCAAGACTCCCGTCACGGTGACCCCCGCTAAGAGTCCGCCTAGAGCCTCGGCGCCAAAGATGAATCCCACTACCACGGGAGTAATAACCGCCATCAAGCCCGGCAGAACCATGGCCTTGATGGCCGCGTCGGTGGAGATGGTGATGCATTCCTTAGATTGCACTTTTTCAGTAGCGGCATCCAGTAAAGCGTGATCTTCATCAGTAAGTTTTTCGCCCTGGCTCTCCTTTTTCAGAATCTTAAGGGCCGCACCCAGTTCGGGAATGGTCCGGAACTGGCGGCGCACCTCCTCAATCATGGACATGGCGGCCTTACCCACCGCCTTCAGGGCCATGGATGAGAACAGAAAGGGCATCATACCCCCAATGAACAGTCCAGCCATTACTAGGGCATTGGTAACGTCGATACTCACCGTGGTGTTGGTCAGACCATGAGCCGCCCGTACGGAAGCTACCGTAGTGCGGAAAGCAGCAAAAAGGGCCAATGCCGTAAGGGCCGCCGAACCGATGGCGAAACCCTTGCCGATGGCGGCGGTGGTATTGCCCACGGCATCCAAACGATCGGTCCGTTTACGGACTTCCGGGGGCAACTGAGCCATCTCAGCAATTCCCCCGGCATTATCGGAGATGGGGCCGTACGCATCCACCGAAAGCTGCATACCGGTATTGGCCAACATGCCCAGAGCCGCCATAGCGATACCGTAAAGACCTGCAAAGTGGTAAGACCCCAGAATACTGGCGGCCAGGATGATAAGCGGAAGAGCTGTGGACTGCATTCCTACACTGATACCCGCAATTAGATTGGTGGCGGCCCCGGTCAGGGATTGACGGGCAATGAATCGTACCGGGGGACTACCCAAACCGGTGTAGTACTCAGTCAGAAAGCCGATGGCCATGCCGGCTGCCAGCCCGAACAAAGTGGCCCAAAACACCCCCATCCCAGAATATTGCACCCCGTCCAGGGTGAACTGGGCCGGCAAGAAAATCTTCACTAGAAAGAACAGTACCACTGCCATCAGGATGGAAGATCCCACTCCACCCCGATTCAGGCCGGCCTGAGGGTTCCCCCCCTCTTTCACGGAAACCAGAAAAGTACCCAGAATGGAGACTATGATACCGGCTGCTGCCACAATCAGGGGAAAACCGACAAAGGTGAGGTCGCCTTTCCCTACCAAGAGTACGCTGGCGCCGATTACCATAGACCCGACAATTGAACCGACGTAGGATTCAAAGAGGTCAGCGCCCATTCCGGCCACGTCGCCCACATCATCCCCTACATTATCGGCAATCACCGCTGGATTAATGGGGTGGTCTTCCGGAATACCGGCTTCCACTTTCCCCACCAGGTCGGCCCCAACATCAGCCGCTTTGGTGTAGATCCCGCCACCCACGCGAGCGAAAAGGGCAATGGAGGAAGCCCCTAAAGAGAAACCGGAGATAACGGCCACCGTCAGTTTGATATCTCCAAAAAGCTGCCGATAGAAAAGGTATAGGCCCCCGAGTCCCAAGACCCCCAGGGCAACCACGCTCATACCCATCACGGAGCCCCCCTGGAAGGCTACCCGTAAAGCTTCGGGCAAACCGCTCCGGGCGGCTTGGGTGGTGCGATAATTGGATTTGGTGGCTACCCGCATACCGATGAAACCGGCCAGACCGGAGGCCGTTGCTCCTAAAATAAAGGAGAGGGCCACTAGAGGACTTTTTCCGGCACCGGTATTGGACAGCGCCAACAGGGCAGCTACGATGACTACAAACACAGCCAGGCGTTTGTATTCGGCAGCCAAAAAGGCCATAGCTCCTTCAGCAATTGCCTTACCAATGCGTTGGATTCTCTCGTTGCCCGGATCCAATTTCCCGATCCATGTGGTGCGCCAAAAGGCATACCCCAGCCCAATCAGGCCAACCACAGGAACCCAGGGTAACAAAACTTCCATGCTCAGAATTCCTCCTTAGGTGCAATAGGTTCTTTTGCCACTGGATTGTAACGATTCATAAGCTTGTCCAGATCAGGATCTCTTAGCCAACTCTGAAGAGCAGTGGCTGCCAATTCCACCTGACGGGTTAATTGGGACTGCTCTTCAGACGAATAATCCTGTAATACATAAACTTCAGCGGGCAGTTCTCCCTGCCGCCCTCCAATTCCCAGCCGTAAGCGGGGAAAAGCCTCACTGCCCAGGGCCTTAACAATGGACTGCATCCCTTTGTGTCCCCCAGGGCCGCCCTGTTTCCGAATACGAAAGGACGGGAAAGGCAAATCGAGGTCATCATAGACTACGAATAGATCAGACAAGGCAATATCGTACACTTTCAACAGATGGGATACCGCCCGGCCGCTGTCATTCATGAAGGTGGTGGGCTTCACCAACAGAGCTTCACCTTTGCGCGCCACCAAATAGGGGCCCGAGCCTTTGCGGAAAGACACCCTCAGCTTGCATGCCAGTTCTTCCACCACCAGATAGCCGGCATTGTGGCGGTTGAGCCGGTATTGCTCGCCCGGATTTCCCAGTCCCACCACTGCCAGTAGCGCCATCAGCTAAAATCCGACTCACTCTTCCTCGTCTGTCTCACCAGCCTCTTCAGCCTCAGTAACAGCTTTAGGAGCGGCTGCTTCCATCTTCTGCGGATGAATCACAGCTAAAATGGTCGTGTCTTCCGGTAACAGAATTTCATACTTATCCGTTACCAGATCGCTGACGTGAACGGCCTCTCCCATGTGAAGGTTGGTTACATCCACGACGATATGGTCCGGTACATCGGCACCCTTACAACGGATGGGAATTTCATGGTGGAGGACCTGAATCATGCCACCCTCTTCCTTGACTCCCACCGAAGTGCCTTCCACGACAACGGGAACGGGGAGCTCGACGACATCCCGGAGACGGACTCCCTGGAGATCCACATGCAGAATTTTGTCCGTCACGGGGTGATACTGAATATCCTTGATCAGTGCCCGGCGACGTTCACCGTTGATGTGGATGTTGAAGATTTTTTCGCCCGAATGCAGAGCGTCGTGCAGGTGACCCGCATCCAGGGCAATGTGCAGAGCGGGTTCACCACCGCTGTAGAATACTGCAGGAATTTTGCCCTCCCGCCGCAATTTGCGGGTGGCTTCCTTGCCCGTATCGGACCGCAGCTCATACTTGATTTCAAATCGGGTTTGTCTTTGCGTAGCCATGAATTCCTTCTTTCACTCCAGGTTAAACAAGATACTAATTGACTCTTCGTTATGTATCCTTCTAATGGCTTCGCCAAATAGCGGAGCCGAACTGACGATTTCCAATTGGGGAAAACGCTTGCTGGCGGGCATAGGTAATGTGTCGGTGACCAGCATCTTGGTGATGGGGGCCTGGTGCAAGCGCTGCACCGCTGGCCCCGAGAACACCCCGTGGGTGCAAGCGGCCATGACAGATCGCGCGCCGTGCTCCAGGGCCGTTTCGGCGGCTGCCACCAGCGTTCCAGCGGTATCGACCATGTCATCCATGATCAGTACCTCTCGATTTTTCACTTCACCGATGAGATTCATTACTTCAGCCCGATTGGGAGCCGGGCGCCGCTTATCGATCATAGCCAGGGTAGCGCCTAATAGCTTGGCGTAAGAACGGGCCAGGGGTACGCTGCCGATATCCGGTGCCAGGACGGTGGGGTTTTTCAATTTCAGCTCCTGCAAACGAGGAATCAGCACCCGGCGGGCGTAGAGGTGATCAAAGGGGATGTTGAAGTAGCCCTGAATCTGACTGGAGTGGAGATCCATGGTCAGAATCCGGTCGGCCCCGGCCGCCTGGATGACGTCCGCCACCAGTTTGGCGCTGATAGGCACGCGGGGTTGATCTTTACGATCCTGACGGGCATATCCGTAGTAGGGAATAACCGCAGTTACCCGCCGAGCTGAGGCCCGCTTGGCCGCATCCAACATCAGCAACAGTTCAACCAGGTTCTCCGCGGGGGGCTGGGTGCTCTGGATGATGAAAACATCTTCACCCCGGATGTTTTCATCATAGCGTACGTATATCTCTCCGTCACTGAAATTGCGGATGGTGATGGGTCCCAACTCTTGATTAAGGTAGGCCGCAATGGCCTTACCCAGGTCCAGACTGGATCGTCCGGCAAATAGTTTTAATGCCACTATCTTCCTCGACAATGTGATACTTCCTGCTCCGGTTTACGGCGCTTTGCTCCGGGACGAGGATTCGAACCTCGATTCTCGGCTCCAAAGGCCGGTGTCCTGCCGTTAGACGATCCCGGAAGTTGTGGTAAAAATGGGGGCGGTAAGCTCGGTGTGGTATGAATTTTTACGGAATACCCTGGCAGCGGTTTCCGCCTGGTCACGCTCCGAAAAAATTCCATACATAGTCGCGCCCGAGCCCGACAAACCGGCAAAAAAAGCCCCCTCCTCAATGAGGGTTTCTTTGATTGCGCCGATTTCCGGATATGCAGGAATTACCACGGATTCAAAATCGTTTTCAAAAAACCGCACCAGGTCGGCCTTTTTCAAAAGGCCGCGAAAGGTAACCGGCGACCTACGCCCTGTCAACCTGGAATTGAGCGCCTGGTAAGCCCAGCGAGTAGAGATGTGAATGGGAGGGATTACCAACAGGAACCAGCCGGTGAAATCTAATTGGATGGACATTAATTTTTCCCCCCGCCCCCAGGCCCACTGGGTTCCCCCCCGGATGAAAAAGGGCACGTCCGAGCCCAATTCCGCCGCCAGGTTTATAAGTTCCCGCTCTGAGAGAGGCCCATTTGTCAACCTGTTCAGCGCTTTCAATACCGCTGCCGCATCGGCACTGCCGCCTCCCAAACCGGAGCCCGGCGGCACTACTTTGTGCAGGTGGATCTGTACCGGGGGTGTTTCAGATCGGTGCTTACGAAAAAGTTCATAGGCCTTCACGCACAGGTTATCTGAACCAGAGGGAACTGCAATGCCGGAGGTTGTGAAAGAAAATTCAATAGCAGGAACTAATTCCAATTGATCGCCCCATGCCAGCTCCTGAAAAACTGTCTCCAATTCGTGGTATCCATCAGAGCGCTGGTAAAGGACTCTTAATCCCAGGTTGACCTTAGAGTGGCAATCTATTTTCACGGAAGGCCTCGGTTATTCCAGCACTTTAAGATTGTATGCCGAACTGATTGCCGACTTTTCCAGGAGATTACCGAGGATGATACTTCGCCAGCGCGGAGGTAAGACGCTCAAGCACCAGTTGTGGTCCCAAACCGGCAGCCACTAGCGGCAATTCGGCCCCGTGGGGTTGCCCCGTCAGCGCCAAACGCACCGGGAAGAACAGGGCTTTACCCCGAATCCCAGTTTCTTTCTGAATCTGCTTCAGCCATTGGAAATATTGCTCAGCCGGCGGAGAGCCGGAACTTTGTTTGACCAGTTCCACCAGCCGTTCCAGCACCTGCCGCGAGCTGTCCTGGGTCATCCACTCCACCAAAGTTTCGTCCTGGATTTCTACTGTACCGGGATCAAAAAGGTGCAATTGGTCACGTAAATCCGCCCAGGTGCTGATTTCCTTCCGCAAGGCCAGCAAGGCTGCATCGGAGTACTTGTTTCCTCCCTCACCTAAAAAAGCCCGCGCTCGGCGTAGATATTCTTCCTCTGAAAGTTCACGGATATACTTGCCATTCATCCAGCGCAGTTTGTCCAGATCAAAAACGGCGCCAGCTTTGTTGACCCGCTCCAGGCTAAAATTTTGTATCAATTCCTCCAGCGTGAAGAATTCCCGATCATCCCCAGGATTCCACCCGAGGAGGGCCACGAAATTGACCAGCGCTTCCGGCAAATAGCCACCCTTGCGGTAGTCATCCACGGCCACATCGCCGTGGCGCTTGGATAGCTTGCTACGGTCCGGATTCAGGAGCAACGGTAGATGGGCAAAGCGCGGGATGGGCCAATCCAGGTATTGGTAAAGCAAGATATGCTTGGGGGTGCTGGGAAGCCATTCTTCCCCCCGAATAACGGTGTCCACTCCCATGTAATGATCATCAACCACATTGGCCAGGTGGTAAGTGGGGAATCCGTCACTTTTCAATAGGATCTGGTCATCTTGCTGGTTCAGAGGATATCGTACCCGTCCGCGGATCAAGTCATCGAATTCCAGAATCTTGGGCTCATCCGGGATTTTAAGGCGAATCACATAGGGTTCATTGGCTGCCCGACGCTCGGATTCCTCACTGGTAAGCCAGCGGCAGGTGCGGTCGTAACGGGTTTGTTGTCCCGCTGCTTCTTGACTCTTCCGTAATTCCGCCAGACGCTCCGGAGAGCAGAAACAACGGTAGGCTGCGCCCCGCTCCAGTAATTGATCCACCACTTCGCGGTAAAGGGATAACCGCTGCGACTGGAAATAGGGTCCGTTTCCTTTTTCCTTATCTGGCCCCTCATCGTACTCCAGCCCGGCCCAGCGCAAAGAATCCAGGATGTCCTCTACCGCTCCCGGAACGTACCGAGACTGATCGGTATCTTCGATGCGCAATAGAAACTCCCCACCCCGATTGCGAGCATATAAGAAATTGAAAAGGGCCGTCCGCAACCCGCCTACGTGCAAGCGACCGGTGGGACTAGGAGCAAATCTAACTTTCATGGGGCAGATCCTCTCGGTTGATTCTGCGGTTATGCCATCTACGACCCAACCAAACCAGTACCAGGGCAAAGATAATTAGGATCACTACAGTATTGTATTCTCTTAAATATTGCTCCACCTGCTGCCAGTTCTTGCCCAGACGATTACCCACCCACAGCAAAGCACCGTTCCACACAAGGCTGGAGATAAATGCCAGCGAGAAAGTCGGCCAGGCCGGTAGTTCGTTGAATCCGGCCAACAAGGCCACGATGGAACGCAAACCTGAGAGAAAGCGATTAGCGGCCACCACCCATAAGCCCCAGCGCCGAAATAGTTGCTCCAGGGCTCGGCGGCGACGAGGAGTGAAGGAACGCTGAATTTTATCCACAATCAGGGAATTCCGAGCGTAGCGTCCCACCCAATAAATAGTCATAAACCCCAACACGCTTCCCGCCAGCGTGGTCGCCAGAGCCCCCGAATAGGACAAATTGCCCCGTCCCACCAGATAGGCCCCGAACACCAACATGGTGTCCCCCGGAATAGGGGGGAAAATATTTTCGATGTAACTGGCCAGAAAAATGCCGCTAAACACCAACCAGGGCGAGGCCTGATCTAGTAGGCTGAAATAATCACTCACTGATCAAGCTTTACGTTGTAGTAAACAAACCACGGTTGCAGCCACTGCCGCTCCCCGCCCCACGGCGTCCAGTTTTTCGTTGGTCTTGGCTTTGATGGAGACCTGGTCGATACGGCAGTGGAAGATTTGGGCCAATGTTTCCCGCATGGCGGGTATGTGCGGCCGTAACTTGGGACGCTCCAACAGAATAGTGGCATCCAGATTGACTAATTCGTAGCCCTTGGTTGTCACCTCTCGGTAGGCCATTTCCAGCAATTTGCGGGAATCGGCCCCTTTCCATTGGGGGTCGGTATCGGGGAAATGGGTACCGATATCGCCCGCCGCCAACGCCCCAAAAAGGGCGTCAATTAGGGCGTGGCATAAGGCATCACCATCGGAGTGACCGGCGGGGCCGAACTCAGCCGGGATGGTGATGCCCCCCAAAACAAAGGGCCGGCCCTTCACCAGGGGGTGAAGGTCGTACCCTTGACCAATTCGCAACACTGGTAATCCCAGTTGTTATTGGAGAAACATGGCGTCGCCGTAACTGAAGAAACGGTAGCCTTCTTTCACGGCGGCGTTGTATGCCCGTAGAATATTTTCTGTTCCCGCAAAGGCCGATACCAGCATCAACAAGGTGGATTTCGGTTGGTGGAAATTGGTCAACAAGGCATCCACCATTTTAAAATCGTAAGGGGGATAAATGAACTTGTCGGTCCAACCGCTGCTGGCTATGAGCCCCCGGGGACGCTGTACCGCTGATTCCAAGGCGCGCACCACGGTAGTGCCGACAGCGATGATGCGCCGGCCAGCCTGTTTGGCTTCATTTAGGGCCCTAGCTACTTCGGGCGACACTTCATAATACTCCGAGTCCATGTGGTGCTTGGTAATGTCTTCCACCTGGACTGGCCGGAAGGTGCCCAGGCCCACGTGCAGCAGGATGTAGTGGATTTCCACACCTTTTTCTTTGATGGCGTTTAGAATCTCTTCGGTGAAATGTAAACCGGCTGTGGGAGCTGCTACGGCACCTCGGTGTTGAGCATAAACTGTCTGGTAACGTTCCCGATCCAAAGGTTCCGCCGGTCGTTTGATGTAAGGCGGTAAGGGCCATGTGCCCAGACGATCCAGGGCTTGGTATATTTCCTCGCCGTCGATGTTGAAGCGCACTACCCGGCCGCCGGAAACGGTATTATCCACCACGTCACAGACCAATTCGCCACCGATGACCAATTTATTGCCTACCCGTACCTTGCGGGCTGGTTTAACCAGTGCTTCCCAAAGCTTGTGACCTAATTCCCGCAACAGGAAAAGTTCAATTTCCGTATCGGTCTTGTCTTTTTTAGCAAATAAGCGGGAAGGGAAAACGCGAGTATTATTGAAAACAAGCACGTCATCGGGACGCAAGTAATCGATGAAATTCTTAAAGCGATCATGTTTGAACTCGCCGGTGCGACGATCTACCACCATAAGCCTGGATCCGTCCCGAGTCGGGGCCGGGTACTGAGCAATTTGCTCCGGTGGCAAATGGTAGTCGAAATCGGAAAGGGACACTTGTTGAACGGTGTCAAACAGCATAGCTCATCTCTTCTTTTAGAATAAGGTTTTCTGTTGCGGAACCGTATCCGTTAGGGCAAACCCTAAATGTTCGTATGCCAATCGGGTGGCCTGTCGACCTCGGGGGGTCCGCATGAGAAAACCCTCCATGATGAGAAATGGTTCATAGACTTCCTCCAATGTATTAGCCTCTTCCCCCACTGCCACCGATAGGGAATTGAGCCCTACCGGTCCGCCACTGAATTTCTGGATTAGAGTCTTAAGGATACGCACATCCATCTCATCCAGCCCATATGGATCCACTTTCAACATGCTCAAAGCCTCCCGGGCGATTTCTCCAGTTATGACCCCGTCACCTTTAACCTGGGCATAATCCCGCACCCGTCGCAACAGGCGGTTGGCAATTCGCGGAGTCCCCCGGGAACGGCGGGCGATTTCTTTTACGCCTTCTTCCTTGATGGGCACTTTGAGAATCCGAGCCGAACGGGCTACAATGGTTTCCAAGTCGGAAGGCGAATAATAGTCCAGCCGCAGAACTACTCCAAAACGGGCCCGCATTGGAGGAGTAAGTAAACCGGCTCGGGTAGTGGCACCAACCAGAGTGAAAGGTTCCAAATGAATCTGAACGCTCCGGGCGCTGGGACCACGATCGATGAGGATGTCAATCCTATAGTCTTCCATTGCAGAGTAAAGGTATTCTTCCACCACATGATTCAGGCGGTGGATCTCGTCTACAAAGAGCACATCCCGTTGTTTCAAGTTGGTAAGAATACCAGCCAAATCGCCCGGCTTTTCCAGGACTGGTCCCGATGAAGCCTTTAAATTTACCCCTAATTCCCGGGCAATTATGGATGCCAAAGTGGTTTTGCCCAGACCCGGTGGGCCGAATAGAAGGACGTGATCCAACGCTTCGCCCCGCCTGCGGGCCGCCTCAATAAATACCTGAAGCTGTTCAACCGTTTTGGATTGTCCGATGAAGCTGGCCAGACTCTGGGGCCTTAGGGCTTGGTCAACGTCTTGATCTTCCGCTAGTAGCTGGGGTTTAGTTAATTCAGACATTCAGTATTTATTTAAGTGCCTCTCTCCTCACCGTCGGCCCTTACCCCCGCGTCAAACAACGCCGACAAATATAGGTTCAGCCTGAGCCGATTTCCAAACGCTTAGCCGGTACGGCCAAACCCTCTAAAAACCGTCTTAAATATCGTCCGGTATGTGACCCTTCCGTTCGGGCTATGTCTTCCGGCGTGCCCTGAGCCACAATTCTTCCTCCCTCCTCACCACCTTCCGGGCCTAAGTCAATCACGTAATCCGCCGACTTGATAACATCCAAATTGTGTTCTATGACAATAACTGTGTTGCCTTTGTCAACCAAGCGATTGAGCACCTGGAGCAGCATTTTGACATCTTCGAAATGGAGACCGACGGTGGGTTCATCCAGTAGGTACACTGTGCGACCGGTCCCTACCCTGGAGAGTTCTGTGGCTAATTTCACCCTTTGGGCCTCACCCCCTGAGAGGGTCGTAGCTGGTTGTCCCAATTTTAAATAGCCTAGTCCCACATCCTGCAGAGTCTGCAATTTTCGCTGTAATCCCGGGATGGGCTCGAAAAACTTCAGGGCCTGATCTACCGACATATCCAGCACTTCGGCAATGTTCAAACCCTTGTAACGGATCTCCAGGGTTTCCCGGTTGTAACGTTTGCCATGGCAGACTTCGCAGGTAACGAACACATCGGGTAAAAAGTGCATCTCAATCTTTTTTATGCCGTCACCTTCGCAGGCCTCACACCGTCCGCCTTTCACATTGAAAGAAAAGCGTCCCGGACGGTATCCTCGCATACGGGATTCGGGGAGCTTGGCGAAAAGCTCACGGATGAAAGTGAAGGCTCCGGTGTAAGTGGCAGGATTGGAACGGGGAGTTCGCCCGATGGGAGATTGGTCGATATTCACCACTTTATCAATGAAGGCCACGCCTTCTAACTTCTCATAAGGCAAGGCCGGCAATCGGGTGTTATATAGCTGGCGAACCAAAGCCGGGTATAAAGTCTGATTAACCAAACTGGATTTACCCGACCCTGAAACGCCTGTGACACAAATGAGTTTTCCCAGCGGAAAAGATACTGTAAGGTGGCGTAGGTTATGTCCTCTGGCTCCCACCAGAGTCAATTCGCGCTGATGACCAGCGCGACGTTGTCGCGGAACGGAAATCGACCGACGACCACTAAGGTATTGACCGGTAAGGGAACGAGGATTACGAGCGATTTCGGAGGGAGTGCCTTCAGCTACTACATAGCCCCCGGCTTCTCCGGCGCCAGGCCCCAAATCCACAATGTAGTCTCCAGCTTCGATAGTATCCTGGTCGTGTTCCACCACCAGCACCGTGTTGCCAAGATCTCGCAATTCTTTCAGCGTGCTTATCAGTCGTGTGTTGTCCCGTTGGTGCAGACCGATGGAAGGCTCATCCAGAATGTACATCACGCCCACCAGGCGGGAGCCGATCTGGGTGGCCAAACGGATACGCTGAGCTTCACCCCCAGAAAGGGTGGCGGCAGATCGGGAAAGGGTCAAATAATCCAGGCCCACGTTCTTCAGAAAACTCAATCGGGCCCGGATCTCTTTGAGAATTTGGCCCGCAATTTCCGCTTTGGTGGGAGAAAGCGCCAGGGTCTCGAAAAAATGATACAATTCTTTAATGGAAAAATTGTTCAAATCCGGCAAGGAACGACCGGCGATCTGCACGTGGCGAGCCTCGATGCGAAGTCGGGTACCGTTACAGGTTTTACAAGGCACTGAAGACATGTACCCTTCGATCCATTTGCGAATGCCGGCGCTGGTGGTCTGGCGATAACGCCGTTCCAAGTTGGGGATGACCCCCTCAAAACCTCCCTGATATTCCCCCTTAAAACGACTGGATTCGTAAGTCATTCGGATGCGAGTGTTGCCGGTACCGTACAATATGGCTTTGCGGGCCCGAGCCGGCAGCAAATACCAGGGGGTGCTGAAACTAAAATCATAATGCCGTGCCAGACTACGGAGAATGGCCGAATACCAGCTTCCCCGCGGTTGGGGTCCCAACGGCGCAATGGCTCCCTGCATGATGGACTTGCGCTTGTCCGGTACCACCAGATTTTCGTCAATGGCAGTCTTGGTTCCCAACCCATCACAATCGGGGCAGGCTCCGTAAGGTGAATTGAAGGAAAAAAGCCGCGGCTCCAGCTCGGGATAGCTGATTTCGCAGTAGGGACAGGCATACCGTTCGGAAAACAGATGCTCTTCGCGCCCCACCACATCCACTATTACCAATCCCTGACCGTGTTTCAGCGCCAGCTCCACCGATGCGGTGAGACGTTCTTTAATCTCCGGCCGAATCACCAGGCGGTCCACCACGATCTCTATGTCATGTTTTTTGTTCTTATCCAGGGCGGGCACTTGCTGCAATTCAAAGATATGGCGATCTACGCGGACCCTGAGAAAACCTTCCCGCCGGATCTCTTTGAACGTTTCCTTGTACTCCCCTTTGCGTCCCCGCACTACCGGCGCCAGAATCTGGATCCGCGCCTCCGGCTCCAGATTCAGAATAGCGTCCACAATTTGCTGTACCGTCTGCCGGGTGATGGGCCGGCCGCAGGAGTAACAGAAGGGCTCGCCAACCCGGGCGAAAAGCAGGCGCAAGTAGTCGTGAATTTCCGTTACGGTGCCTACTGTGGAGCGGGGATTTCGTCCCCCCGTCTTTTGTTGGATGGAAATGGCCGGGGATAGGCCTTCGATGTAGTCCACATCGGGTTTTTCCATCAGGCCCAGAAACTGCCGCGCATAAGCGGAAAGGGATTCCACGTAGCGCCTCTGTCCTTCAGCGTACAGGGTATCAAAAGCGAGACTGGTCTTGCCGGAACCAGAAAGGCCGGTGATGATGATGAGCTTATTGCGGGGGAGCTCTAAGTGGATGTTTTTGAGATTATGTTCCCGGGCACCGTGGATTATCAGCTTTTCACTACTCATCAAGCTGGTAGTTTACAACTGCAGCAAGCCCATTAAAAGAAATTATAGTCATACTGGAGCACAGTAACGAAGGAAGAGGGAAGGGATGAGAGGCTCGATGAACCTAGAGGATAGCTGATGACGACCGATGGGAGACTGCCGAGGGAGGTAATAAGGAGACCGAAAAAAGAGAGATAGGATAAGCACCCTTCTTCGTACAGCAGACTCTGTGACCCGTGGCGTGATCTGTGGCTAAAAAAGTTTGCGGATGATCGACGGCAGAGGACAGAGGAAGGAAGCAGGAATTCAATCTCTAAAGAGATAAATCAATAACCACCAGGTGGCTGACGTCATCGTCATTCACCTCAAGAACAAGATTGTTTCAGTTTCCTAACTAATGCCGCTATGGCGTACAGCGGTACTTTCAAGCGGGAGGGCGTTACTTTCATATTTTCTGCGCTGAGAATTACACTCAGCGGGGGATTATAGCGTTCCTCATAGACCTTTAGGCTCTTGGATTTTGTCACCCAGCCGGATTTCACTTCCAGAGGAACAATTCCCCGAGTTGTTTCCAGTAGAAATTCAATTTCAGCAGTACGGCCCTGCCAGCAAAATAAAGCCGGCGCACCGGCAGAGGTTAGTTCCTGGGCCACAAAGTTCTCCGCAACGTAGCCTTTATATGTGCCATAATCGTATTGCAAAATGGAATAGGGTTCCAGTCCGCTGAGACTGCCTAACAAACCCACATCGAAAAAGTAAAGTTTGAAGCGATTTTCTTTGGTGAAGGCAGCCAAGGGGGATTCGGCCCGGGGGACGATTGAAGTTCTCAATACTAAACGAGCCTTTTCAAGCCAGGCCAGCGGGGTGGCTATGCGTTCATAACCCCTGACCCCCGGCAGAATGCCTTTAAAGCGAAATTTTGGAGCCGAGCCGTCCTGGGTATTAGCCAGCTGGTTAGGAACATTCCGCCACAGTCGCTCGATGTTTAAAGCAGCTATTTTTCCGGAGTGTTTGGCAATATCCATAAGATAAGCCGCTATTAAATCTTGCTGGATTTGCCTAACGGCCCGGTGAGCCAGGAATTCATTTTTTTGCCGCTCCCGAAAAATATTGACCACTTCTGGCAGACCGCCTGTTATCAGATATCTTTTCCAAAACTGCCATAAGTTTTCATGCGCCATCTGTGGCAAGGGTGAGGACAAATCCCAATCAAGCAACAATCTCACTAGGGATTGCTGGCCGAGACCTTCTAAAAATTCCTCAAAGTTAAGAGGGTATAGATCCAAAAAGGTGACCTTCCCCACCGGGAAAGATGTGGGAGCTAAAACCACTCCCAAGAGAGAGCCGGCAGCGCATATAGCCAGTTCGGGCATTTCCTCCTGAAAATACTTCAATGTGGTTAATGCTTCCGGGCAGTGCTGGATTTCATCGAAAATCAGCAAGTCGGATTTCGGGTGGATAGGTTTATTTAGGTAAAACTGTATCTCGGTTAAGAGACGTTGGGGTGACAGATTTCCTTTAAATATATTGTGTAGCCGCTCATCCTGTTCAAAATTGAGATAATGTGTTCGGGCAAAATACTGCCGACCGAACTTTTTCAATAAGTAAGTTTTACCTACTTGCCGCGCACCTCTAACGATTAAAGGCTTTCTTTTCGGCTGGTCTTTCCAGGCCACCAGCCTTTCCATGGCCCAGCGTTTCATAACCAAGAATAACGCAAGTGTGTACTTATTACAATGAATTATTTATATTGATGTGCACTTTTTTCAAGCATACTGTCGCTCAATACGTTTGGTAATTCCCTCCTTCCACCTTGACCACTATAAAAAATTCTCGCCAGCTATAATTGGACATCTAACCATACACTTTAATCCCTACCAGCCGAGATTTATTTTTTATCTTCCACGGCCTGTCGTCCGCTGTTACTCAGCTAATAACTATTCTTTCGGGCAAGCCGTAAACGGACCAGGCCCCAATCCACCAGATACGACACCAGAATATTTACCACCACTGCCGCGGCGATGTACCACGTCCATGCCAGCCCCAGGAATTTGAAACCAAACACCGCTAGCATACTGCCCACCAGCCCCACACTCAAGCTGAGGGGACGTAACGGACGACGGGAGAAAGACAGCAAGAACAATCCCAACAATCCGCCGTAGGTGAAAGAGGCGATTTGTAGGCCCACTACCACGATGGCCTTGTCATTCTCGTTAAACGCCAGCGCGATAAGAATCAGCAGCACGGCCCAGAACAGGGAAGCCTGCCGGGAGCGCTTCAGAGAGCGTCCCTTGCGGAACCAATCCATAATCGTCGAAGAGGCCAGAGAGTTGATGGACGAGCTTAAAGTGGACATGGCGGCCGATAATACCCCCGCCAGTAAAAAGCCCTTCAAGCCCACCGGTAGGACCTGCACGATGAAGGTGGAAAATTCCCGGTCCTTGGCCAGGGGAGCATTATCGAAGTAAACGGCTATCAGCGTGCCGGCCAGTAGAAAAACCATAAACTGGAAAAAGACGAAGATGCCGCTCCCCACCATAGCCTTACGAGCGGCGGAAAGATTGCGACAACCCAGTATACGCTGCACCATCATGTAATCGGCGCCATGGGAAGCAAAGGAGAGGAACATTCCCCCTACCACCGCGCTGATAAAAGTCCAGGGATTGTGCAGCAAATCCCAGCCACCGTGGAAAATCTTGAATTTCCCCGCAGCTGCCAGTTCACTCCAGGGCACCGTTTGGTGAGCCAGCACAAAGCCGATGGCTATCAACCCACCACCCAGGTACAGCCCGAACTGGAAACTGTCCATCCAGACCACCGTACGCAAACCGCCCAGCAGGGTGTAACTCAAAGTCACCAGGCCGATGACTATCACCGCCACCCACAGCGGCCAACCGGTGATTACCTGCACCACCACCGCCGTGGCCAGAAAACGAATACCGTCGGCCAGTAGGCGGGTCACTAAAAAGACCGCCGAGGCCGTTTTCTGTACCGAGGCGCCGAAGCGCTGACCTAAGACTTCGTAAATGGAACCAATATGCCCCCGGAAATAGAGGGGCAATAGAATCCAGGCGACCAGAATCCGTCCCAGGATATACCCCAGGGCCAGTTGCAGGAAAAACCAGTCCTTACGATAAGCCAGGCCGGGAATGCTGATAAAAGTCAGTACTGAGGTCTCCGTGGCCACAATGGAGAGCATGGCCACCGGCCAGGGCAAAGTGCGGCCACCCAGGAAGTAGTCTTCCGCAGTGCGATTCCTTCGGCCGGACAAAAAGCCATAGGCCGCGGTACCTACCAGAAACAGAACAATTATTACCAGATCAAGTGGTTGCATTCAATTCCGGGGTTGACGCTGTTCCGGCGTCGCGTATTGCTCCACCACCCATTCCAGGGCTTCCAGGTAAGAATCCACTTTCCGGCCGTAAAAGCGGGCCTGACACACCGGCGCAATAACCGAAACCCGCCGGAATGGTTCCCGGGAGAAAATGTCCGAGAGGTGCACTTCCACCACCGGCTTGCCGATGGCCTCCACCGCGTCCCGGATGGCGAAAGAATAATGGGTGTACGCTGCCGGATTGAGAATAAAGGCATCGGCCCATTTGCGTCGGCGGTGCAGCAGCTCGATAATGCGCCCTTCCCGGTTGGTTTGCACGATGCGGATATCCACGCCCAGTTCTTGGGCCTTGCGGCGGATTTGTTTATTCAGTTTATCCAGAGTCAAACGCCCGTAATGCTGAGGATCCCGGCGGCCCAGTAAGTTCAAATTAGGGCCATGAATCACGAACACCCGGAACTTGCGCGGCGATTTATTCTCAGCCATCGGCGCCAAAAGTATGCTCCGCCGGGAAGCAATCCCACAAAGTTATTCGCCCTTGCAACAGCTTCTGCTCATCCCGGATCTCCCAGCCACATTGCTCCAAATAGAACCGGCCGCCCCCCGCTGCAAGATAGTCCCGGTAGTTCCGATAATGCCCCCAACCGGCGAAGAATTCCACTAAGTGCATTTGAACAGCCGACCATTTACCAGGGGCCGGAGCACTCCAATCCACCAGGATCATACGTCGGGCTAAACGCCGCATCTCGCGCAATACAGCTGAGCGCACTTGGGGAGGCATTTCGTGCAGCGCCAGAGTACTGAGGGCTACATCAAAATTACCGTCCTGGAATTGAGGCAAGTGAGCCGCATTGGCCAGCAAGAATTGCAAATGGTGCCATCCGTTGTTTTCCGCTTCCTTGCGAGCCACCTTGATATTACGGGGCGAAAGTTCGATTCCCACCCCACCGGCAATTATGTCCGCCAGATGAAATAACTGATCTCCCGTCCCACACCCAGCCTCGATAACCCGGCTGCCTTCCGGGATTCTCTTCTTAACCGCCCGCCGTAAAGGAGCCAGTCCCGGATCAAGAAACCAGCGATACAACCAACCGTCGTAGTAGTGCGACTTGGGACGCTGCTCAAAGTTGATATTTATAGTTCCTTGAGTCTCTTCCATTTCCCATTGATGTAGTTTTCGACGTTGCCGCCGGCGCCGTACAAAGTAAGCAATCACCACCAATAGTGGCATTATTAACCACAACAAATCCGGGAAACGAGCCAGACGGTACAGCCATGCTTTGGAATACATGTGTTTACGCCATAATACTTCGAATCTCGAAGGAGTGATCCAGGCCGTCTTGCGGAAGCGGCTCGTAAAATCCCGGTCCGGCAACGTCAGCAGGTAAGGAACGGCGGTGGAACCGTAACGCTTAAGGAAAAACTGAACTGCCGACGCGGCCTCTGCATAAGCCAACTCAGCCCGGCTTGGATTGTATTTCAGGACCGATTCCAAATCTTCCAGTGGTATCAAGCGGTTCCTGATCGCCGCCCAGCTAAGCGTCAAATGTGCTTTCCAGTCATCCTGCCCGGCAAAAACCTGCGCCAATCCCTCGTTGAACCATACTGGCAGTTGGACTTTATTCTGAGCCAAAAGGGCATGTACCAATTCGTGGCGTAAAATTCGGCGCCAATGGCTTTTTGTGGCTCCATATATCGCCACGGCGTGGGCTCCCGTAGCCAACCCTCCACTCCACTCAGGTGCTCGTGGCAAGGCCTGGCGAGCCCGCCGGCGGGAAAAATAAAAATGGATCGTCAAGGAGTCGGTCCACCTCAACCCGGTGAACTCCTCCAATTCTCGTTGCACTTGTTTCACATCCAACATTGCAGCCTTGAGCCAGGCCGGATCCCCCCGGTCTACGACCAATTTCAATGAGCCCTGGGAAAAACTGATTTCACCTACCAGGGAAGAAACCAACAGGCCCAGCAGACATAAAGATATCCGGCGCATCTCAATCCAACGGTTGTAACGGGTCCATATCGATCTTAAGCTTGATTTCTTTGGGAAATGACAGCCGCTGTACGACGTAAATAGCTGATCTCAACTGACGGGCACCTGGATCCTCTTCCCTTTCCGTGGCCAGTAAGAGCTTCCAGTGATAGCCTTTGCGGGATCGTTCCACCAGGGCCGGCGAAGGTCCCCGCACTTGGACCGGGAAATCCTTAACCCTGAGGGCCGCTTTCTGCGCCGCTTGCATGACCGTCTGCCGTTGTGGCCCCAGAAAACCAATGGCGGCAAAACGACTGAATGGTGGATAAAACAGCTCTAGTCGTTCGTTTAGTTCATTGTTGTAAAACAGTTTCACTTCCCCCTGGGTAGCCAATCGGATGGCGTAGTCATCCGGTTGCCAAGTTTGGATTATTACCCGTCCTGGGTAACGTCCCCTCCCGGAGCGTCCCGCCACCTGATAAACCAGTTGAAAGGTTCGCTCTCGGGCGCGAAAATCGGGGAAGCTTAAAGCGGTATCGGCATTAATGACACCTACCAGGGTAACATTCTCGAAATCCAATCCTTTGGCAATCATTTGAGTCCCCAGCAGAATCTGATATTTCCCCCGGGCAAAATCTCCTAACATGGTTAAATGGGCATCCCTCCAACGAGTGGTATCCTGGTCCATCCGACAGAGACTAACCCCGGGAAAATTTTCCCGCAGGAATTCCTCTACCCGCTGAGTCCCCGTGCCGCCGAAAAACAGTGATTCTCCCTGACACTGGGGACAAATAGTGGGAGGACGCTCTTCGTAGCCGCAATAATGACACAACATCCGGTGGGTGACTTTGTGAAACGTCAAAGACACTTCATCGTGGGGACAGCGCATTATCCATCCGCAGGCGGAGCACTTCACTACAGGGGCATAACCTCTCCTGTTCTGCAATAAAATCACCTGGTGCCCGCTAGCCAATGTTTCTTCCATGGCCTTGAGCAGGAGATTGGAAAAGGGATTTTCCGGATCACCTGAAATGTTGGTAGCCTTGCGCATATCAACTAATTCCACCAGGGGCGCCTGGGCACCTTCCCAGCGACGGCTGAGATGCAACACCTGGTAGCGTTCTTTAACCCCCTGATAATATGTTTCCAGAGAAGGCGTGGCTGACCCCAGAACAATCACCGCTCCTTCCAGCTTGGCGCGCATAAGAGCACAATCCCGGGCATTGTAACGTGGTGGTTGATGTTCCTGTTTGTAACTATGTTCTTGCTCTTCGTCCACCACAATTAGCCCCAGATTCCGCAGGGGAGTAAGGACTGCGCTACGTGCCCCCACCACTATTTTGAAACGGCCGGACCGTATGCCATGCCATACCCGAACCCGTTCCGGCGCTCGCAGATTAGAGTGCCACATAGTAACCACGTTGCCATGTCGAATCTGGAAGCGCCGGGCAATCTGGGGCGCCAGGGCGATTTCCGGCACCAGAATCAGAACACTTCTGCCCAGGGTTAGGGCTTTTTCCGCTGCGGCTAGATATACTTCAGTCTTACCACTTCCGGTTACGCCGTGAAGCAAGAAGGGCTGGAATTTGGCCGCCTCCAGACTAAGGTTAATCTCAGAAACAGCTTTCTTCTGTTCGGGTGTCAATCGGACCTGAGAGGGAAAAGCACCCTGGGGGTAAGAGGCTAAAGGATTGTTCTCCGGGAAACGTTGTTCCAGCTGCAAAATTCCCCGCTCCACCAACCGCTTTATTACTCCCGAACTAACCGCCGCCTGCTGCTGCAGCTCTTTCAGCCATAATCCATCTTCATAGGCACTGAGCACCTCCATAACCCGCTGCTGTGCCGGTGCCCGTTCCAGGCTCCCCACCGATTCGAAAGCACCAGGAATCAGCCGTACCCAGGCCTGACTGCCTTTAGGCGCCAGTGTGAAAACGTTTTCCAGCCGTACCCACCCCCGGCGTTGCCAGCGAGCTACCAACCTTACGGCCTCACGTTCTCCCCATCTCTTTTTCAGTGCGGATAATTTCACTTCGTGGTCTTCGTACACTTGGCGGGCTTCAGTCTCGGTTTCCGGCGGCGGTGAGCCACTCCAGCGGACCAAAACTTCGCGGCGAAGCTGTTTAACGGCCGGTAATGCTATTTGGACCACCTGTCCCAGCGGGGCAAAATAGTAGCGCCCCATCCATTTCAATAACTCCACCAGCTTGGGGGTGAAAACGGGAACAGGGTCCAGCAAGTTTTCCAGCGAACGAAGTTTGGCCCTGATTTCCGTGGGCACTTCGGTGGCAAACCCCATTACAATCCCTACCTGCCGGCGCCGCCCGAAAGGAGCCGTAACCTGATGCCCCACCTGCAGGATATCCTTTAAAACCTCTGGGACCTCATACCAAAAGGTCTGTGGGACGCTAAAAGGGAATGCAACTTCCGCGTAGGACATATTAAGCACAGGGAAAATTCACCTTATTGCCGCATCGGCCCAAGGAAAAGATGCGGTGGATCACATCTAATTTCCCAAGAATGGTTAAAGCCAAGAAAAAACAAGCTTTGCTGGATTTAAGTCCTGGGGTTGCTAAATTTCGCCCCTAAAGCAGGATGGTAGAGATTTATGTCATAAAAGCGTTAAAGGAGAATAGCATGTTCCGAAAAATGAATATTGTAATCGTCCTTTGGGTCTTAGCTTTTTCTACCGCTTTCGGAGAAAAATTGGCGGTGGTTACCAAATTCAAAGGCGAGGTATTGCTGAAAAAAGCTGGAGAGGTTGAATACTCTCCCTCTGTACAGCAAGGCACTATCCTGGAGCAAGGAGATTACCTGAAAACCGGTGATGGTTATGCCGTACTTTTTCTTTTCGATGACAAAAGTCAGGTGAAACTGCGTCCTAAAACCGAATTGGGGCTGCAATTGCTCACCGATTCCACCGGTTCTACCATGCGCGTCAAGTTAGAATATGGCAAAGTCCTGAGCGCTTATAACAAAAACGCTTCCTTCGGTTTTCAGGTTTCCACACCCACCTCGGTGGCGTCGGTAAAAGGAACTCGTTTCTGGACCAGTTCTTCCCCCAACGGGGTGGATCGGGTGGTAGTACTAGAAGGAACCGTCAATGTGTTAAACAATTTTACCGGAATGGTCACCACCGCCAATGCCGGAGAAACCGCTATTTCCACTTCCACCGGTGGATTGCTAACCACTCCCACTACGGAAGATGAAATTCCCGCCGATCCGGAAGAAGAATTCGGCGCTGCCCCCACCCCAGAAACAGAACAAGCGGCAGTGGACACGACTCAAACCGAAACCGCCATGGAGACCCAGGAACCTCCTCCGGTACCCACCGGCGGTGTTGAAGCCCCCCCCGAAGGTGAAGCAGAAGGTGAAGGTGGAGGTGGATTGCTGGGTGAAAATGTGGGACTGAACGCTGGTTTTGGTGCCGTGACCATCGATGGCAAGTTGTACAACCAGATTGCCTTAAGACCAGATATCCATTTGGGCAAATTCGGTATCGGTCTGGATCTGGTGCTTTACATTGATCAGGACGGCAACATTCGCACTGAAGAGTGGAAGAAACCTAAAAACCTGATAGATAAAATTCTTTACATCCGCTGGGGCCAACCGGGGGATCCCATCTTTTTCGAGGTGGGCGGACTGAAAAGTGTGGTTATGGGTTATGGATTATTCGTCAACGGTTATTCCAACATGACCGAATATCCCTCTGTTCGAAAGGTTGGCGCGCATTTCGGACTCAAACTCGGACCTATCGGAGCCGAAGCCATGCTGGCCAATTTCAAGGAATTCACCAAAACGCCCAATTTCGGTTTCGGCCTGGCGGCCCTACGGGGGACTTACTCGTTGGGCAAGTTGCAGTTCGGAGCAACTTTCGTGACGGACTACAACCAATACTTGGGTATGAAAGACACGGATGGCGATGGTTATCCTGATCTGGTGGATGATTTCCCGGAAGATAAAACCGCGTATCTGGACTCTGATGGGGATGGTCGTCCCGATGATTCACCCGATGAATGGGATGTTGATGGAGATGGGTTGCCTGACCATCTACCGGACAGCTTAAGCCAGTACAATATCGACCAGGATATCACAACCAAGCCGGAGCCTTTGAACATCCACCGGAATGTGCGTCACCTGTTCGGCCTAAGTGCCGATGTGAGTTACCCCATTTTCCAGTCCAGTCTGTTCTCGGCCTTGGCTTTTGCCGAAGCGGGTAAATACATGGGCTCCAGCCATCAGATTGTCTATCGCGATGACGCCGGGAATTTGGCCAGCCGGGACGCACAATACGGCTGGGGTATCGCAGCTCCCGGTTTGCGGATGACGGTCATGAAGTTTATCCATTTGAATGTGGAATACCGGATGACCGGTGGTAATTTCGTGTATGGCTTGTTTGATTATAACTACGATAATGAGCGCATCTCCTTTATGGATTCAGACACCGGTCTCGTTCCGCTGACGCGCTTCGACAAACTCTCCAACAATCCCGCCATGAAAGGTGTATTCGGTAGTTTGAGGGCCGATATAATGGGTATCCTATCCCTCTCCGGTGGTTATCAGGATATGCGCGCCAGTGGCTCCAACCCGGTTAGGGGATTAAACCTGAACCTGGCCCTGGCTTCCAAAGTCATTCCTAAAGTTAAAGAGGCTATGGCTTATCTGAATCGGATGAACGTGGAGAATCCCTTTAAAATCAAATCTGAAGGAACCATCCTGGGCTATCGGGTAACAGTGGAACTGGGCGGCGGAGCTACCCTCACGTGGGATTTCCGCCAGTACTACCGCGATCTGGACGGCTCCGGAGCAATCGATCAGCCCAACGAAATCATTCGGTCCACCAACATTGAAACCGGGTTATCGTTCTAGCGCTGATAAATCAATCCGATCATATTCACCAGGGGCACCAATCGGTGCCCCTGTTTTTTCTTTAGCAATGGGCTCCATGCACTCGTTTCCAGAAAGAGCTTTTGGTTAGCCCCGTGCGCGGCAGATATTTATCACCGTGAAACGCTGGTTACTCTTTGCTCTGCTTTTGTGGTTGGTAGTTCTACCGACTGAAACGCAGGCTCAGGTAACCGCCCTGGACCGTAAAATCAAATCCCAGGAAAAGCGCCTTAAAAATCTCCGCCGAGAGATTCAGCGACTCACTAAGGATCTGAAACGGCGCAAAGCCAGCGAAGCAATGACCCTTAAAACTCTGAATGAACTGGACCATCAAATTTCCTTGCTAAAAAAGTATCAACAGGAACTCCGTCGCGAACGGCAATTGAAGCAGGCACAAATCCAGGTTCTGGAAAGTTCCATCAGCGCTAAAGAGCAGAAAATCGACTTATTGCGTCGGCGTTATGCCCGGCGCGTTAGACGGGCTTACAAATGGGGCCACGAGCGAGACTGGGAGTTGATCTTACTGGCTAGAAATTTAAATGAAGCAGCTCGCCGGGCGTTGTACCTACGGGCGGTAAGCCGGGCTGAAGGGCGCGAAGTCGCTCGTCTCAAAACCTTGATTCGCCAAACGCGCCAAGAACGGGACAAGGTGGACCAAAGGCTAGAGGAAATCCAACAGAGCCTAGAGGAGGAAGTCCGCAATTCCAGACTATTAAAAAGGAAACAGCGCCAGAAGAAAAAGGAATTGGCTCGTCTACGGCGAGATCGCCAGGCTTTAGAAAACCAACTCAAGCAAAAAAAAGCCGCTATCCGCAAGGTTAAAAACCTAATCGCAGGTCTAGAAAAAGAGAAAAAACAGCGACTAGCGGAGCTGGCCCGCCGGCGCAAAGTGACGGAGAGAGAAGCTGCGGCAGCTTTTGCCCGCAACCGGGGGCGCCTGCCTTGGCCCACCCTGGGCCGAGTAGTAGAGCGCTTCGGTCCCCACCGCAACAAACGGCTGGGTACAGTAACCGACAACCCTGGTATCGATATCGCCGCGCCGCAGGGCACTCCAGTCAAAGCCGTTATGGATGGGATTGTTACTACCATCACCTGGTTGCCGGGGTTCGGGAATACTGTGATCCTGGACCACGGGAACGGCTATTACACCGTTTATGCCCATCTAGATGAAATGCTAGTGGAAGTTGATGATTTTATAAAAACCGGAGAACAGTTGGGCACTGTGGGTGATTCAGGTTCCCTCGAGGGTGCTCGCTTACATTTTGAAATATGGCAACAACAGAAAAAATTGAACCCACTGCTATGGCTGAAACGGAGATAACCCTTACCAACGGATTTCTATTGGTCGGACAGGAACGCTGGCGTCGGCGAGTGTATCGCCTGGCGCAGTCACCCCGCCGGGGTCACGCCCATCTCCTGGCAGGACCTCCCGGAGTGGGTACCGACTCCCTGGCATTGCATTTCGCCACCGCCCTGCTTTGTCCCAATACTGATGAAAACGGTCCTTGCTGGAATTGTTCCACCTGCCAGGGCCTGATGCGCCTGGAACATCCTCGGTTGCACCTGGTTTTCCCCTTACCCCGCAAAGGAAGTGACGAAAACGATCCGTTACAGGGATTCCCGGAAAAGTTGATGGAAACGATCCATCAGGAACTGAGCCTTAAAGCCACCAATCCATACCATACTTTGAACATCCCCGGGGCCAATGAAATTCGCATCGCCAGTATCAGGCACCTGCGACGGCAGTTGTTGGTGCAAGCTGGTCGGCAAGAACGCCAGGTAGCGGTAATTTTCCAGGCAGAAACCATGAACGGCCCGGCTTTTAACGCTTTGCTTAAAATCCTTGAAGAACCGCCGGCCAATACTTTTTTCATTCTTACTAGCTCCGGAACCGCCCAATTGCCGGCCACCATTCTTTCCCGCTGCCAGCAGCATAAGATTCCACCCGTTTCAGAAAGAGCCCTGGTCAATTATCTGCAGCAAACCCGAGAAGCAAAAGAAGATGAAATATTCACCTGGGTGCGTCTGGCCCAGGGAAACGTGGAGACAGCCCAACTTCTGGCCGAACAGGGATCGGAAATTCTCACTAAGGAGATCGATTCCTGGGTGGATGCTCTGACTGCGGGCGAACTCTCAACAGCTATTAAGCTAACCAGGCAGTTTCACCGGCGCTCTGTGGAATCGCAGCTAATGGAACGTTGGCTATCCCTATTCATGCTTTTTTTCCGGGAAGTGATGGCCCCTACTGGTGACCCTTTGCCCCACTGGGCTCAGCCAGTTAAGAAAATGCGTCAAACTTATCCCCACGCCGATTGGCCCGCCATCATCAAAAAAATCGATAAGACTCGGGAAGCAATAAATCGAAAAGTTTATTTGCCCCTGGCAATGGCGGACTTACTTTTGTCCGTGCTGGAAATGCTGCAAGCAGGTAAGACACAGGACAATTGATGCTGAATAATCAGTGGAGCTGAATGCGGCCTTACTATAACCCTGAAAATGACGGCGGCACTGTCAGCCCGCCGTTTTTCGTTAGAGTTACTTTCAAAGCCAACCGGCGCGCCCTGTTTTGTAACCAGGACGGTCTCCCTATCAAAGACGGGGATTATGTAATCGTAGAAACTCCCAACGGTGAAGATCTGGGCCAGGTCACATTTTCTCCTTGCGGTAGCTGCGGCGCTAATGGCGGTAATGGTCAGGAAAAAGAGTCTGAAGACAGCGAATTGGGGCGCATCCTGCGCAAAGCCACCGATCAGGACCTGGCTCAGCTACATGCCAACCGCAAAGCTGAAGGGGAAGCCTTCCAGCGCTGCTTGCCGCTGATCGAGCGCCACGGTTTGAGAATGAAACTGGTGGATGTGGAGTACCAATTTGACCGGCGTAAACTAACATTTTACTACGTGGCGGAAGAACGGGTAGATTTCCGGCAGTTGGTTAAGGACCTGGCGCGAACTTTCCGCACTCGCATTGAAATGCGCCAGATTGGTGTGCGGGATTACGCCAAACGGCTGGGCGGCATCGGCCCTTGCGGGCAGGAGCTGTGCTGCGCGCGCTTTATGGACAGTTTCCAGTCCATTGCCACCCAATTGGCCAAAGACCAGAACTTACCCATTAATCCCTCCAAACTCAGCGGTGCCTGCGGCAAACTCAAATGCTGTCTGCGCTTCGAATGGGATTTCTACCAAGAAGCCCGGCAGAAATTTCCCGACCTGGGTGTACCGCTGGAACTGGAACAGGGAGTGGCCCTGATCACCTCTCACGATTTCCTGCGGGATCAAGTAATTGTGACCTTTGAAAATGGGACCACGCAAACTCTTTCGTTGGCGGCTGTCAAGCGCACCTTGAGAGCCATGCAGAGAACTTCCAATCGCATGCAGAGGAAGAATTCATGAGCACCGGAAAACGTTTCTACGTAACGACTCCCATCTATTACGTCAACGACGAACCGCATATCGGACATGCATACACCACCATTTTAGCGGATGTCCTGGCTCGATTTCACCGCAACCGCGGCGATGATACTTATTTCCTCACGGGAACCGACGAACACGGCCAGAAAGTCCAACAAGCGGCAGCTAAACGGGGTGTTTCCCCCCAGCAACACTGCGACGAATATGTGCGCCACTTCCAGGATAAGTGGCGGGTATTGAATATCAGTTTCAATCAATTCATTCGCACTACCCAGCCTCATCACATCCAGACGGTGCAGTACGTCCTCCAGAAACTGTGGGAAAAGGATCTGATTTACCAGGCGGAGTATGAAGGTTGGTATTCGGTGGCCGAAGAACGTTTCCTGACGCAGAAAGAATACGAGGAAGGTAATTGGCGGGAAGTAAAGCGCCTTTCCGAAACCAACTATTGGTTCAAGATGTCCCAATTCCAGGAAGCCCTGATAAACTACATTGAGGAGCATCCCGACTTCATTCAACCTGAATTCCGGAAGAACGAGGTCCTAGGCTTTCTCCGTAAGCCATTGGGGGATTTGTGTATCTCGCGCCCTAAATCTCGGCTGAGTTGGGGCATTGAATTGCCTTTTGATAGGGATTACGTCACCTACGTCTGGTTCGACGCGTTGCTGAATTACGTTTCGGCGGTAGGATATCCCGATGATCCGGAGAATTTCGCCAAATGGTGGCCGGCGGACGTCCATCTCATAGGTAAAGACATTCTAACCACCCATGCGGTTTACTGGCCCACCATGCTCATGGCCGCAGAGCTGCCTTTGCCTAAAACTATTTTCGCCCATGGCTGGTGGCTCGTGGGTGAAACCAAGATGTCCAAATCCCTGGGCAATGTGGTCCGTCCTCTGGAGCTAGCGGACAAGTACGGGGTAGACGCCTTACGTTACTTTCTCATGCGGGAAATGACTCCCGGCCAGGACGCCTCCTTCACCCTGGACGTCTTCATCCAACGCTACAATTCAGACCTGGCTAATGACCTGGGGAATCTTCTGAATCGCATTACTCGGCTGGTGGGGCGCTATTTCCAAAATCAACTACCTGCCCCGGTGGACCTGACTGCAGAAGATGAAGAGTTGGCCCAAGCGGCGGTGAATCTGAAGGATAGGGTATTTCAGGAAGTGGACTCGCTCCGGGTGAACTACGCCATTGAGGCCATATTCGATGTGCTGCGAGATATCAATCGCTACCTGGAACAGCAAGCCCCCTGGAAGGTGGCTAAACAAGACCTGTCCCGGGCCGGTACCATTCTATACACCGCGGCTGAGGCTCTGCGCCTTGCCGGTGGTCACCTTTATCCCGTAATGCCGGGCAAAATCAATGAACTTTTCCAAATCCTGGGGGTGTCCGAGGAGGATTTAGCCAGCAACTCCCAGTGGTTTGAGTGGGGGTTTCTAAAGAGCGGTACCACCTTCACGCGCATCGGAGCTCTCTTCCCCCGTATCGAAAAAGAATCACCCCCTGAAAAACGCCCAACCAAAAGCGAGGCTGAAATGGCGGACACCATTACCATAGAAGAGCTCCAGAAAATCAAATTAAAGGTGGGCACCATCATCAAAGCCGAAAGACATCCCCGTGCCGACCGGTTGTTGCTCCTGAAAGTGGATTTAGGCCAGGAGGAACGTCAACTGGTTGCTGGTATCGCCGGACATTACAATCCCGATGAGCTAGTAGGACGAC
>CAYXZO010000011.1:0-19477 GCA_964469505.1 uncultured Lentisphaeria bacterium | reverse complement strand
CAACTGGTTGCTGGTATCGCCGGACATTACAATCCCGATGAGCTAGTAGGACGACAAATTATTGTAGTGGCCAATCTACAACCGGCAAAAATCAGGGGCGAAGAATCTCAGGGGATGCTTCTGGCCGCCGAGGGCGACGGCAAAATCAAGTTGCTTATGCCCGACGGCCCGGTGCCTAACGGCTCACCCATCAGGTGAGAAATCCCGCCTTTCTTTCAGAATTTGGATGCCGCCGTGGTGGTTCCTTTCTAATGAGTAACCCTCTTTTCCGCTCAGGATTATGATCGACACTCACTGTCATCTCAATTGGGACGTGTTTCAGGGCCAGGAATCAGAAATTCTGTCCCGGGCTCGGGAGGCGGGGATTACGCACCTTTTATGCGTCGGTTATGATCTGGAGAGTTCCCGGCGAGCGGTTGAGTTGGCGGAAGAATTTCCCTCCGTTTTTGCCGCTGTGGGCGTACACCCCAACGATTGTGCCACCGCGCCCCCCGATTGGTTGGAGCAACTCCGGGAACTAGCCCGCCGGCCTAAAGTGTTAGCCATCGGAGAAACGGGAATGGACTTTTACCGTCAGCGAGCATCTGCCGAACAGCAGGAACACTTTTTTCTACGGCAGGTGGAATTAGGCCAGGAATTAGGATTACCCGTAATAATCCACAACCGCCAGGCCTTCGACCGACTGGGTCGATTGTTGGAGGGAATAACCTACCCAAAGCTGGTATTTCATTGCTGGTCTGAGGGGCCGGCCGAAGCGGAACTGGTTCTCGATAAAGGTTGTTATCTGTCCTTCACTGGGTCCGTTACTTTTAAAAACAATCGCAAAGTACAGGAAACCGTCCGCCAGATTCCTGTAGACCGCTTGTTGTTGGAAACGGACGCCCCGTTTTTAACACCCGTCCCCCGCCGTGGGCATTTTCCTAACGAGCCCGCCTTTTTAACTCACATCGCAGATTTTATTGCCAACCTGCGCGGCATTAGCCGCACTGAGATAGATCGGATCACCACCACCAACGCCAGCCAGTTTTTCGCCTTTCCCAATTCCGACTGACAATGTGCGCTCAAGTTTCCTATCCCCACCTGCTGAAAAAATGGGGGCAGCATGTGCTCCAGGACCCGGCTATGCTCAGCAAGCTGGTAGAAACCATCAATCCTCAGCCAGAAGACGTGTTCGTAGAGATTGGGCCCGGACCAGGAAACTTAACGGAATTGATTTTACCTCTGTCCAAAAGTCTCCACGGCGTGGAGATAGATCCCCGCATGGCACCATTCCTGCGGAATCTCCAGGAAAGGCATCCTAACTTCACCTGGGAGATCGGTGATTTCCTGAAATGGGAACCCAGTGATCCATCTTCCTTCCGCTTGATCGGTAACATTCCCTATAACATCACCTCGCCGTTGCTGTTCAAAGTTCTGGATTTGCAGCCTTTCATCCGAGATGTCCATTTTCTGATGGACGAAGCAGTTGCCCGCAGATTAATTGCAGCTCCAAGAACCAAAGCGTATGGGATTCTCTCGGTTTTCTTCCAGACCTACACCCAGGTGCAACTTCTGTTCCCAGTGAAGCGGGGTGTCTTTCGCCCCCAGCCTAAAGTGGATTCGGCCTTTGTGCGCATCATACCCCTACAAAAACCTTTCCGTGACGAAAAAAAAGAAATCTTTTACCGCCGGCTGGTGCGTCTGGCCTTCAACCAGCGACGCAAGCAATTGCGTAATAGTCTCAAACCTTTGCTGAGTTCCTTCGACCCCCAATTGAGGCTGGAGCGGCGCCCAGAGGAGCTCAGCCCCCCAGAATTTCTTGTGTTAGCAGAATATTTATATCACAAACAAAGCGCGAATTTGTAACTTAGCCCGATTGTTTGCGTCTTACTGACCGCAATTATCCGCCTTGACATTGGGGGGCTGGGCGGATATACTTGACGGCTTTTTTCCGGGGCGAGGTTTAACGAAAGGAGAGGCATGGCGAAAAAAGTGAAACGGATAGGTGGGGATTCCAATCGCAGCCTCAGTAAATATCTAGAAGAGATCGGCAAATACGAGCCGCTGGATCCAAAAGACGAGATCCGGCTGGCCCAGCGGGTGAAGCAGGGCGATCGCTACGCTTTGCAAAAACTTACTGAGGCCAACTTGCGTTTTGTCGTATCTGTGGCTAAAGATTATCAGGGGCAGGGTTTACCCCTGACGGACCTCATCAATGAGGGCAACCTAGGCTTGATCAAAGCTGCCGAGCGCTTTGACGAAACCCGAGGTTTTAAATTCATCTCCTACGCCGTATGGTGGATCCGCCAGTCGATTTTGCAAGCCTTGGCGGAGCATTCCCGGATCGTGCGGCTGCCGCTGAACCGGGTAGGCACCATCTCTAAAATCTCCAAGACCTCCGATCGGTTGGAGCAGAAACTGGAACGGACTCCCACCGAGAAGGAGATCGCCAAAGAACTCAACATGACTCCCGAGGAGGTGGCGGAAGCCATCAAGATCTCCAAGCGGCATCATTCGTTGGATGCTCCCTTCCAAGAGGAAGAAAAAAATTCCCTTATGGACGTCATCGAGGATAAAAGCCAGGAAGCTCCCGATGATGATCTGATGCGGGAATCGTTGAAGCAGGACATCCGAGCGGTTCTGGAAACACTGAAGCCCAGGGAACGGGAAGTCATCAAGATGTATTTCGGCATCGACCGCGAATATGCCCTTACCCTGAATGAAATCGGCGAGGAGTTTAATCTGACTCGGGAACGGGTCCGGCAGATTAAAGAAAAAGCGCTACGACGATTACAGCATAAATCGCGGAGCCGCAAACTTCAGGCTTACTTGGGATAACTGAAAGGAGATTGAGTCTGTGTCGGTAATGGTGGTTGTGAACAATCAGGAGCCCTTCGAGAAAGCTTTACGCCGCTTCAAAAAGAAATATGAAAAAGCCGGTATTCTGAAGGACATTAAGAAACACACTTTCTATTTGAAACCTTCCGAGGAGAAACGGCTGCGGCGGGCTAAAGCTGCCAAACGGGCTCGCAAGCTCGCTCGCGCCAAATAAAAAGATCTTCCGCTGCTCTCCGTCGCCCCGGAGAGAAAGTCCCTTTGCGGTGAAAAGAAGCCAGGCCTTATGCCTGGCTTCAATCTTTAATCAATCTCTGTCCCGTTTATTAATTTTTCTGTAACTGTAGCAACTCTTCTCGAAAACGCTGCGCCAGTTCCTGGGCAGCTTTTGCATCTGGAGCTTCGGCAAAAATACGCAAAATGGGTTCCGTGTTAGAAGCCCTGACGTGTACCCAGCGGTCTTGCCACGATAGCTTAATTCCGTCTTGAAGATCTGGATTTGCTTCAGAGTAGCGCTCAGCTAAGCGCTGTACCAGCTCCCGTGGTGTGGTGTGCGGTGTTTCCAATTTCATTTTGACTATGACATACTGCGGCAATTCATCAACGATCTGGCTTAGAAGCTTGCCAGTCTCAGCTAAAAGGGAAAGAACCAACGCACTGCCTACCAGCGAATCCCGACCGTAGTGGCTGGGAGGATAAATGACTCCTCCATTGCCTTCTCCGCCGATTATCGCCCCCACTTCCTGCATCTTGCGGGCTACGTGAATTTCTCCCACCGGAGTACGCAATACGCGGCGACCGAACCTGGCCGCAATGTCATCCAGCGCCCTGGTGGTGGAAAGATTAGTCACCACCGGCCGATGATCGCCAGGAACCACTCGCTGCAACACCTGATAAGCTGCTAGTACGATCGTGTTCTCCTCGCCCACGGGACGCCCCCGTTCGTCAACCAAAGCCAAACGATCTCCATCGGGGTCTGTAGCCAAGCCCAGATCAGCCCCAAGGGTTGTCACCCGCTGGCTCAGATCCCGGAGGCTTTCCGGCAAGGGTTCCGGAGGCCGCCGAAATTCCCCCGTTGGGCGGCAATAAAGCTCTTCCACTTCACATCCCAGGGCTCGCAGTAATTCCGGTAAAGCCTGGTACGCCGCTCCGTTCACCGTATCCACCACCACTTTGAAGCGCCTCTCCCTGACGGCTGCTGGATTTACCCCCTCCAGAGTCAAAGTGCTTTTAACATGTCGCTCAACCGCATCTTTTACATCTTGTAATTGGGCTTTTCCAGCTGCTCCGGGCGTTTCACTTTCTTTTCTCTCAAGAATTTCCAGCAAACGCCGGTGCTGTTCCTGATCCAGGAACAATCCCTCCCGACCCATGAATTTCAAAGCGTTCCAGGCAATGGGATTGTGACTGGCAGTAATTATCACGCCCCCTGCGGCACTGGTAGCCTTCACCATCCACTGGGCCGTTGGGGTGGGAACGATACCACAATCCAGTAACGGTCGCCCCAGAGACAGCAGAGTCTTGCGCGCCACCTCGTGAAACCGGGGTCCGCTGGGTCGAGTGTCCCGAGCCAAAACTAAAGGTCCCGGCTCTAGGAGTTGATGTAATCCCCTGACATATCGTTCAACCACCGCTTCATCAAATCCGTCGTCCACCAGTCCTCGAACACCGGAAATACCTGAAATTAAAGTGGGCATATCGTTTTCCTCTCGAAAACTCTCAATTCCTGGCGGAGGTGTATTCTCCTGAGGCTACAAAATGCGGATCCAGTAGCTGGTAGGCGTATTTCTTGCGCCGTAAAAAATATTCGTAAAAAACCGGTCGCGGATACAAGCGCCGTAAAGTCCGGGACACCGCATCCGGTTTGCGAAAACTGCGGGCCGCTTCGTTTTTCTTAAGAACTTCCTTCAGGTGAACAATCAACCAGCCCACGGCATGGGGAATGGCAATACACCGTTTCCAGTCGCCAATGAAAAGGCAGAAAACCCAGGCAACTCCCTCCAACACTAAACGTAGAGGAAGGATATAGAGCAAATTCCGGCGGGGGTAATTCTTCACAATCATCATCAGGCTGTTGCGGTGATTAAGGTATTTCTTCAGGTAACGGTCCGGCGGTAAAGTCCAGCCGGAGAAATGGATCACCTCTGCCGCGGGGGCATTCTGAATGGTCCAACCGGCTTGCTGCAAGCGCCAGCACAGATCAATCTCCTCCATATGAGCAAAATAAGATTCGTCAAAGCCGCCTATGGCCTCAAAGGCCTCCCGCCGCACCAGAAAAGCCGTTCCCGATGCCCAGAATATCCGCCGGGGTTGGTCGTACTGGTGGTGATCTTCTTCCAGGGTAGTGAATATGCGCCCCAGAGCAAAAGGATAGCCATACCTGTCCAGTAACCCTCCGGCGGCTCCCGAATAATCAAAACGCCGGCGATTTTGATAGCTTAAAATCTTAGGCTGAACCGCGGCGCAGTGATGATCATGTCTCAGAACTTCTACCAGTCGGTCGATCCAATCCGGTTTATGAGTGGTGTCGTTATTCAGGAAGAGAAGATAACTCCCCTGGGCCACGCGTGCGCCGGCATTACACCCCCCGGCGTAGCCTAAATTCTTGGCATTCACCACCACTTTAACTTCCGGATAATTGGTTCGCACAAATTCGGGACTTCCGTCACTGGATCCGTTATCCACCACAATCACTTCCAGGGGATCATAAGTACATCTGGCCAAGGAATCTAAACAATGGCCCAGAACATCTTTTCCATTGTAGTGGGGAATGATTACTGAAACCAGCTCAGCAATCTCTGGAGAGCGAGCCCCTTTCCTCTCCTCGCGGGATGCAGCAGATTTGGGATTGGGGCTCACCAATCGTCAATGCGCCAATGTATCTGCTTGCCGTAGTTGTTGCACCCGTCGTTGCAGATCGCGCACCTCAGGGGCCCCGGGAGCGATTTGAGCTAGGCGATCCACCCATTCGGCCGCCGCCGGCATACGGCCACTCTTCACATAGGCTCGGGCAGTTTCATAAATCAACTGCGGGTTTTCCCGGTACATTTTCGCCAGAGGTTCCAGAATCTCCAGGGCCTTATCGGGAGCATCGAACATATCGGTCCAGGTGGCAGCTACTTTAAGTTTCTCTATCAAGGGAAAATTCTCCCGGCCATTGGATAGAGCCTTCTCCATCATCCTTCGAGCCGCAGTTTCATCTCCAAATTGCCGGTACATCTGGGCCACTTGCAGATAGAGGTCCATGAAAGTGTATGGTACCGCCTCGTCGGTGATTTTTTCGTCCATGAAATGCAGTGCTTCCAGCGCTTTTTGGGGATTGCCGTGGGTCCCCTCATAATACGCCAGCTGTAGGAAACCGGTTCGGTAGTTCTGGAGCAAGCGTTTTACGTTAGGGGGATAGTAAACGTCAGGGTTGTCCAGGTTGGTGTAGCGATATTTATTCATGATGTTGGAGCTCAAAATTTCGGGATCGATTTCAGCTCCCACCCGGTGATCCATCAGCCGGTAAGCCTGTCCATCCATCCGTAGATAGGGATCCAATCCCAACTTGTTGGTAGGTGAGATCGTAACGGCGAAGTAGATGGGTTTTCGCCAGTGGTTGGAAGCCAGAATCTCCAGAATCATCAAATCCTGAACTTTCAGGCCCCCCACCAATTTACCAGTACGAGGATCCCGCTGACGGCTGATGGTGGGCTTCAAATCCCACTTCAGGGGTGGTGATTCCTTGGTGGGGCCTGGCAGGGATATTTCCCGCTCCGTCCAGCGCCGGATGTTGATGTTATCGATTTCCTCGTCACTCATACTGATGGGCACTTGGGGAGCGAAGTGCTTCAATTGTTTGATATACCAGGGAGTATTCAACAGACTCAAGTTGACAACCCGCACGTCCCGCCGAATACCTTCCACTTCCTGCAAGTACCACAGAGGGAAGGTATCGTTATCACCATTGGTGAACAGAATGGCGTCGGGTTCACAGGTGTTAAGCAGATTGTAGGAATATTCCCAGGCCACGTAATTGCCGCTACGATCATGGGTATCGTAATTGGCCAAGAGCATGTTGACTGGCACAGCCAAAAATAAGACCAGGGTTACTACCGCCATCACGGGCTTGGGCCGCTTCACTGTTTCCACGATTTTTTCAAGCACCGCAGTGGCACCGATCCCGATCCAAATGGCGAAGGCGAAAAAGGACCCCACATACGAATAATCCCGCTCGCGGGGTTGGGGATCATCCTGATTGAGGTAGAGAATTATGGCGATCCCCATCATCACGAACAAAGCCAGTACGGCAAAGGAGCGCTTGGGATCTTTGTAAAAATGATGTCCCATGCCGATCAAGCCCAGAATGAAAGGCAACGCCCATAGCTGACGCCAGTCTGCTCGATTGCCGATACGCCCCCAGAACTGCCATTTGAAGTAGCGCAGGTACATTTTATTGAGCTGATAGCGCCAGAAGAAATCCCACTGACTGGTGTAGCCCTTCTTTATTACGCTCAAGTACCCGATGTTACGAGTTAATTCCCGGCGCCCTACTTTTACTTTAACCAGCCCTCGCTTCTGATCCACGATGCCGGCCAGGGTACCGATTTCGTTGGTGCCCTGGAGATGCACCACCTGCCCCACCTGGGCATTGCGCAGGGTTAAAGGTTCTTCCTCCCAGCGGTCACGGTAGAAAAGGGGATAACTGCCGTACTGCTCTCGTTCCAGGTAAGCAATGGCCTGTCTAACGGTCTCCGGATCGTTTTCATCGATGTTAGGATTCTGGGCGGAACGGATGAAAAGCACTTCGTAAGACGAATAACCCATTACCACTAACAATAGAGCCATCGTGGCCAGCCGCACCACACTTCCGATCCGTTGGGGAAACCAACGGGGAGAGTAGTACGCCACGACTACCAACAGGGCGATCCCCACCACGAAGGTGATACTAATAGTGGGTACTGAGCGCTCGGTATTGATAATGGAAGCCACGGCCTCCGCCATTTGGGGAAGCCCCTTTATAACCCCACCGTTAATGATTACAAAAGCCACTCCGGCCCCAATAATCATCAACAATTGGCGATAGAATCTTTGCCGGCGCTCCGGTTTGAAGCTTTGAGCAACCCCGAAAATACCGGCGGCACCGAATCCCAAGAGGACGGCCATGAGGGCCATCAGTTTCTGGCCCCGTTGGGCGGAGGTGAGGATACGATATTCATAGGACGTATCTGGGAGAACCAATTTGACGGCTATGAGCGCACTAAAAAACAAAATACCCAGAATGATCAGTACGTTAAGCATAAGCTCCGTACCGTCTTCATCGGGATTCAAGCGCATATACATGATAAGGGCGATGAATGGGATGGTAAGCAGGTTCAACATGTGAACCGAAGTCCCCAATCCGATCATGTAAGCAATGAGCAGCAGGTCCCGAACGCCAGTGCCTCCAGCGGCTAGGCGATCCTCCCACTTCAGGATGAGCCACACCACAATGGCGGTAAAGAAAATGCTCATGGCGTAAACTTCGGCTTCCATGGCGTTGAACCAGTGGCTGTCGGAGAAGGCCAAAGCCAATGCTCCGATAACTCCACCGCCGTAAGCAATCCATTTATCGGTCAAGGTTTTGGATTTCCCTCGCCAGGATTCTACCAGGTGAACTATGATCAGAAACAGAAATGTGTTAGCCAAGGCGGTCACCAGAGGAGAGATCATATTGATCCGAAAGGCTACAAAATGATACTGGGGCTCATTTAAAAGGGGATCCGTGGCTCCGCCACCAGTGAAAGGCAGCAGCGAGAAAATCCGAGCGATAAGCAAATACAATGGAGAACCGGGTGGATGGGGAACTCCCAGGGTGCGGGAGGTGGCGATAAATTCCCCGCAGTCCCAGAAAGAGACCGATGGAGCCATGGTATTGACGTATACGATAAAACTGAGAAGAAAGACAAAAGCCCCCAACCCGATTTTGAGCCAGTCCCACTTTCTGGTTTGTTCTAACATCTCAATTCCCCTTGCTTCATTTAATGCCCCAGCAGGTTTCCACTGCTCAGTAAAGATCAATTTATGTGGTTTGAATTCCCATCCAATCGGGATGTTCCAACTTTTGAATGCGTAATCCAGAACAAAGCCATGGCAGCTGCCATTGAAGCGTTGAGTGACTCCCCCCGTCCCCGCTTGGTAATCGTCAAATAATGCTTAACCCGACGGCGTATTTCCGGCGCCAATCCATGAGCCTCGCTTCCTACAATAATTAAATGGGCTCCCGGGGAATCGTACTCCGTCAAGGGAATACCATCTAAGTCCAGCCCTACCACCAGGCCCCCAGCTTCCTGCCACTCACCGATGAATGTCTCCCAGTTTTCCACCCGAAAAATATTCACATATCCCAGCGTCCCGGCGGAAGCTCTCACCGTTTTGGGGCCCCAAGGATCGGCGCACTGGAAATCATAGGCCACAGTCGTGGCTCCTAGCCAGGCGGCGGTACGGATGATGGTCCCCACATTGCCAGGGTCTTGAATTCCATTCAGGCCCATCACCACTGAATCCCGCTCTGGTACCGGCCGATACTGGTGCTTGGGAAGCTTGACCACCGCCACTACGCCTGGGGAAGTTTCAGTGCCGGCAAGTTGCTTCAGTTCGGTGTCTGTTCCCTCATAAACTGCCACTGATCCGGCTTTCCGAATAATGGACTCCAGTTGTGGAACACTCTGGGAACTCACGCAAACCGCCTCTACCTCTAAAGGCGATTGAAATACTTCCTCCACTACCCTTGGCCCGGCCGCTAGGAATAACCCTTCCTGATGGCGATACTTGGATAACTGCAACTTACGCCACGCTTTCAGGCGAGTTTTACTTAATGGAAGCAGCTCGATTCCGCCCGGTTCTCCTGTCAGCTTGATTCTGTTGCGGATTCAGAGTGGTCGGCATCTTGCCGATGGCGGTGCCGCCTTCGTAGCGACTCCAGATAGGCTATCTTGATGTCCTGGCGATATTTTTCATAATCCTTGGGATTCATTATAATTATAATCCGATCCCAGGGTTGCAACACCGTATTACCATCTGGAATACTGAACTTCCCATTGCGAATGATGGAAACCACTAACAAATGATCATGGCCGGTAAAAATCTCCCGCAGGGCTTGCCCTGCGAAACTACTGTTAGGCCGCACCACCCCCAGCAACATGCTCCGTCCACCCCCGCTCTCCAGTGGCACCGGAATGCCCGCCTGGACCAAGTCTCTTAAGTCAAAAGGCGACATAGCTTCGGTCATCTTGGCTCGCCCGTGTTTGAGAATGCTCAGGGCTGTGCGGAGAAATTCCTCATGGTGAACCGGGGACGCGGCCCGGTTACGCACCTGAGCCACGTACAGCGAGGGATACTTCACGTTGCGCGTCAGGTAAGTATGAATGGTGTAACTCAGCCCCACCGCCAGCATCAGGGGCACCGTTAAGCCGTACCCACCGGTCATTTCACTTACCATCAGCAAAGTGGCGATGGGGACCCGGGCGGCTCCAGCAAAAAAAGCCGCCATTCCCACTACCGAAAAAGCGGCCACGTTCAGGTGCTCACCGGGAACGATCTGGTTGGCAGCGGTGGCGATAAAGGCTCCTAACATAGCGCCACTGTAAAGGCTGGGAGCGAAGACACCCCCCGAACCACCGGAGGAAATGGTCAGACTCAAAGCCACAATTTTACCCAAGGCCAGGAGCAGTAACAATCCCATACCCAACTTACCGTCAATAGCCATTTGCATCCAACCATAGCCCCCGCCCAGTAGTTGGGGCAGAAACATGGCCAAAATTCCCAGCAGCAGTCCCCCAAGTGCCGGTTTTAACATTCGGGGGATCTTTAATCCATCGAAGAATTCCTTGGCGTAGTAAAAAATTGAAGGCAGCGCTGCACCCACCACTCCGGTAAAAATGCCTAAAACGGCATACCAGATAAGTTCGGTGGGATGCTCAAAGCGTAGATTGCCCGGTAAGGTGAAAATCGGGTCCCAGCCCACAAACAGGCCATTGACGGCATAGGCTGTAACAGCGGCAATGATGGTGTAAATCAGCATCCGGGCTTCGAATTCCATTTCGTAGTACAGAATTTCCACTGCGAAAATGGCGGTCCCCAAAGGTGAGCGGAAAATAGCCGACAAGCCGGCGGCAATCCCCGTCAGGACCAGCAAGCGCCGGGTACGATCATCCAGCTTCAGCCAGGTGGCGAGGATGGAGCCCACGCCGGCCGATATTTGCGCCGTGGGACCTTCACGGCCGGCGGCCCCCCCGGAACCAATGGTGACAGCCGAAGCTAGGGTTTTTATCAAGGGGACAATGGCCCGAATGCGACCGCCGCGCTGATGGTAAGCATCCACTGCGGCATCGGTACCGTGTCCTTCCGCCTCCGGCGCAAAAGTGTAAACCAGGAAGCCGGAGATCAGACCACCCAGTGTGGTCACCAGCGGAATGAACCACAAACCATGGCTGCCGATAACCTGCTCGGCAGGTCCGCCCTCCCGGGGCAAGCCCGGCGCCTGATATTGGGCTATTACGCCCATAAAAAAGTGAGTGGCTAGTTTTAGGAGTTCTACAAAGATCTGGGCCGCAAAAGCCCCTACAAAGCCGATAAGGATGGTATAGAGAAATAGCCTGGGGCCGGAGAACTCGAAATACTTGTGTTTTAAAGCGCGATAGCCAGCTCGGGATTGTAATAAATCTGGTTCGATCCAGCTCACTTTTTTACCCGGCGTTTTGCTTATCCTCCCTTGTTAAGCTGTTCGGACGTAACCAGTGTCATTAATTGCTCTACTGTCACCAATTGCTCATTACCTGTCCGTAAGTTCTTCAAACGGACTTTGTTTTGCCCGCGCTCCTCGGGCCCGAAGAAGGCGGCAAAACGGGCACCTTTACGATTGGCTTCCCGCATCTGGGCTTTCACCGAACGACGCAGAGTGTCTATTTCCACTTTTAAGCCTTCCTGTCGCAATTTCTCCGCCAGCTCGAGTACGGCCGCGGGGCCCTCTTCAATTCTAATTATAAAAACGTCCAGCGCCGGTGGATGGGGCTTCCAATTCTCCCCCAAAACCAGCAGTAGGCGCTCCACACCGGCTGCCCACCCCACTGCTGGAGTATCGGGACCACCCAATTCGGACACCAGATTATCATACCTTCCGCCGCCACAAATGGCATCCTGGCCTCCCAGTCGGTCGCTGGTGAATTCGAAGATGGTTTGGGTGTAATAATCCAGCCCCCGCACGAGATGATGGTCGATCTGATACTCAATACCCAAGCTTTGTAACATCTCCTGAACCTGGTGAAAATGAGCTTTGGCTTCAGGTGTCAGATAATCCACTAACCGTGGCGCATCTGTTAGTAACGCTCGTTCCTCGGGATCTTTGGTGTCGAGAATCCGCAGGGGGTTGCGTTGAAACCGCACACGGCTGGTTTCAGAAAGCTGAGGTAAAAGGGGCTTAAGAAACGTACGTAACGCCTCTCGATATTTATCCCGGCTGGGGCCGTCGCCAACACTGTTTAATCGCAGAGTAACTTCCCGAGCGAGCCCCAATTCTTGAAGCAAGTGGCTAAATAGAGCTATTACTTCCACTTCCTGCTCGGGATAAGGTGATCCCAGAGCTTCCACTCCAAACTGCCAGAACTGCCGAAAGCGACCTTTTTGGGGTCTTTCCTGGCGGAAAAGGGGACCAAAATACCACAGTTTAGTCAGAGAAGATTGCTGTCGTAGGTCGTTCTGCAAATAGCTTCGTACTACTGCCGCAGTTAGTTCGGGGCGCAGAGTGAGGGAAACTCCGGCCTTATCCTGAAAAGTATACATCTCTTTGGAGACAATATCGGTGGTTTCACCCACACTACGGGCAAAAAGCTCGGTACGTTCGAAAATAGGGGTACGTATTTCGTGATAATTGTAGCACCGCATCAAACGGCGGAGCATGTCCTCCAAAGCCTGCCAGCGCTCGCTTTCTCCTGGTAAGATGTCGTGGGTGCCCTTTACCCGGGAAATCACTGGTTTCAAGAAGCAGCACCCTCCTGCTGCGAGCCGAGGATTTGTTGAATTATCTCCCGGGCTTTGTCCAGAAATGAGCGGGGTACCAAAATCGTAGCGGGGTTATTAGCCAAGGAAACGGAGTGTATTCCCAATCCCGAAGAAAGCATACTCTTTTTGACCTCGCAGGGAATACCTGCATTTCGCAACGCTCCGGCCGCCATGTCAGCGTAAATGTCACCTTCTACTCGGGCAGCTTCCACCCATTCTTCTGCCGAATTAGGTTCTGTCTTTACCATTTTTTTCTCCAATCCATAAGCGGGGCGTAATTTATGCGACCACGGCGGATTTGAAAACGTAACCCTCACGAATGCCTGTTTTTTTAGCATTTTAGGTCGAATTAATCGTTTTCCCCTCTGGGGTCCTTCTCCTGACTCAGGAGAAAACGGACGACTCGCGGAAGGAGCGCCACGAGAAATCTGATGCTTTATCTTGGACTATGTAGGCACAAATCCGTTTCAGAAACGCATCACTTTTATCGTGCTGAAATCCCACGGTTTTTATCCTATATTCTTCAGCGATGGGATTGCTCGCATCTAAAACTAAAACATCTGCTGAAAACTCTGTTCCATTCTTCCGCTGATGAATCCGGCCCAGCTCGAGAAACTACTGCTGCAAGATATTTTGCCCCAGGTAGAAAAGCCGGGCCGTTATCTGGGAGGCGAACTGCACTCTATCCGCAAAGATCCTCAAAAGACAAAAGGCTCAATAGTTCTGGCCTATCCGGATATCTATGACCTGGGGATGTCCTATACCGGTTTTCAGATTCTGTACCACATAATCAACCGGGAACCTGATCTGGCGGCAGAGCGGGTCTACGCGCCCTGGGTGGATATGGAAGCCCAGCTCCGGCGTCAACGGGTACCCCTGTTCAGTCTGGAGAGCAAACGCCCCCTAGCGGAATTCGATGTGGTGGGGTTTACGCTGCCCTACGATCTGGATTACAGCAACATTCTCAATATGCTGGACCTGGCCGGGATACCCTTGCTCAGCAAGGATCGCCGCCCGGAAGATCCGTACGTAATCGGCGGCGGGGCCAACGCTTATAATCCGGAGCCGCTGGCGGATTTCTTTGATGCCTTCTTAATCGGGGATGCCGAAGAGCTATTGCCCAAATTCATCAGAATTCTGGCCCATGGGCGGCGTAAGGGCTGGTCCCGGGAGCGCACTTTGCGGGAGCTGGCGGAATTTCCCGCCGGAGTGTACGTACCCCAGGCATACGAAATAATCACCGATAATCGGGGACGGTATCAAGAGCACCGTAAGCGATGGGATGAATTTCCCCTGCCGGTGAAAGCCGCTAAAATTCCTCTACTCCGCCCCGAATATTATCCTTCCCGTCCCCTGCAACCCTTGGTGGACATCGCCCAAGATCGGCTGGCGGTGGAGGTAATGCGCGGCTGTACCCAGGGATGTCGTTTCTGCCATGCTGGAATGGTATATCGCCCGGTGCGGGAGCGACGCCCCGAAGAAGTGGCGGCTCAGGTTCTGGAAGCACTTAAACATACTGGTTATGACGAAACAGCTTTTTTGTCCCTCTCCACCTCCGACTATTCGGGGCTGGCTCAGGCCTTCGAGTTATTGAAACAACCTTTCCAGGAGCACAGGATTTCCTTGAGCTTACCTTCCCTCCGGTTGGACAGCTTTAACCGGGAGCTGGCCTGCATGGCAAGGGAGCAACGGAAATCGGGGCTGACTTTTGCGCCCGAAGCCGGAACCTGGCGTCTGCGTCAGGTCATCAATAAACAAATCACCGACGAAGACCTTTGGCGTTCCGTGGCTATTGCCCTGGAAGAAGGGTGGCGGACTTTGAAGTTCTACTTCATGGTCGGCTTACCCACCGAGGAGGAAGCCGATCGCAAGGGGATAGTGGACATGATTCGCCGGGTACGCCAACTGGCACGTCCCTATGGCCGGATGCAGCTTAACGTCACCCTCTCTCCTTTCATCCCCAAACCTCATACACCTTTCCAGTGGGAGGCCCAACTATCGCCTGCCAAACTGAATGAACCCTTGCGGCGCTTAGCGCAGCAACTTCGCCGGTTAGGACCAATAAAGGTGAGCTATCGGGCACCCGAACAAGCCTTATGGGAAGGCATTTTCTCGCGGGGTGATCGACGCCTGGCCCCGGTGATCAGGCGCGCTTGGCAGGCCGGTGCCCGTCTGGACAGCTGGCGGGACCATTTCCGGCCCGAGCTATGGGCCCAGGCTTTAACGGCCGAACGGCTGACTCCCGAGGAATATCTCCGGGAAAGAGAAGAAACTGAACCATTGCCTTGGGATTTCGTAGACACGGGGCTGTTGAAAAAATTCCTTTTACGAGAGCGACACAAAGCCTACGCCCAGGCTACCATCACCGACTGTCGTGAGGTGTGCCATGCCTGTGGTGTTTGTGACTTTAAGGAACTGACTATGAGGCTGGTGGATCAGGGGAACGTCCCCCTGGCGCCAGAGTTTAAGAAGACAATAAAAATGGGTAAGGACCAGGAAAAGATTAAAACGGAGTCGGACCAAGAGGTTTTCACCGCCCGCCTTTGGTACCGTAAAACCGGAGCTGCCCGTTTTCTGGGTCACCTGGATGTACTGCAAGCCGTAACCCGAGCCGTAAACCGGGCTGGCTTGCCCATACGGTTTTCTGAGGGGTTTAACCGTAGACCAAAAATTTCCATGGGCCTGGCCTTACCATTGGGCTATACCTCCGAAGCGGAATGTCTGGACCTGCAGCTTACGCACCGGTTACCCGACGCCTTGACGCGATTACAGCGGCAAATGCCCGCCGGTTTGGAACCCTACCGGCTGGTTTACTACCCTGGGCGTATCCTGGAACCGGCTGCCAGCATAAAAATTCTGGTCCACCTAATCCGTTTCAAACCGGATCTGCGACTCGGTGCGCTACGACCGCTGCTGGGACAATTTTTTCAAAAAGAATACGTTCACTTGGAACGTACCCGCAAAGGGCGGCGGCAGCAATTCAATGCCCGGGATTATATTCTCCGGGCGGAGATTTTACCCGAGGGTTTGAAAGTCTGGAGCAAGCTGGATGACCAGCGGCGGACCATCAAGATGGAAGAATTTCTGGGGCTGCTTGACAAGACCCTACCGGACCGTATCAATTTGGTCCATCGTGTAGCGGCTTACGAAGCAGAACCCCAGCCAAGCCCCACCGAGCCGGTAGCCGCAGTTGAATTAGGGAGCACATCCCTTTAAAACCCCTCGTAAAATGGGCTGAAAGGCGGGGCATCTTACGTACGATAGCCCTGAAAAGCCCCCTTTTGAGATACGAGGTGGAGCTATGAAGAAAGAGATTTTCATTACCCAGACTCAGAAAGAGACCTGGGTGGCCATCAAAGAGAATGGCCAATTAGCCGAGCTGTACGTGGAAAAACCCGACAGCGTCCGCATGGTGGGCAATATCTACAAGGGTATTGTAGAGAACGTCCTGGAAGGAATGCAAGCCGCTTTCGTGGATATCGGCTATGAGAGTAATGCCTTCCTACCCTTTTCCGAAATCAGTGAAGGGCTTTCCTCCTTGGAGCAGGCCGGGGCGGAAGAAGCGGAAGAAGAGGATGAGGAAGAAAGCGCCCCACCCCGGCGCCGAACCCGACGGGAACGCAAACGGCACCCCATCGAACACCCCAACCTGAAAACCGGCCAGGAAATACTGGTTCAAGTAATTAAAGAGCCCTATTTGGGAAAAGGAGCCCGGGTCACTACTGATATCTCCCTCCCGGGGCGCTTCCTGGTGCTGGTACCCAATGCTGACTACATCGGGGTTTCCCGTAAGATATACAACAACTATGAGCGCCGTCGGTTGCGACGATTGTGCGCTGATATCCAGCCCAAAGGTTTCGGCCTTATCGCCCGCACAGTGGCTGAGGGTAAAGATCGGGAAGTGCTGGAAGCCGACCTTAATAACCTTCTGGACGGCTATGAACGGATGCAGGAAGCTATCCGTAAGAAAAGCGCGCCGGCACTGGTTTACAAAGATATGGAAACTGTCTCTAGTCTGGTGCGGGACCTTTTCACCCAGGACGTCAGCAGTGTGGTGGTAGACTCCAAGAAACTGTTCAATCAGCTTCAGGGATACCTACGCGGAGCCGCACCTCAGTTGGTAGACCGGCTGGAATTGTACAAGCAACGGCTACCCCTTTTCACCGCTTTCAATATCGAAAAAGAAATCGAGCGCAGTCTGGATCGCAAAGTTCCTCTGAAGAGCGGGGCGCAGATTGTCATTGAGCAAACGGAAGCCCTGGTGGCCATTGACGTCAACAGCGGTCGGTACGTGGGCCGGCGCGACCACGAGGCCAACGCTTTGAAAATCAACCTGGAAGCGGCCCGGGAAATCGCCCGTCAGCTGCGCCTGCGGGACCTGGGGGGATTAATCGTTATCGACTTCATCGATATGATGAAGCCGGAGAATAAGAAGAAGGTTTATTATGAGCTCCGGCGGGAACTGCGGAAAGATCGGGCTAAAGTGGCGGTGAATACCATTTCCGATTTTGGCCTGCTGGAAATGACCCGCCAACGGGTGCGGTTGAGCTTGTTGCTTTCCGCCACGGAAGTTTGCCCGGTATGTAAGGGTCGGGGCCGTATTCCATCCAAATCTTCCATGGCCACTAAAATTGAATCATGGTTCAAACGTTTCCGCGCCCGGCGCCGCGAATTCCGGGTTGAGCTGCGGGTCCATCCCGAACTAGCCAATTTCCTCACTTCCGGCCGTAAGAATTTCATTCGCTCTCTCCAATGGCAACATCTGATGAAAATCGACTTGATCGAGGATGAAAGTTTGAACATAGATGAGTTCCGGGTTTTTTCTCGTAAGCAAAAAAAGGATATTACCGATGAATATTAAGGTGGTGCCATGAACCGGGTGGAAAAGTATGTACGCCAACATTTTACTGAGAAGGACCTGGAACGGATTCAGGATGCCATTAAACAATTCGAAGCTCAAACCAGCGGCGAAATAGTAATCAATTTCAGTTTGCACTCCTACGGGCAGCCTTATAAGAAGGCCCGACGCATCTTCACCAAGGCTGGTCTACACCGCACCCGGGAGCGCAACGCCACCTTAATTGTGCTGTATCTGAAAGAACACAAGTTCGCCGTCATCGGGGATCAGGGTATTCACGAAAAAGTTCCCGAGGGTTTCTGGAATGAAGTGGTGGAGGAAATGGCCAAGCTTTTCAAAACCAAGGGACTAGTGGAAGGGTTAATCGCCGGAATCCGCCGCCTGGGTGAAGTATTGGTGCGCTATTTCCCTCACCGGCCCGATGATGTGAACGAATTACCCGACGAGTTTCAATTTTCCACCTAGAACTCAGGGGGATCCAATGGGAAAATTAACAAAGGTCATCAAGCGAGATGGCTCGGTAGTTCCCTTTACCAAAACTCGTATCAGCAATGCCATCTACCGGGCGGCCGTAGCGGTGGGTGGCCGTGATAAACACCGCGCCGAATATCTGGCGGATCAGGTGGTTGAAATCCTGGAGCGATTTTTCTCCCCCGATAATCCTCCCTCGGTGGAGCAGATCCAGGACATTGTAGAAAAAGTGCTCATTGAGAATGGACACGCCAAAGTGGCTAAGGCCTACATCGTCTATCGCCACGAGCAAAGCCAGAGGCGCAAGGCTAAGCTGTCCAAATCCCAACTCCACTCAGGCAACATTCCTTACCAGAAAATTTGGGAGATTCTGGTCTGGACGGTGGAGCATGATTTGTACCGGGTGGAGGATCTGAACCGGCGCATTGCTAAAGGAGAGTTTCCCCGTATCGTCCAGGAATCAGACGCAGCTTACGAAAGTGATGTCCAAGCTGCCGCGGAATTGATTGCAGAACGGGCCGATGAGTTATCCATCGTGGTGGTGGCCGGTCCATCTTCTTCGGGTAAAACCACTACTACACGCAAACTGGCCGAGTATCTAGCGGCCAAAGGTTTAAAGCTGATTGAACTGAACGTAGACAACTACTTTTTTGACCTGGAGTTACATCCCAAGGACGAATTCGGTGACTATGATTTCGAGACCCCCCAGGCGTTGGATTTGAAATTGATTAATACTCATCTCCACCAGCTTCTGGAAGGTCAGGAAATCAAAACTCCCATATATGATTTCAAAACCGGCAAGCGTCATCTGGATCAGGTGCCAATGAAGCTGGAACCGGGGCAGTTGATTCTCATCGACAGTTTATATGGTCTTTACGGCGATATGCTGGCCGGCATTCCTGGAGAGCGCATCTTCCGCATTTACATCGAGACGCTGCTCCAGATGAAAGGCCCCCATAATCGCTTCATCCGCTGGACCGATCTGCGGTTGATGCGCCGGATGGTTCGGGATGTCCAGTTTCGCGGTTACGATCCCGAGCAAACCCTGACCCACTGGCATTATGTGCGCAGCGCGGAGATGCGTAACATTTTGCCCTACGTTCATGTGGCCGACTACATCATCAACGGGGCCTTGCCCTATGAATTGCCGGTGATGCGCCCCCGTTTGCTGGAACATTTCCGCCGCTGGGAGAAAAAGTTCAAGGACGATCCTCTTCGGGTGGATGCCTACATCCGGGCCTCCCGTGTACGGGAGTTATTGGAATCGGTAACCGCTGTAGAAGACGACAGCGTCATTCCCCCCACCAGCCATCT
>CAYXZO010000010.1:42951-53999 GCA_964469505.1 uncultured Lentisphaeria bacterium | reverse complement strand
CAGGAGTGTCTTCCTGCACTAATGTATCGGGATTCAGCAGCCAGAGATATTTCCCATGGGCCTGAGCCAGAGCCTGGTTATTAGCTCTTGAAAAGCCCAGGTTGTAACGGTTGACAATTACCCGCACTTCGGGAAACTGCTCTTTCAACATTGCCGGCGATCCGTCCACGGAATGATTGTCAACCACGATGATCTCATGGGGGATATCGCCCATGGCTCGCTGCAGTGAGACCAGGCACTGCTGGAGGAAAGGTTTTACGTTATAGTTGACGATGATTACCGATATCAGAACATCGTCACGGGCAGTCGTATTCATTGGTGATGCAGTTGCTTTGGTTCTAACTGACATGTGAAAACCGGAAAATCAGCGGCAAGCTTTATAACTTCCCCAGCAGAGCCATTAGGCGCAGCCACCAGACTCGGTAAATGGCTTCCCGCACGATGGCTTTGGACATTTTACTGCTGCCTGCGGTACGGTCAATGAAGATGATGGGAATTTCCTTTATCCGGTCAGGAGCACGACGCCAGGCCCGGAAATTCATTTCAATCTGAAAAGCATAGCCGTTACTGCGTACATCGTCCAGATCCAGCTCTTTCAAAAAGGAAACTCGCCAACATTTAAAACCACCGGTCCCATCACGAATGGGCATGCGGGTAATTACCCGGATATACACGCTGGCGAAATAGCTCAACATCAAACGCCTCAGGGGCCAGTTAACCACGCTGACTCCGTTTAGATAGCGGGAACCGATTATCAGATCATAATGTTCGATTTCTTGCAGGAAACGCACCACGTCCTTTGGATCATGGGATAAATCACCATCCATCTGGATTACGGTCTCATAGCCCTTTTCGATGGCGTATTTAAAACCGGTCAGGTAAGCAGTTCCCAATCCCAATTTGCCTTCTCGCCGCAACAGGAAAAGATTGGGAGTGCTTTTTTGTTTTTCTGCCACCAAATCACCGGTACCATCAGGGGAATTGTCGTCGATGACCAGAATGTCTGTTTCCACCGGCAATACCAGAATCTGGTCGATCAGGCGCAAAATATTACGCCGTTCATTGTATACGGGAATTATGATAAGGTTACGGTTCAAATAGCGGGTCCTTCTTCAACAATTGCAGTTCCTCATGAACCGGTAATATGGGGAAATCCAGTTCCCTTGCAACTTTTTCGCAAACTAATCCACTGCGCAATGGTCGAGGAGCGGTCTGTTTCAAATCTGTGGTGGAAATAGGTCTAATCAAATGGGAAGGTAATCCGAAACAATCAGCGATTTTGAGAGCGAATGTGTATCTGGAAATCACCTCCCGGGCTCCGAAATGCCAGGTGCCGGTTACATTACGTTCCATCATTAATTTGATCAACTCGCTCAGCCTCCCGGCATGGGTGGGATTGTTGTACTGATCGTTAACTATAGTTACAGGGCGTTCCGCTTTTAATTGCTTCAATAACCAGGAAACAAAACTGCTTTTCAGTTTCCGACCGGTGCCATAGAGAACGTTTATCCGAACAATGGTGGTCGGCAGTGCGCTCAATCGGCAGTATTCCTCTCCTTGCGCTTTGGATTTGGCGTATTGTCCCTGGGGATTCTGGGGATCATTCTCCGCGTAGGGACCGTTTTGGCCGTCGAAAACGTAATCGGTGGAGAAATAGAATAAATGGCTACGGTAGGGCTCACAAAGTTCCAGCATGTTTTTAACCGCTTCCGCATTGGCCACGTGTGCCGTTTCGGGCTCAACCTCGGCTCTGTCAACCGCAGTGTATGCCGCGGTATTCAAGATCACATGCGGATGAATTTGCTCCAATATCTGGTGCAAAAGTTCCCTATTGGTCAAATCACACTGGAACAGTCGACCAGTCGGCCACTGATCCGGCGGAGGAGTATGATTCCAGGTGCCGTAAAGCTCGTATTCTTCGTGCAGGATTCGGAAGAGATTCTGTCCCAGCAGTCCGGCGGCGCCGGTGATTAATACCCGGGTCATAGGCCTGAATTATACTCCTCTTGTAAACTAATTCTCCTCCGGCGGCGAACCGCGATAAGTCATGGCCATAACTTCCAATTGGCGCAGATACGGTAGTTTCAGTCGATCAGGCGCAAACACCAACCCTGTGATGCACACCATACGTTGATGTTCCGGTTCATAGAAAATCAGACTGAAGAATGGACCGCCTTTGGCCTCCTCTTTATGTTCCCATAGCCCATCAAAGCGGATAGCTGAATACGATCCTACCCAGTCGTCCCGACGCCTGGTAGTACCAGGATGCTCCCGAACGTCGGGCAGTAACGTTCCCAGGGTCCATTTCAGCATCACCTGCGACAGACTGTCGGGAGAAGCCGGGGCATTCAAAGGCTCCCAATAGATGGTGAACCACCGAAAGGGATAATCCCGCCCTAGCCAGAGGAAATGCTTTTGAGGATCATCTTTGATGACGATGAAATCATGTATTACCCGGAAATAGAAGCCGTGCTCTTGCTTAAAACGTTCCTCAAGATCTTTTTGTTCTCCCAGACGATAAAGAAAACGGGTCTGACGCCGGCGCTGGGCCGTATCGAAGAAACGGAATATCCTGGCACCCTGGTTTTCAATTCTACGGCGCAGATCCTGGGGATTTTTGCCCAATAGTATCAATAATGCCTGGCCATCTGCATAAACATTATACGCAGCAAAATAGAGATCGGGATCGGCAAGCAATTTTCGCCGGAGTGAATCGGCAAGCATTCCTTTTACCAGCCGGGTAATGGGACTATATACTTCCAGATGGCTGATGAACATTATGTTCTTGCGATTCCTCAATTTGTCGAACACGTCAGCGTCATAACGTTGGAAGTAATAATACTGCTCCGTTTGAGGAGTTTTTATCGTTCGGCCAATATGTTTATTCAGCGCATCTTCCACCGCCTGGTAAGTCTCCGGTTCGGCAAAAACCAGGATTTTGTCTTCCCTGCCAAGGGCCCTTTGTTTTTGTTTAACACAGCTGTTTAGGTAGAGAAGGCCCATCACCATGAGTATGATCAAAAGAAAAGATTTGGCGACTGGAATCGCAGTTTTCCCCCGTTGGACCATCATCTTTCAGCTCCTTTCCCTTTCTGGGGATTGTGGCGAAGTAGCTGAAAATCAGCCATCCCTTCGGCCACTGATACGGAAGCTACCCGCACCCGTACTGGATCACCCAGTTGGAAGCGGCGATGGGTCCGCCTGCCAAACAGGGCGAATTCGTTTTCCCGGTACTCATACCAATCGTCATCTAAGTGTCTGAGATGTACCAGCCCCTCCACAAAAGTATCCGCCAGTTCCACGAAAAATCCAAAATGGGTCACGCCGGAAATAACCCCTTCAAACTCCTCACCTACATGCCGGCTGAGCCACTGGAGCTGCTTCATTTTTAAATGTTCGCGCTCGGCATCCTCAGCCACTTTTTCTCGCTCATTCAAATGATTAGATAGGCGCGCCAGACTATCACGGTCCGGATAGCGGGTATCTTTTTCAAAGCCAAGCTTCTTCTTCAATAAGCGATGTACGGTTAGGTCAGCGTAACGCCTTATCGGTGAAGTAAAGTGGGTATATTCCGGAAAGGCCAAAGCGAAGTGTCCTTTATTTTCAGGACCGTAAACGGCCAGGGTCATGCTGCGCAGTACGATTTTTTCGATGAAATGTCGATAGGGACTGTTTCGGACTTCATCAATAACGGCCTGGAAATCTCTGCCCGTGGCTTGTAAGCGCAACCGGGCCGGAATACGGAGTCGCTGTAGAATCACCCTCAACCGCCGCAGGTCTTCGGGATCGGGAGGCTCGTGATTACGGAAAATACCTACCGCGGATCGCTCCTTGGGACCTTTGAGCAGCTCCTGGGCTACACATTTGTTGGCCAGGAGCATAAACTCTTCCACCAGCCGATGGCTTACTAGTCGTTCTCGAGGTTTAATATCCACGGGAAGGCCATCCGAGCCCAACTCCACTCGCGGTTCAGGGATGTCCAGATCAATACTACCCAATGCTTTACGGCGCTGGAATATTTTCCGCCGTAACATCTCCATAATCCGTAAGTCTTCCGCCAGAGGGTGCTCACTCCGGCCGTCTATTATTTCCTGGGCTTCTTGGTAATTGAGCCGAGCATGGGAAAGAATCACACTGGGACGTAATTCATAGCTTTTTACCATTCCTTCGTCGTCCAGAGTGATCAGGCAACTGAAGGTCAGCCTCGGCTTGCCCGGTACCAAAGAACAGCGATCCCCCGCCAGCGTAGCGGGCAACATATGGATGGCCTCACCCACCAGGTAAACGGAATTACCACGTTTACGAGCCCCACGATCCAGGGCTGAACCCGGAGGAACGAAGAAACTCACGTCGGCGATATGCACCCCCAGACGCCAATTACCGTCAGGTAGTTTTTCGATGGAAAGGGCATCATCGAAATCGGCCGCATCCACTGGATCGATGGTAAAAGTCCGCAAATGGCGCAGATCCAACCGCCGGCTGATTTCCGTTTGTATCGCTTGCTCACTAAGCCTTTCAGCTTCTTTGAGGGCTTTGGAAGACCATTTAGTGGGTAGATCGAATTGACGAATCACCAGTAAGGTATCATTGAAATCGATCCCCGGTTTGCCCAGAACTTCCTTGATGCGCCCTACCGGTTCCGGTTGAAAAGGCTCCCAGGTCAATAATTCTACAATGACCAAATCATCCTCGCGGGCCTCAGCCAGATGTTCGGGAGGAATCGAAAAGCGCACTGAGGTAGTGCGATCATAGGGTACCACCCAGGCCCCAAAACGATCCATGGTGAAGCGCCCTAAAAACTCTGTACGGCCGCGTTGTATAACCTGAAGTATTCGCCCTTCTTTGTTAGGACCACGTTGCCGGGCTCGCAGTTCTACCCTTACTAGATCTCCATCCAGGGCGTTGAGCGTATCCTGAACGGGAATAAAAATCTCCGTTTCCTCATCCACTTTGACGAAGCCGAAGCCCCGGGAGGTGAGGGATAGCTTACCTACCACGGTGGTCTTTTTCTCTGCCAGAGCATATTGATGGCGACCACGCCGGGCGATATGCCCCGTTTGTTCCAATTCCCCCAGGACCGATCGGAACAATCCATAGCTGTGATTCGGGAAACCCAATTTGCGGAATAAGCGCCGCACCCGAAAAGGCTGGCCCGGATTTCGGGTAAAGTGCTCCAAAGTTTTCTTTAACATTAATGCCCGATCCACCAGGCCACCTCTCTTAAAACAATATGCACAAATGCTCCTTGTAAGTTAATTCCCGGATGCCAGGCTAGACTTACGTCCACCAAGCCCGAGTTGGTATTAAAAAAAGCGCCCATGCCATACCCCCATAAACGCTGAGAATCCCCCTCTGGTAAACTTATCATCCCAAGATCGATAAAAAAGTGCCAGGCAGTATTTCCCGGTCGCCAGATCAAATCCTGTTGGGACCAACCTACCGAAACACCTCTAACCTCCTCCTGGGCATACCCGCGTACGGTGCCAATCCCCCCCAGCGGTTGCCATAAACCCGGATCGGTTGTAGCATCTGGACCGGTTTGAACCGTTGCCCCCTGGCGCAGCAACAGGTCCCATCCTGTGCCGATTTTTAACCTGGTTTTCAAGGCCAATTCCAATCGTTGTACCACTCCCGGCTGCAAGCGAAGCTGTCGTGAAAAGCCGGCCCGGAAGCGTCCCCAATTGCCGTCCGCAATCCCCCCCCATTCCCGGCGGTAATGTACTCCCAACAAGTCGCGATTCTGTTCCTGCCACTGTGGGTGGGCGCTTCTTCCAGTGGGTGTCAGGATACTTTGTTCTCGGCGGTAGGCAAACTCCAACAAATTATGCCGATTGACGGGATACCCAAATGTAAAAGCGCGGAGAATAGTGAGGTATTGGCCGCCCACCACTTCCCGCTGATAAAGGATTCCCGCTTCCCAGAAGGTGTTGAAAAACCAGGGATCGTGGTAAGCTACCTCCACTTTTTCAGAATTATTGCGGAGCCGTTCCCAGCGGAAACTGAAGCTCCTTCCCGATCCTAAGAGGGAGGGAATTTGAAACTGCAATCGTCCCAACCAGCGTCCGGAATCACTACGGGTATTGCCTTGATATCCAAGAAAACCGGTGAATTGAAGATCCTTTTCGTTCTGGACCAGGTAGGTCACACTGTAACGGTTATTCCCCAAGCTGTGGATTCGCACGGGTTCCAAATCACCCAAGCCTTGTTCCCGTAAGCGCCTTACTATTAAAGGCAAATCCTTACTCGTTAAGGGCCTCTCCTCCATGCCAAAGGCGCGCTCGAAGGTGGAAGGTTTGGTTATTCTTGCACCGCGAAAATGCAACTGCACAATTTGAGGCTCAGCACCGGGAACGACCTGCACCTGCAAATACTCGCCCTCAGCGGTAGAATCTTTTTCCAGAGATAGTCTGGCACTCCAATACCCCTGGGTCCGCCATTCGTCAAGAATCTGTGACAGCCAGCTTTCCAACCGGGAGGGATGTATCTTGTGATTCTCGATATGTGAGGGGGTAATGAGCCGTACTGAGAGTGACTGGGCTCTCAGCAGTCCTACAGAGATGACGATTGCCAACGCTATTTTTAAGGCCTTAAAAATTGGTACTACCCTCCAGGGAAAAATACTTCTCCACTGGCTCAACCCCTCGTTGCTGTAATGTGACCAAGGTGGTAAGGCGAAAGGAAGTGCTGAATCGATAAACCAGTCGGGCCGTTTCCTTCCAGTTCCAACCCGGTTGACGCCCCTGGAACATTGCATAAGGTAGATAGTTCGTCTGCCCTTGCAGATAGCTGATCTGAAAATTCTGGCTGAGTTGCCAGCGGGGCAGCCGATTGCGCTCCAGTGTCAAACCCAAAGTCCATCCCTGTACAGTCTGGTTTTCCAGGCGATCCTGAACTAAGCCCAAATTCAGATTGAGTTTGACCCGCCATTTCCGGGCCAGGTAGCGTCGCGCGGCACCGCTCCAGCGCCAGGCGGCCCATTCCTCCTCTAGCAACCGATTGTAATCAGCGGCGTGGTGTCGTTCTTCCCATTTCAAGCTGCTCTGCCAGCGCCAGCGTCTATAGGGACGAAACTTCAAGGTCAAGGCTAGATTGCGATTGCGATCTCTTTCCGTGCCTACCGTACTGAGGCCATTCAGGTAGTTCCGTTGAAAAACCTCCAGCACGGTTTGACGGAGTTTACCTTGGGAGCTAAGACGTAATTGCAGACGCCAGGAGCCGGTTTCCAGTTGGGGAGTTTGGCTATCCAGGTGCCGATCGGAATGGTAACGTTGAGATAAGCGGAAACTCAAGGAGCTGCCGTCAGTCGGACCTCGCTTCCAGCGCCCGGAAAGACTGTTGGCGATTTCCAGGGTGCGGGACTGGATTTCCTCATCGGTGTACATTTGCTGGCGTAAAAATCGTCCCCCCACAGTGGGGACATAATCACGGATATGGGGATCATAGCTGTAATTCCCGTATCCAGTATCCACTTCCACATAATAGAAAACAAAACGGGGTAAGGCCCGTTGGGAAATTTCAGCTTTAAGATTCCACACCTCAAGGGGCGCCGGTAAATGCCATTCGCTGCTTAATTCACCTACCAAAAAATTCCGCGCTCCGGCGGAGTCGGCGACCAACAGGCGGCGGTGGTTAAATGAAGCCCGCAGATGGTGGCGTAAAGTATCCGTGGTAGCCAGTGACATGCCCACATCCCACTTCTCCACCCACCATTGTCGGCTGAAGGCTGTTTTTGATCCTAGGAAACTGTATCCAACACTAGGAGCAAATTCCCGCCGCAAACGCTGATAAACCTCTCCTATGAAGGCCCTGCCTAGCAGGGAATGCAACCCAATCGTCCCCAGGAAATGATTATCCGCTCCATATGGTCCTACAGCTCCACCACCATCTTCTATCTCACCCCGGAAAAAAAGGTGTTGATTCTTTATTCCCACCCGACCGGCCAGGGATTGTACCAGGTAGGGTGATTCTCCCCTATCCAGATAGCGGGTTCGGGCCTTCAAGCCCCAGTATGGTTGTTGCCAGTTGAAGCGTAAACTCCAGCGCTGGAGCCAATTAAGACTGTCCCGCCACAAACCGGCGGTTTGCAGTGCCAAGGAATGCTTTCCCGCCCCCCAATGCAACTCGAGGCGGCTTTCTTCCTCCCGCTCCCGGCGACGTTCGGTTACTTGCCAGTCACGGTAGAATTCAGCGCTCCGCAGTGGTTCCGGGCTGGTAAAACCGGTTCCGGTATGCCGCCAGAATCCCCGCAGGTTCCACCGGCCGAAGCGCAATTCTTGCTCCAATTGCCAGGCCGGCAGAGCCGCTACCGGTTGCGGGCGATAGAGATTCGGGTGCTCCTGTGACAGAGCCATTACCAGGCGCGTGCTTTGTCGCTTACTGAAATGCTTGATGGACAATTCTACGACCTGTTGAGCCTTAGGAGCGGCTAACAGACGGTAAGGAGCGTATTCACCGGCTAGAGAATCAAAAATGAAAAAGGACTGGGCGCCGTACCCCACCCGGCGATATGTGCCTTTCTCCCGCCCCACATAAACGAACTCCACGCGGTAATCACCCTGCCCGGGGCCCACATAGACCAAATGACCGGCAGAATCACGACGGTAACTACCTTGAAGTGAATCCACGGTTATCAGCTCCTGTCTGGCAAAACCGGTAGCATTGGAATCGAGCTGAAACAGCTGGCGCAAGGAATCACTGGCAATTCCTCCTAAAGGATGACCAGGATCATCCCGTTCAAGATTCCAGGTCAATGCGATACTCCAGCTGCTGTCCGGTGTTTCCCAGGCTCCAGCTGCTCCCAGAATTTGCCGGCTGTAAGCGAATCCGCTCAGGTAAAGGTCAGGCACGTATTCAAATTCTACTCGAATACGATCGGTGGCACTGATGGGATGCCTGGCGGTAAAAGTAATGGTGCCCGCGGCCTCATCCAGAATGTAATCCCGGTCCGTTCCGTTTTGTAAAAGCACGCCGTTGAGATACACGCGTTCAGAACCGGCTACGATGACAATAAGACGTTCGCCAGCAGCGCCCGTCAGCTGATAAGGCCCCTGTTTACCTTCAGTGCCGAGAAAATCCAAGCGCTGATAGCGTCCATAAGTCAATCCAGCATGGGTTTTCAGCTCAAAATTCCCCGGGTGCCAGGCAAAATCCAGCCCTTGCACTTTGCGTTGGAAACGGATGAATTCATTAGTACGGTTCCGCAATTCCAGATTACCGATCCGGCCGCTGAAAGTATTGCTCTGTAATGTCAAATAAACCTGGTCGAAATCATTTAAACGTCCCGTTAATCCTAGAGTCTGAAAAGGCGTCTGGGTTTCGGAAATGACGCCTTGGAGCTCAAGTCCGGGGGCGACCTCACCGGAGAGATGTAAGAACATGCCTGATTGGAGATCCAGGCTGCCACCGCTTTGCAGGCGTAAACCCCGGGTTATGGTTCCCGAAGCGCGTAAGGATTTGTTGGTGGGTGAAGCATTCGAAGGTGAGTGAGAAACGTTCGGCGAATTAGTCTCAGCCGAATCCAGAAGTGTTGGGGCCAGGAATTCATACACCCCTCCCATGACGGCGGGTAGTAGCAGAACCGTATCTCCCACCATCAGTCTCAAGCTATCACCCTCCAGGGGTGTTTGGCCCCAACCGTCCGCCGCTACAATGAGGCCAAGCAGGAGCAAAATAAGCTTATAAAGATTCTTCACTTCTGCCTCATCAGGTCTTCCACCGGAACAAGTCCTGAATCGGGCATCCAGAGCCATCCCCAGGATGTCTGGAAAGAGGACAACCAGACCCCCATAGAAGAAAATGGAGGCAATTTCCAACTTTGTCCCGAATATGTCCGTGCCAGTAGCTGTCCTTTTTTATCTTGCTGGATACAGCCCTCATTACCAAAGCACACCAGCCGCAGGGAATCTTCGGAGTCGGATAGGATCACTGGAGTAAGGCTATTCTCTGGTATCCATTGGGTCCCTGTCTGGGAAGCGATCAGTAGCCCCGCTGGTAAGGCAACTAGGATGGTCTTTTCTGCTATCATTGGTAAAGTATACTCCCGTCGCGCACCGTTATGGTCGAGATACACTACAGTGCCGTCCCAATCCCACATCCAGGTTGATCCCAGGGGGCCGGGTAAGCTTTTTAACTCAGTTTTCCGGTGCCGATAGTCACGGAACAAATGTTCTTCCTGAAGTCGGTAGTTCAAACGGCGGGCCGGTAAATCCAGAGCGGAAAATAGAATGAGGTATGAGGTGCTGAAACCAATAGCGGCCGTATTGGTAAGGGCAACTGCTTTTGGGAGAATAGTGTCGGAAAGGCTTCCAAGGGTCAAAGCTTCCCCATTGATGGTAATAACGTCGCTTTCAGGGCTAAGGAGTCGGATTTCAGGCCAGGAATTCTGGGCTCGTAGTCCGAGCGAAATGCTTAGTGCCAGGAAGTAATGAAGTAATCTTGGGCGTGCTCCGGACGGCATAGGGTCAATTTATAAGTTGAGGTTCCTGAAGGAATCAAAACCCGATTGCCTGCGGGAGAAAATAAAATAGTTTTACCATCTCTTTGGAAGGTGGTCTAATTGGCAAGGCACCGGACTGTTAATCCGGATGATGCAGGTTCGAGTCCTGCCCTTCCAGCTACGTAACTACTCTGGACCGCTGACGGCCGACCGCGGACCGTAGAAGGACTGGGTGAAGGGAAAGGTCAGGACATAGGTAACACTTTAGTGTCAAAACATAGGTAACAGTGTTGTGGTTATTGAGACTACAATCGTGTAAATCACGCGGAGTATCAGAGGATTTTGTTGAGTTTTTTGTGTCTCCGGGCATAACTGGAATAACGAATTACTATGTATGGCTACTGAAACGAAGAACCGGTTGAACTGAAGCGAAGATCTGCCCATCAGCTAGCAGGCAAATCCACCAACTAGGATTGAAAGCGGTCTTCTTTCTTACAGCTGTCTGCTGTCTGCCATCGGCGGTCTTCCACATCTCTCGCAAAGGACGCAAAGGCATAGAAGGTATATAGGGTCAATAAGGTACATAAGGTCAATAAGGTAAAATTTGTGTATC
>CAYXZO010000010.1:2872-42851 GCA_964469505.1 uncultured Lentisphaeria bacterium | reverse complement strand
AAGGTATATAGGGTCAATAAGGTACATAAGGTCAATAAGGTAAAATTTGTGTATCCATTTGTTTTTGTAGGGGTTAGATCAGCATTAAGACTTCACATCCACCTCTGCTCTTAAATACCCAGAACCTAGCTACCTTTACACTCTATATACTTTTCCTGCGAAACTCTGCGCTGCTTTGGAGCCTCTGCGGTTAATGAAACCGCGGTCAGCCCCAGGCGAGAGCCGGGGCGGCAGGGCAGTCCAGGTGCGGCCGAAACTTATGGCCTCATAGCCATAGCGGGTTCGGATGTGGTCCAAAGCCGCGGCCAGCCGTCCTGCCGGTTGGGAGTTTTCCGGCAGGCCAAAAAGGGTTAGTTGATTGTCCGCCGGTACCAGCTTTTCCCAGGTCAAGGACAGATAACGGATTCGCACCCGTCGTTGCCAGAGGCGGTCCTCCAATTGTTGTAAACCGGCGTAGAACACGCTTTCCAAGGCCGACGGCGGATTCACCCGCAGGGTGCGTCCCATAACCTGCTGGTCCGCATAGCGACAGAACAAACGCAACCGCCCCGCCTGTTGTTGACGCCGCCGCAGAGTTTGACAGCCCTGCTCCACCAGGTAGAACAGAGTGCCCATCAGGATTTCCACATCGTTGGTGTCCTCGCTGAAGGTGTAGCTCACTTTGATCTGGGAAGCGCGTTCGGGAGGGCGCACCGGAGAGGGGTCAATGCCCAGAGCTTGTTGATGCAACCGCAAAGCCCGGGGGCCCACTACCCGCATCAACTGAGGGAGGGGAACGGCGGCCAGTAGGCCTACCGTGCGAATATTGAGTTCCGCCAGCAACTCCCGCAAATCGGAATAGCCCACCGCGGGCAACACGTTTACCTCCAGCGGTTCCAGAAAAGAACGCTCGCAGCCGGGTAAAACGTCAAACAGTTCGGCATATTCCTGGACGTAGCGAGCCGCCACTCCCGAAACCAGTTTGTTTTCGGCGATCCCCAGACTGGAAGGAAGCCGAAGGTCACGGCGCAACTCCTGATAAATGCGATAGGCCACGTCTTTGATGCGTCTGAAAAGCCAATGGCTGCCGGTCATATCCAGAGCCACGTGCCCGTAACGCTCCGGTTCCACTAACGGCGAATAGACCTGGAGACGCTCAAGCACCGCCCGCATGGCCCGACGGTACAGGGCGAAATCCGGGTCCAGAACCGTCAAATCCGGAACCCGTTTCAATGCTTCGCGCACGGGCATGCCCTTCCCCACTCCTTCAATCCGGGCCTGATGGGAGGCGGAAAGAATTATGGCCCGGGGACCACCGCCGGAAGCCACCACCAGCGGACGCCCGCGGTATGCCGGTTCCCGAATTTGCTCCACCGTGGCGGGAAAGGCAGGAATGTCCAGATATACCACCCGGCGCGCCATACCTTACTTCCGATATCGCCGTAACAAGCCCACTACTACGCCCCGTAATTCAAACTGGTCCTCGGGCCCCACCACCAGTGGCTGGTAGGCTCCAGAACGATTACAGGGCCGCAGAACCACCCTTTCGCCGGAGAGATCCAATTTCTTTACCGTGGCTTCGCCGTTGATGAGGGCCACCACTATCTGACCATGTTCAGCTTTCTCCTGTGGTTTGACAATGATGATATCCCCATCTTCGATATTGGCGTCCATCATGGAATCACCCTTGACGCGCAAGGCGAAATTATCCGTTCCCTGCAGCAGGTAGCGCGGTACTTCTACCGGTTCCGGCACTTCCAGGGCCTCAATTGGCACTCCCGCCGTAACCACCCCCAACACTTCCAGCAATACGCTCTCTCCCACTTCCCCCACCAGGCGCAGGTTGCGGGCCGCGCGGGATTGGGTAATTCCCAGGTAGCCTTTCTTTTGCAACGCGGCCAGTCGCTTCTGTACGGCAAAGTTGGAGGCCAGTCCCAAATGCTCTCGAATCTCCCGTACCGTGGGCATTACCCCCTGACTATTCCAGTATTCCCGTAGGAAGTCGTAAAGCTCTTTTTGCTTGGGAGTCAACACCATCTCTTTCTCCCTTTTAGTTGTTTTAAATATAGGTGTACAAAAGGTGTACTACAAGGAAAAAGCATCCCTTCACTCCCGGTGATGATCTATATTTTTTCCATGCAGCGCTGGTTGATCGGATTGGGAATTGTTTTAGTGCTTGTGGGGATTATTTGGCCATGGCTGCAGAAATTGGGACTGGGTCACTTGCCCGGGGATATCATCATCCGCCGCCCCAACTTCCGCTTTTATTTTCCGGTAACCACTTCAATCCTGGTTAGTATAGCTCTAAGTCTGCTATTGACCATTCTGTTTCAACTTCTGAATCGCCGCTAACTACCAAATCCCGTTAATTTTTTCCAACACACTCCCAGTATTCTGCCATTAAGCCCGCAGAGAAATTTAGGGGAACTACCTCAGTAATTATCAATTCTCATCCCGGTTAAATAAAACGGCGACCAGAGGGCCGCCGTTTTTTCCCTGGGTTTATTAGTTGGTCTTTAATCTTTAAATAGAGCCAGTTCCTCCTGGGCCTTTTCTTCATTAACAAAATAGAGCAAAATGCCGCCGATGATAAACAGTAAAGCTATAGACCCGATGCCCCAGCGGGAAGCAATCTGGGTGATTGCGGTGAACTGCTCCGGCGTGGTAGCTAGGGGCAGCAGAGTCCCTTTCACGATCAGTCCTACGGAGCCGATCATCACGGGCCCAAGAATAGCCGCGAATTTACCCAACATATTGTAAAACCCGTAAAACTGACCGGCCTGGTTTTCAGGGATCAAACGGGAATAATAAGAACGGCTCAACGCCTGGATTCCTCCCTGCACTAACCCAATTACGATAGCTAGCACATAGAATTCGTACCGTTCCTTCATCATCACTCCCCACACAGTGACCAGCAGGTAAACTACAATTCCCAAGTAGATTCCCCGGCGAACTCCCCATTTCTCCCCCAATTTGCCGTACAGAATGGCAGCTGGGAAGCCCACGAATTGGGTAATCAACAAAGCGATGATGAGGTCATTGGATTGGAACCCAATGGATAGTCCGTAATCGATGGCCATGCGAATGATGGTATTTACACCATCGATATAGAACCAGAATGCCGCCAGAAACAGAAAGACAGTGCGGATGCGTTTTATCTTTCTGAAAGTATCCACATAGCTCGCCAATCCCTGTTTGATGGTGCTTAACGAAAGTCCTCCTTCTCGCTCGAAGGTCTTTTCTTCCACCCAGAAAATGGTAATCAAGGTAAAAAGACCCCACCACACAGCCACAGTGAGGAATGAAAAACGCACCGCCTGGGAAGCATCCGCCAATCCGAAGAGCTCTGGTTTTTGCACCATCACTACGTTGATGGCAAATAACAGTCCTCCACCGATGTAGCCCATGCCATATCCTAAACCGGAGACGTAGTCAATTTTTTCTTTTCTAGCCACATCAGGTAATAGGGAGTCATAAAAAGTGTTAGCTCCGGAAAATCCAATCACTCCAATGGCATATGTGATGGCTGCCAGCTGCCATTGCCCCTTATGGACCAGAAAGAGCGCCGCGGTCATCAACACGCCCAGATAGGCGAAAAACACCATAAATTTCTTGCGATTTGAGGCATGGTCGGCAATGGAGCCCACGATGGGTGCCATGAGAGCCACAAACAGGCTGGCTAGGGAATTGGCCAGACCTAGTTGCGCCGTACTGACATTTACATCTGTCCCAGCACTCCAATACTGCTTGAAAAAGATGGGAAAGAAACCGGCCATAACAGTAGTCGCAAACGCCGAGTTGGCCCAGTCGTACATGGCCCAACCCCAGATACCCTTTTTCTCTTTACTCCACATAGGATACACTCCTTATCTGAAACAATTACCCTCCGCTCCAGGGAGCGCTAATTACTTTTTTGCGAGCGATGGCAGAATATTAACCCGCTAACAATAATTTCCTACGGTTTGAACATTCTGTTCTACAGCCCTATTGCGATGGAAAAGAGGCTTATGTTCCGGAAGGCATCTATAAAGGTCAGTATTATGACCGTCTCTGAATTAACAATGGATAGGCTAGTCATCCCCAAGTTTGGAGATGGTGCTGCGCCACATCCATAGGAAGCCCAGAATGGAAATGCCCGTTAGGGCCAGGCCCTTGGTCCAATGACCGAATACCATATGACCGATGGCAAAAGTAGCACCCCACACCAGGGCTAAACCGGCTATCCAGTTTCCCAGAAAACCTTTCAACACCGGGGGTTTGTCACGCTTGACTTCTTTAGCAATTGGTCCCCACCACCCACCGGGCTGAACCCGGCGGTAGAAATTCAGCAGAGTTTCGTGAGACTCCGGAGCAGTCAGTTTGGTTACGATCAACCACACTATGATGGAAATAGGTACGATGATCAGTAGCTTATGATGAATCTGGAGCGGCATGCCGAAAATCACTGGTGGGCGCCCGAATAGAGTGTATGGCAGATGGGCGTTATAGGTCTGTACCGCAGCAATTATCTCCAACACAACTGTAATGACCACTGAAGTAGCCAGAGCCGCGATTTCGGTCCAGGCGTTGATGCGCCACCAGAACCAGCGCAGAATCAAGACCAACCCGATGCCTGCTCCCATGGCCACGATAAACTCCCAGGCTTTGCTAATGCTTTGCATCTTCATGGCTACCAGTGCCGCGGAGGCCATCAGCACCACCGTAGCAATACGCCCCACCAAAATGTAATGGCGTTGGGCTTCGGCGGTGTTTTTGAAGCTGTCTTCAGGGCGGAAAAAACGTTTGTAAATATCATTGATTACGTAAGAAGCCGCCCAGTTCAAATGGGTATCGATGGTGGACATGAAAGCGGCTAGGAAGGATACGACTAGTATACCCCTTAAACCCGAACCTAAAACAGATTGCATAACCAATGGGTATCCGGCTTTAGCGCCTAAGGAATGTTGACTTAAATCCGGAAACAGCAGCAGCGAAACCATTGCCACCAAAATCCAGGGCCAGACTCTGAAAGCGTAGTGATTAAGGTTGTACCAGAGGGTAGCTAACATGGCATGTTTCTCATTCTTAGCGGCGCTCATGCGTTGAATGATGTAACCACCACCATCAGTGTTGTGCATCGACCACCACATGACCAGAATGAATACCAGGAATTTGGAGAAGGGAGACTCCCAGAACTCCCTGGTAAAAAAGCCGGCTTTGGGTACGGGCGGCACGAAACTCAGCGTATTCTCGTGTACGTCTGGTATCTTCTTCAGCTGCGCTTGTTGGGCGGCAATCAATTGTTTCAAACTGTCTTGTTGCGTAAGGGGCGCACTTTCCAATTGTTGCTCCAGTTGTTCCACTCGTTGTTCTATCACTTGCTGCTGGCCAATGGCTTGATCCAGCTTAGTCACCAAAGCGTCCAGACCACCTACGCGACTGACGGCGATGATAGCCAGCATAATTGAACCGAACATGGCAATTCCATACTGCACCACATCGGTGACCACTACTCCCCAGAAACCTGAAAGCAGGGCATAGAGTAAAGCAATGCCGACACAGGCCCAAACAGCCACCCAGCGGTCAATATTGAGCATCACGGCTGAAACGGCGGCCATGGCGTTTATGACCCAGCCCATGACGATGAAGTTGTAGAGGATGGAAAAATAGCCGGCTTTAAATGCTCTCAGAATTGCCGCCGGTTTTCCACCATATCGAATTTCCAATAGCTCATTATCGGTTAAAACCCGCGCGCGACGCCATAGACGGGAAAACAGAAATACCCCCAACATTCCCACCAGCAACTGATTCCACCAGAACCAGTTTTGCCAGATGCCCGGCCCCCTGACGAATTCAGTGATGGCCAAGGGAGTATCGGCAGCAAAAGTGGTAGCCACCATGGAAGTGCCGATCACCCACCATGGTAGTGATCTTCCCGAAAGGAAGTACTCCTCAGTACTGGAGCCAGCTCGACGGCTGTAAAAGAAACCGACTCCCAGGGAAAAAAGGATATACAGCAGAATTAAGGACCAGTCCAGAACGGATAATTGCATGGTTTACCTCCCTTGGACTACGGGAATTCGATTAGCTGCAGGGTACAGGAGATATCGGGCGGCAGTGGCTTTGAAATGTGCCAACTCTTTCTGATACGTGGCGATGATTTCTTCCGCCGAAGCGCCCGCGTCAATCAGTTTACGTAAGCGATCATCTCCCCACAAGCGATCTATGGCCATAGAGCTGCGCCATTTGAATTGTTCTGGATAAAGTTTTTTCAAGGTAACTAAAAGATTCACTCCAAATGGTACGGGATGAAAAGTATGGGGGTCGAGTACTTTAAGTGCCACCCCTTCCACCCTCTCGTTCAAATATTTAGGGTGTTCAGCCCTTCCGGGCAGACTTCTGGGCACAAAGTCTACTGGCTCGATTGACAATCCTGACGGCCTTAGTTTCCAAAGTGCCTGAGCCAACTCCCGGCCTTTGATGTATGGGGCTCCAATCCACTCAAAGGGATGCTCAGTACCCCTGCCTTCAGAGCAATTAGTGGCTTCCAATAGACATAATCCGGGGTATAACATGGCAGCGTTCATATTGGTCATATTGGGTGAAGTGGGACGCCAGGGTAAATCCGTTTCGTTAAAGAACAAATCGCGGGTCCAGCCATCCATGGTTACGATATGCAGTTCCAGGCTGTCGACACCTGCAAGCCATACCTCTCCCTGGATCAGTCGCGCTAATTCACCTACTGTCAAGCCATGTTGGATCGGAATGGGGTACATCCCGACAAAAGAACGGAATCCATAATCCAAAACATTGCCGTCGATGTGACCGGATAACGGATTCGGCCGGTCCAGTATGAATAGAGGTAATTTACTCTCTGCTGCGGCTTGCATGACGTAGCCGAGAGTAGAGATGTAGGTGTAAAACCGGGCGCCAATATCTTGTATATCGAATACAAGAGCGTCCAAACCCTGTAACATCTGGGGGGTTGGTTTACGGATCTTGCCGAACAGACTGTAGATAGGAGCTCCGGTCTCAGAGTCAATGGTATCACTAATCGTAGCTCCAGCCGAATGTCGTCCCCGAAAGCCGTGTTCCGGCGCAAATATTGCACCCACTTTAACGTCCGGCGCCAGGTCCAGTAAATCCACCAGGTGTTTCCCTCGTCGATCAACTGAAGTCTGATTAGCGATTACGCCCACTGTCTTACCCTTCAAGGGCCGGAATTTCAATTTTTCCAGAACCTCAATTCCGGTTAAAACGTGCACTGGTTCCACCGGCGGCTGTTTTTTGCCGAATTGTTCTTGCTGGCGTTGATGCGGCCCCTGCGGGGGAATTTCAGGTTTGGAGGAAACCGACGGATGGCAGCTAATCAAAAGCGTACTTACCACCAAAAGAACCACATGGTTTTTTCTAGAAGTGATCGAGCTTGGCCTCCATCGGTTCATCAGAAATACCCTTTATTCCTATTTGACGTATGAAACTTTCACTAGAGAACGGTTATAGTGGTCTCGAGCCTCCAATAAATACACTCCTGAGGCCAGATTATCAGGTGACCAGGTCCAGGATAGCAAATTCGTACGGGCGGTCAGTTCTTGCCGCTGAACTTCCCTGCCCTTCAAGTCGAAGATCCGTATGGTAATTTTGGAGGATGGCTGCACGCGCAGCTTGATTTGCAATTGGGAGTTAAAGGGGTTAGGAAAGACCTGCAAAAGGTGAAAATCTTGAGGCTGGGGCGTATCGGCCACGTTGGTTCCGGGCATCAGGTAGTTCAGCACTCGTTCCATAATGGCCTGTCGTGCGGATGCAGGATAGAAGGCCTCCAACCCCACACCTAAGTAAACAACTCCACCGATTTCGCCACCGTTGAAAGGTCCTAAGTACTGAATGCCGGCTCCACCGACGCTATTATAGTCTACCCCGGAATAGCGCAGATTACTTACTGCGCCCCCTCGGGGCTTTATGCCTTCAGGATAGTCCACATCGTAGCTACCGTGGGAGCCGTTATCAAAATTCATATCAGCCAGCCCGTTGAAGATGCCGTTAGCCGTGGGATGCACAGTGTAAACTCCGGCATCATCCACTATATAGTCAGCCTTCAGGTAGTTATGATAGAAATCGATATCAGCCTGACTGCCGTTGGCCACCAGATCCCAACCGATTTCCGAGCCGGATACGAAGAGTCGTCCCCCATTATTCAAATAATTCATGAGTGCTTCTTGTTCAGTTTGACTAAAAGAGACGGTGGCGGTGGCCTCTTCCCCTGAGATCCAATCCACTAAGCTGTATTGATTCAAATCCACAATCCCGGCCTCCACCGCATCATTGCTGGCGGCATCGAAAGCGAATCCCAAAGCGGCAATGGGTGGCCCATGGCGCTTGATGTAATCAAAAGTGTTATTGGTTCCGGAAACTCTTTCGAATCCGTTTACGATTAGAATGGGAGCCGTCCCCATAGTGGGCACACCCCCCAGGACTTCGGTAAAATCACTCATGCCCTCACGGTTAACGCTGCGCAGCTTGAAGTAATACAGTGTTCCGCTTTCCAGCGAATCAAGGACGAATAAAGGCACCGCTGATTCTCGATAGGCCGTAAAACTGACTGCGTCGGTTGAGAGATAAACTTTGTAACTATCGGCGTGGGCCACTGCCGGGAATTGGATTAGCAGCTGGTTATTTCCAATGTTCCGTACGTAAAACCAGGATGGGGGTAGCGGTGGTCCGCCACCTCCCAGAATGTCATACAGGGCACCCCACATCTCTTGTCGGCCCCCGTCATACCCCAGCGCCCAAATCCCGACGCCGGCTAGTCCCGTTTCCACAGCGTAACTGTATTTAGCTGCCAGGCTAGTGCTATCGTCATACCAGGCCTGGTGCCAACTCCCGCTGGAAGTGTACCGATACCAGGCGGAGGGTGCCTGCGAATTGTAAAGTTTTCCGAAGGACTGGGCAGCAGCCTCGGCGGACGCATAGAACACAGCTGATCCCGATCCGGTGGTTGCCGCGCCCATGGCGCTGTTTACCACCGGCCAATCAATGCCGTACCATGGTAAGCCTAGAATGATTTTACTGCCGTCTCCACCGGTCTCGCTAAGATAGTCCTCCACCGTGCGCTGGATATACCAACTGGAAAATCCGGAATTCAGCGGTGCCACGGGACCGGCGTGGTCACTTCCGCCCCAAAAGTAGTCATACCCCATGATCATTAGATAGTCGCAGTTATCATTTAGATAACCATAGTCGTAAGAATCCCACCAATCTACCGCGGGCATGGCGATACTCACTTCCGAACCGGGAATCTGAGAGTGAAATGCTTGAGTTAAATCATGGATAAAGGTGTTGAAATTACTTTCCTGACCGCTGGGTACCATCTCGAAGTCGATGTTAACTCCATCGGCATTGGCCGCTTGAACTCGGGAAAGCAGGCTGTTGATAGCATTTTGGCGATAGGTGGATGAGGACAACAAGGTGGCAATGTCACTACTGTTGAACAAAGTTGCCGTCAGAATCACTTTTACCCCGTGGCTATGCGCCAGGTTGATCAAGCTGGTCACCGGCCAGCCGTGGTCGTCACTGATGTAACCGTGGGAGGTTATTTCAGCGCTGAAGAATGCTATATGGGTCAGCAGACTATAATTGTAGTTTTGATAAGCCGTTCCGCTCCAATATGGATGATAGCCAAAAACTACATGATCGGGCTGGACTCGCCGCGCCCGCAACGGTTCCGTCGGACCCTCGGCTTCCATTTCCTTATCCGGGGGAGTCGGCAAATCACCGAATTGAAACTGCTGAGCAGCATGGGGGCCGGTGTAGCGATCTTGCCCGAAGCCTAGACCAACCGTCCCCAGGAACAATAACAGTCCCAGCAATGTAAATGGACGCAGATATTGGTTGCGGGGTTTTATTCTCTCGGGAAATGAATAGTTACAAACAGTCCTATCCGTAGGGCGGTAGTTTGATTCTGATTTGATTTGATTCATTTTTAATCCTGATATAGCAGATACTTCTTACGTATTTCTTTAAAACGCGTCAATTCCTCCTGCCAGCGATCGGCGAGGTCCGTACCGTCCAGGCCTTTTTGTAATCCTTCCCGAATCCAGGTGTGTCCGGTCACCCGATCAAATGCCAAATTGCGCTCCGGCGTCTGAAAGATATCGATTTCCGGGTATAGCTCCAGGTGGGTAGCTAGGATCTCCAATCCAGTCAAAAAGGGTTTGAAACGTTCCCGGTCTGTGATATGAATCTGTACTCCGCCGCTGAGCCGGCCTTTAAATCGCCCGTAGTATGATTTGAAGAAAGCCGGTCTAAAGTACACTCCCGGTAAGTGCCTGGCGTTCAAGACCGCTGCAAACTGGTCTGGGTTTTTTATCCAGGGACCACCGATATACTCGAATGGTAAGGTGGTGCCTACTCCCTCTGAAATCACTCCCAACTCGCCGATTATACCGGTGGTAATCATCGGCAGCACGGTGCTGGGATGAGGCACATGGGGCGAAGTGGGTACCCAGGGCAAGCCAGTCTCATCGAACCACATATCCCGACGCCAATTACTCATAGGTACAACCTGCAGTTTACAATTAATCCCGAACTCTCGGTTGAACAAATGCGCCAGTTCTCCGATAGTGAGTCCGTGGCGATACGGGATGGGGTAAATACCCACAAACGACAACAAACTATCCTCCACCACTGGTCCCTCGACCTGTACTCCGTTAATTGGATTTGGCCGATCCAGAACCACTACTAAAGTCCCCGTATCAGCAGCGGCTCGCATTAAATAAGCTAAACTGGAGATATAGGTGTAAGCGCGGATTCCGATATCCTGGATATCAAAGAACACTGCCGCCAGCGTATCCAACTCTTGCCGGAGTTTTTCTACCGACAAACCATAAGTGCTTACAACACTAAGTTGGTGACCTATTTCCACAGTGTCTTCCACCCTGGCTCCAGCTGCTTCAGCCCCAAACAAACCGTGTTCCGGCGTGAACACTACTCTTAGCGGGACCAAGCGTGCCAGTTCCTGATAGTTCAACTTGAAATCGGAGGTAATCCCGGTTTGATTGGTAAACAAACCCACTGGTCCTTCAGGGAGGGGGTACTTTTCAGGATGAGCCAAATAATTTTCCAATCCGATTTTGACCCGCGAAGGAACCTTTGCCGGGGGCGTTTTCTCCTGTTTCTTACTCATGGGTTTACTTCCGGCACATCCTAAGATCAAAAGTAACACCAGAGCGTTGCTCAAGGTGAAAAAGAGCGAAGCGCTCCCCCACCACCTCGATTTCATTTTTCCCATTTGAAGTAAAAGTATGGTTTGTTTGTAAAAGCTGCTAACAAAATTCGTTAGACTAACGTGTAGCTCAGGGGAATTGATCAAAACCTGATCCGGTGTAGTAGTGGCCTAAGATTTCGTAAGAAGTATAGCCCATAAGTGCCATCCCTAACGCACCCATCTGGCATAATCCAGCCCCATGACCCCAGCCGGCTCCCCGAAGGTGGAAGCGGCGTTCATCACCGGAATGAGTCGTATCCGTTATTTTGAAAGCGGCGGAATAGAGGAAGGAAGCACTCAAAATCTGGCGAATAGTGTATTCACCTTTAAGAATGTGTTCTGCTTCCGTCCCCTGTTGATTTGTGCCTGTGATAGCCAATTCTATCACCCGTCCCCCGGAGCTACGTTTGATTGGCCGCAGCTCATTTATTTTGTTCCAGGCTATGTTTTGGTACTGTTTCAGATTAGCAAGAATCTCCTTTTCCGAAAGCTCCAACTCCCACCGATAATACTCCGCATGTTCATCAACCGCCCCTAAGACCTCAGTGTATCGCTCCGGTGGCAAATATTTTGGACCGCACCAGCCATCGGCATAAGCTAGGATTTCATCAAAGGAGCATTGCTCAGGATCGGTACGCAGCGGAGGTCCATCCCATTTTATTTGCATGTATGGGACTTTAAGATTCGGCCAGACATTGTGTGACGCTTCCACCACGCCCCCGCAATTTTTTGAGTATCTGGCATCTATCACCTGATTGCCATAGGTGAGAATAATGCCTTCGGTCTCACGAGCGGCTCTTAAACTGTGTTGAGTAAGATAAGTAGTCCCTTGATATCGCTGGCAACAATCGTCGTTACAAAAATGAATACCAAGGCTCTGATGCTTCTTTTCAGTAAAAGCCAGCGCCCAGCAGCGGGCCACGATGGTCTGAGCTTGCAGTAGCGCTTGCGGGGCCTGGCTGCTCAACTCAGACGTGGCCACACAGGCCACATAAGTCTCGAGGGGAACTTCATTCACCACGATCAAGCGCCCGGACTGAGCGGCTATTTCAATTTTTCCAGGGAAGACGAGCGGCACCTTTTTCTGCCAATGAAAGCCCCGACCGACGACAATGGACTTGATTTCAATTCCGGTACCGGTTTTAATCCGGGAAAGCTCGGCATCTGTGGTCAGCGAAAGATAGTCTAACCGGACTTCACCCCGATTATGGTGCAGTGATAATTCATCATCCCGAGCTTCGATATGCCAGGGCAGAGGATAGGGTACCTCCAGAAAGGTAACTTCGCCGGCTGGATGAAGTTGGATACTAGTTAAATTGTCCTCGGGTAAGACTAAACCTACCCGAACGGTCTCGCTATTCAGCCCAGTGGAGATAGGCATCAATGGCAGCTCCCAGAGCGGCTGAATGCCGTAGTTGAGAACCTACAATAAGCTCCTCAGGCAAGCGCTTGTTACTGGTTAAATAAGCATCCTTGATGGATTTTGGGAGAACGGTTGAATGCTGAATTAGAGAAGCCAGTCGGCTTTTGACCTTATTCCGTAATAGATGCTTAAAATCTTCAAATTCCCAGATTTCGCCTAAACGTTGCCCGATTACGATACGTTCGAAAACCATACCGCGGTATGGATGATCAGGATTTAAACGACGATCCCTCTTCACTAATTTAGTCCCCTGATCGCCTTGGCTCAACGTAACAATGCGTTGGTAAATTAACGAACTAAGTTTTTGGGCCACTTGTTCCACCACTTCCATCGCTACTGGATCTTGATCTTTGGCTAGTTCATATATCTGCCAGGGGTAAATCTTCCGTCGCATTAGATTCTCTAAAGACATCCCGAGCTTATTGGCGTAATTCTGCTGAATTCCCGGTGCAGAGAGGGAAACTTCCAATGAGCGGCCGTCGTCATCCAGAATCTCCCAGGTTTTGGCGATCCAATCCCGGGCTTCATCAAAGGGGATAAGACGTCCGCTCAACATCATGGCATCGGCGATACCTGTCCCCACACCGATGTAAAGAGCGTTGTCCACTCCTCTGAAGGCTCCATCCTGTCCGTAACGTTCTCCCAAACCACAATAATCGGCGTCGCTGCCCAGCCGGGGCACTTTCTGGACCGTTGGTAAACCAGCTTTCTCCAGGCGGGCCTCCAAATGCGAGAGAAAATTAGGCATACGAGGACCGTTGGCCATGGCTGCAATACCCCGCTTGCGCTGGGTTTTAAGACCGGGCATGCCCACTCCCAGCAACAACTCGGGAGTATTGCTTTGTTGTGAGCAAATGGTTTTTAGCACCTTGACGAAGCTATCCAGGATTGCCTCTTCTTGTTGTTGTTCCGCTTTTGAAGGACGGATACGCTTATCCTGTAAGTCTTTCAACTGTTCATTCAATGGTATCGGTTTAAAATCGGGGTTGAACTTGTCCGAGCTTCGATAACTGACTTCAACGGTGGGCTTTACGGCGGTAAAACGTAAGGGGTTTGTTAAAACTTCAACCTTTTGGGCCAGAACTTTGGAGGCCCCTCCATCCAGTCCAATGAGAATGAATTCATCCATGGGCAACTCCATTTAATCGCTGTCTTCGTTTTATAGCTGATAAGCGCATCATATCCTTAGCGTTGTTATTCCGTTCTTGAGTGATTTCATCAATGCTATGATCGGTACCGCCCTTATGGCGCACCACCCGGTATATGGGTTCCCAAACCCTTCCAATGCGGTATTTCTCACTCATGCGAAGCACAAGATCATAATCTTCGCCGTAGTTCCGCGCCTGAGGGACTGTATTCATATCCAACCATCCCAAGTCCCGAACCAGATCGATGTAAAAGGAACGGGGAGCACCAGCCCCATTAACCCGCAGTAAATTATTTCTGCCGTTCTCATCGGTCCATTCGTCGTGAGTGATAGCGGGAATATCTTCTCTCCGCTTCAAGGGGCCTCCATCATCAGGTAATTCCCACACTTCGTAGCTTCCGATAACCATACCAATAGTATGGTCATTTCGGTAAACTTCTAGAATCTTTTCTACCGCATTCGGAGCTAATTGATCATCGGAATCGAGTTGTACGTAAAACTTGCCCTTAGCCGCTTTCAAGCCTGCATTAAGTGAGAACCCTATGTTATTGATATCCAGGATAATAAGCGATACCGGCGGTTTATGTGGTTGATAATTTTCTCCACCGGGTTGGTATTGGCGCACCACCTCAATGGTCGGATCTGTAGTACCTCCATTAACTACAACGATAACCTCAATATTCTGGATGGTTTGGTTCCACACCGATTCAATGGCCTTGCCAATAAATTCAGGTCGATGATTGACTGGAATCACTATTGAGGCTAGATACTCATACGTGCGATCATAATATGGTACGATTTGATAATGGGCTCCGGGAGCTAGATAAGCTCCAATTCTTTGTAAATGAGCCGTTAGGGCCATCTCCAGTTCTTTTTGGGTAGCCTCATCTTGCAAAAGGTATTGGAAAACATCTGCTTTTCCCGGCGGCCGGTGAATACGATACAAAGACCCCTGAAAACGATTTGCGATATGCACAAATTTGCCTTGTTCACTTAGCCGCAAACGAAGATCGTAGAGCCATTGGCGTTGCACGCCGGGAGTCAATGGCAAAGCAGCCTCCAATTTTTGACGGTTGACCAGCCAAACAACTCCCAAATCCATATCGCTCCTTACCCGTCCGGCGTGATAATCCAATAGATGTATTTCGCTAAGGCTGCCGTTGTTTTCAATTTCGTAATCGCCATAAATAAGGGCTGCCTCTGGCTCACTCTGCGTTACCAGCTGTAATAACTCAGAGGTACTATGTTTAAGAGTCAAATCATAACGAGTTTGATCAATCACTAGTACCCAATCATGCTGGCCCTTCCTCAAAGCAGTTTCAAAATCCGTGGCTGAATCCCGTTCCCAATCCACTACTGCAGGGTCAAACTTCTCCAGAGCTTTCCGCAATGGAGCACCGAAGGGTTTGGCTGCACTTTGAAGAACTACGGCATCAAACATCAATTCCTCTCCCAAAGACAATGAACAATCGGTAGTAAATTAAAAACCCCTGTTTTTCATCAACTTTGATAGGTATTAGCTCACCCATCCGAGTCTTACGCTGTTTGTCTGGCAATTAAGGAAAAATTTGGATAAGTCAACTTTTTTCAGACTTCATGCTGGTATTCGGGGTACTCTACCGCTAATAGCGCAACAAATTTCATACGGAATGGTTTCAAGTAACCGAGCCACATTGGCAATAGCAGCTGGGCCTCTCCTGCCACCTAATACCAAAAAGTAGCTCCCAGTGGGGAAAGTCTCTCCACCTAAATCGACCATGATATGATCCATGGTAACCGTCCCCACCACCGGGAAATACCGTCCTTTAAAAGCAACTTGTCCTCGGTTGCTTAGGTGCCGGTTATAACCATCGGCATATCCGAATCTTAAAGTGCCAAGATTTGTCTCGTTGGCGGCTTGCCAGGTGCGTCCGTAGCTTACTGCTTCACCGGCCTTCAACCGGGCAACTCGCACCAGCGGCGCATAAACCTCCATCACCGGCAACAGTTCCGCCTGGTGCTTTTGTTCTGGGGTTGTATCGTACCCGTATAGGCTTATCCCTATTCTTACACCATCGTAGTGAGTGTCGGCTTCTCTGAGCGTAGCCGCAGAATTGGCAATGTGGATCATACCGGAGAAGCCTTGTCGGCGCACTTCTTCAACGACTTCGGCAAAAAGCTCCCGCTGTTTATGGAAAAAAGGTCCTTCCTCATCGGCCGTGGCAAAATGGCTGTATAAGCCGGTTATTCTGACATTGTGAGGTGGATTCTTTAGCAGTGTGAGCGCTTCTTCAGGATTGACTCCCAAGCGATTCATCCCGGTGTTCAAGTTTATATGGGCTTCCAACCTATGCGAAGCTTTTGCCAGGGTCACTATATCATCCGTTGAAGTAACGGTAAGAATCACATTGGGTGGTAATAAACTTAATTGATCCGGAAAAGTGCGGCTGAAGATTAGGAATCGGCAATTCGGATATGCGGGTGCTAACTCAGCTGCTTCCTCGGGTGTAGCTACAGCGAATAGGCGCACCCCAATCTCTGTCAACCAATTCACTATCAGGGAGGCATCATGGCCATATGCATTAGCTTTTACCACAGGTATGATAATTCTTCCCGCCGTGAGACGTTGAAAATAGCTAAAATTGTGTTCAACCGCCTGGCGTGAGATCCTACAAATGGCCTGCATAACCCCAATTAAGACTAGAAGGGTTTAATACTCAAGATTTTTAATAAAAAAAAGAGGCCCATAAGGCCCCTTTTTTTCAGGTTCTACGTGGTCTGTCTTATTACTTGACCGCCTCTTTGAAGGCTTTACCAGGTTTAAAACGCGGAGCCTTGCTGGCCGGAACTTGGATGGTCTCCTGGGTACGGGGATTGCGAGCAGTCCGAGCAGCCCGTTGGACCACTTCAAATGTACCAAAACCTACCAACGAGACCTTGTCACCTTTTTTCAGTGCATTTACCACTGAATTGGTAAAGGCGGCGACAGCCTTTTCGGCAGCTGCTTTGCTGATACCTGCTTCTTCAGCAATGGCTGCTACTAGTTCAGATTTGTTCATTCGTTTTCCTCCTTATGGTATTCTTGTTGATACGGCTCTTTTTTTAGTTAAAGCTTACGCCTTTACTTCCCCCATATTCCCTGCAAGCCCTTGCGGTGCAACGTTTTGCCGCAAATTAAAGCACCTTGGGGTAATGTCAAGCATTATCAATACGAAATAAGGGAGCCAGCTTGGGGAAACTATCTCTCCGCTTCAAGCGCGGTATTTCCCTTTCCAAAACCTTTTCTACTTCTTCAACAGATTCACAAATCCAGGTGGAACACCCTAAAATCCAGCTGGAAACACGCTCCCGCGGTATGCTGGTCCATAGTATGACTGGAATGTCGAACAGGCGAGCCACAGTCAATTCGCCCTGAGTTCCCCCACCCTCTTTCACATATTCGTCCCAATGACACAATATAAGATCAGTTTTGAATAAAATTCGTTTCAGGTCATTCGCGATAATCTTGGTTATTGCCCGTCGGAAAGCTTCGGGCTCACTTCGGCGCCACGTCCTGAAATATTTTTTCTCTTCCGTAGTCAGCACATTATGGGCCGAATCAGCAGGGTCGTAATAATTCACCTTAAAGCGTTCGATCAAAACTGGTTTGATTTTTTCCCGCCAACCACGACCGCCGTCCGGCGCGGCTTCTATTGCGCCGGCTAAATAGATCCTCAGCGGTTTTCGTCTAGTATTCCCAGGAATCTCTGGATCCATAGCAAAATTGCGGTTTCTACTATGCAGATGAACAATATGGTATAATCGATATGACCCAGCAAAACGGTCTGATGCAAACCCTGAAGCCAGTTATAGGGCGGTAAATATTGACTGAGGGTTCCTAACTTCGCAATAGGGCCAGGTCGGCCTAAATACAAACCCGATAGCAGTAGAAGCGGGAACATAACCAGCAGGAAAAAATACTGGACTATAAATCGAGACCGGATACAAGCCCCCAAAATCTTACTCATAACTATGACTTGCAGCACTCCCGCAAGAGCGAAGACAATTGTTCCCTGCAAATTCAACCGTAATTGGGGAGTGGTCGTCAGCAAAACTAAGAGTAAAGCCGTTAGAAAGACGTGTACTCCGCTTTTCAATAAGGCGATAAGGGTTTCTGCCCAGAATATTGTACCTTCACCCTTCCTAAGTCCGAACAGGTAAAGGGCACCCATTCTATGGCCATAGCGGGCTTGCCAGTAAAAATTGGTGATCGCTTCATAAGCGGTAAGCACCATTACCAACACAAGAGTATCTACAAAAGCTTGAATTGTATAATTGCTATTGAGAGAAGAAGCGAACGTAGCTTTTTGAAATAAAACAAACAGAGTGAATAACACCAGTCCTAGAAATACAGTCCCCAAGCCTTCCACAAGGAAGCGCCGGCTGTAAATCCGGGATTCGAGAAACCATAAGGCTTTCCAGGCATCAAGCATGGTGCTCTTCCAACTCCAGCAAGGATTCAATGATCTCTTTGGAACTCATGTTTCGTATATGAGTGGCCACAATAACCTCTTCGGGGAAGTGGCTCATAATCTCTTCCGTGATATCACCATCCATCTGGATTTCCAGCCTTCGCTGGCGTTGAGAGATACTGATAACGCCCTCCAGATTGCGTACCATGGCGATTTCACGATCATTAATCTGCTTTAATTCCAGTTCCAGAACTTTACGCTGAGGAAATACTTGATTCAACCTTCCGATTGCCCCTTCAAACAGAGCTCGTCCACGTTTCAATACTAAAATCCGATCCGCCAGCAAATCCAGCTCGCCGGCATTCGAGGGGGTAAATACTAAAGTGACGTGTCCTTTTAGCTCCATCAGATATTGCCACACCTTGGAGGCGGTTGAAACATCAAGCCCCGCGGTGGGTTGATCCAGAACTAATACTTGAGGCTGGTGTAAAACGGCAGCCATAAAAGCCACCAGGCGCTGAACACCGAAAGGAGCCTTTTCCACCGGTAGTTTTAAAGCTTCCACCAGCTCGAAGCGTCGCGCCATGCCTGCAATTCGACTCCGCAATTCCGTTTCGGAGAACCCACGGAGGTAGCCGAATAGGATAAGGTTTTCTAATAAACTCAAGCGCGGATCTAATAAAGTTTCTTGCGGCAGATATCCCAGGAACCTGCGGATCTGGTCAGCTCGAGCCGTGATATTGAGTCCCTGCACATATCCCGTACCGTGGGTTGGTTCAACCAAAGTGGCGACAATTTTTAGTAAGATGGATTTTCCCGCGCCGGCCGGCCCTACTACCGCAGTGCACTGGTTACGTTCCACCCCCAACGTGATGTTCTCCAAAACCCAATTGGAGGCGTACTGCTTACTGATTTGCCTTAAGGCAATTGAGGCTTCCATCTTGGCGGAGTTAATCTACCGAGCTAGTGGCCGTCTTACGTTTCGCCTGATGCTCTTTAATAGCCGAATAGCCTAAAATGGCTACAATAATTCCCAGGATCCAGAAAGTGGCATGGTGATATTGATCGGAACCGAACTGAATCAGGTCCTGGAAGCGCCCAATGAGAAGTGAAATACGCGCCATGACAGCAAAACCGAAGGAAGCACCGAAGGAGATCATTAAAAACCAGATTCCGATGCGCGAGATTGTCCCAAAAACACCCGTGTGTTCTTTGGAAAAGAAGAAATAGAACAGACCCGTGAGGGTACCGATAATTATTACCAGTGAATTGAAGGTGGTCCAGGGATCATGAAACAACGGCAGCGCGGTGCCCCGAATCTGGGCCAGTATGTTGGAATTTAAGAAACCGTAGAGTCTTAAACCGGCAGCCAGCCCTACTACATATGCCATGGACCATCGGGCCAGCCAGCCCACCCTGGGCCACAGACGGAACAACATGAAAATCCCCAATACCAAAGGGATCAGGTACAATAAATCCAGCTCATGCCCCTTGGCAACGCCACCAGGTGGAAAAATGCCTGAGTGGAAAAAAGAGAAGATCTTGTATATACCATACCATAAACGTAAAAGAAAATGCCCTTCAAGGGGTGGATGCTGTGCAGGCCAAAGGCGCCCGATGAGGTTGGGTTGAATCTGGGTCCAGAAAGCCATGGAGGCCCAATAACCCGCTGAAATTCCTACGAATAAATGCTCCGCTACTTTGTAAAAGGGATTATCCTTGTACAAAAAGCTCATGATTGCCAAAGTGAGGAAAACGGCTACCCAAGCTCCGAAAAGTTCCGCTCCAGTCATTTCCCCGCTCCTCCCTTAATACTTCTTCTGCGCCCGACGGCGCTCGATGTAATAAGTTATATTGCCGAAGATTATAAAAATCACAATCACCAGGTGCGCTATGGATTGGGCGTCCATACCAGCAGTACCCAGCCCTTTAGTATTAATTAAGGCTTCATACTCCGCCGAACCGGGCATACCGGCGATTAACCCCAGTAACTGCCCGCTATTCTCAAAGGGCAGAATTTCGTTGACCTGGATGGAGGTCACACCTGTGGAGAGAGGAACACCAGTGGGGTCACAGCCGTACTGAATCCACTCCACCGTACCGGGATAGCCCGCCGACAGACTGAAAACCAATTGGAAATCCTTCAGATTGTGAACTCCCTCCATCATGGGGATCCTATCTACCAGAACGTTGTGGTAATCCACGGTATAAACGGTACGTAAATCAGAAGTCAGTCCCTTAATAACCGCTTCATTGCCGGGCCGGTAACCCAGAATAACATAATCTTCTCCATACACGACGTTGAATTCAGGGACTACATGATTTATAGCGTTAACCGCCATGAATTGCCCATCAGGCCATAGACAGGTGATGTAAACTTTGAGATGTTTTCTGAAAGCGTGGCGTAGGAGGGCAATAGCCATGGGATGAATTTCAGGCATGGTGCTGGGACCATATTCAAAAGAAATCAAAAGGCGGCTACCTTCTGGAAGGGCTTCCACCGCATCATAAGCCCGCTGGGTAGTATCTGTCGGTCGCACCGGCAACCCCAGGGGCTTTAATAGGGGGATCAGGACCACGACCGCCAGAATTAAGAAAATAATGCGGCGGTCTACTCTACCCAGTCGCAATAAAAGCTGTATGAAACGTTCCATGGTTCTATTCCCCCATAAAGGATTTTTCGATTCCCAGGATGATCCGTAAGCTTGTGCCAACCATACCTAGGGCAATTCCAATCATAATTGCGCGGGCCCCGGCTACATTGGGGATTGAGTATATCCACTCCTGAAGTATAGGTAACTGCAAAAATTTTAGCGTTTCGTAATTCCAACCGGCCAGAGCGCCTCCAATGGTTACCAGTAGCAATCCTGCTGCTACCGAAACGAATGTAACCATCCGTTTTTTCCAGATGGAATTGACCAGAATTCCCAACCCCAGAACAATCAAGTAGGCCATAAACCAAGGCGAAATGTAAGAGCCCATGGGAACACGCCCCAGCATGATGATGATACCTGAAGCCAACAGCAGGGTGGCTTCAAAATTGCGAATTCTGAAAGCACGGTAGGAGGCGGAAGCCACGAAAAACGCCAGGAGTGCAAACATTGTAGCTCCCAACGGAGTGAAGATGTATTTGAAAATCCAGTTGAAAAGGGTTCCTTCCACCAACAGGTGTTCACCCCAGGATTTCTCTTTCACCACTGCCTGAGCTCCGATCTCGCTAAGCTTCTGTTGTAAACGATGTGCTCCACTCTCAGTGAAATAGATGCGGTTTATGGGAAACTTGTCAGTAGCTCCCAAACCTTCCAGAGCTTGAGCAACTATTTCCGGATCTTCACCCGTGGCTTGGGCAATAGGAGCTGCCAGCGCCTGGGGATTGGTACCCACCTGGCTTAACTCAACATAACTAGCTCCCCGCCAAAAGAAACCGGCAAATATGGCAAAGAAAAAACCAAATATGGCAAATAAGCTGTATTGCCAATCTTTGCGCCGTCGTAAAACTTTCTGGGTCTGAACCCTCAAAAGATTGAGCGCTCCCAGAATCATCGCGAAACTGGCTATAATGTCAAACCACTGTGTGGCTTTGTCGTTAAGGAAACTCTCGATAGGTTGACTTTTGACAAACCAACCAAATAAAGTCAAAAGCCCAGTTATGAAAACTATGGCAATGGGAACTTGTCTTTTCAGCACAGTGCTCCCTCCTACTGTACCGTTAGCCATTGTTTAAAATCGATGGAACTCCAGCCCAGATCGTGAATGGCATTCAGAATAACGAAAACAATGATGGCCAACATGATAATTAACTTACCCATGTCTTGCCCTTTTATGCTGCCTAGCAGGCTGGGTTTTTGGGATAAGTAAGCCGATGCCGTAAGAAACTCCTCTCCAATGAGGGTATAATCACATGCGGTGACGAAAAACGGTATCTGTGCCTGGGAAGCAGTGCCGGCAATTTGAATAGCTCCGATGGAATTACCGGTCTCCGCCAAAATCAGGGACTCAGCATAGAATTTGCCCTGGTAGAAACAAGCCGCCGGTTTATCCCGCAACATGATGCCGTCCACCCCGGCTGCGTAAGCGAATTGTTCATCAGTGAGGTAATGGACCATATTGTCGTTATACAAGTCTGGCCGTCCCACAGAGAGATACGATTCTTTCACTATCTCCCGTCCTGCTTCCATAACGATGGACCGGGCTACTGGCACCTCCAAGGGTGTTTCATACTGCGCGGTCATCTTGGCCACATGGCCCAGAATGATGACTCCGGCCACCGTTTCCACTTGGTCCATATCCATGATCCCCGGCACGAACAATACGCTACGGCCCATCTCCGTAGCACGTCCCACAGCTTCTTCAAAAGCCTTGAGTCCCGGTATGGAGCGCAAATAAATAGATTCGCCGCGATTAGCCCGGGCAATGTAGTACAATATGGTAGCCGAGAGCAGGACAATGCAGACAAACATGGTCAGGCGCTGTACCTGGAAATACGGGTGGCCCAACAGCCAGTAAATCAAGAAAATCACGGCGAACACAGCCGTACCGATTTGCACTTGTTTTGGTGTCATACCAGCCCCTCTGTTGTCAAAATCCTGGCGGCTAAACGCCGCAGTTTTAGGAAGAATAATCCAATATAGAACTGCTCATCTTTTTTTGTTAGCAGTTTCCGGTGGGTCGGCCGATAAATCCTTACGAGGAAGAGCATCCCCCCTGCTTCCCTCCAGCCGTTCAATTTCCCTAATCAAAAACTCTACATTATCTGGTTCCTCTATTAGCTCAGTGAAACTATAGAAGCGGTTCTCCGGGAAAATAAGGGTGAGAAACGGACCGAAAAAAACCAATGTTTGACTGCCAAGAAAAGCTAGCGGCTTCATGAGCTCCAAAAAGAACACAGCAGGAACGCTCAATTGCCGGGCTACGACTTCTTCAGCCAAACGAGTCAGCAGGCGTCGGGGATCGTCCTCCCCCAAAGGGCCCTTGGGGGCAAATAAACCGTCCGACAGTTTGGGTTTGAAAAACGATGGCAAGAAGGTTTTCACTTTAGTCCGTTTCCACCATCTCCAGATTAGCTCTTGGCAAGACCGTCTTGGTGCCGTCATTGAACGTGATTTCCGCTACCCGCACCATGGTTTCGGACTCCATTTGCTGTAGTTCGGCAGGCAATGCACTTACCTGGCCAATACGGCCAAAATAAGGTGCACGAATAACCCGCACCAATGATCCTACCTCCATACCCTTGGAGAAGTCTTTATCTTGGGCCTTGCCGGATAATTCATCATCCCGCAGCGGGATTACAATTTCAGGACGAATTACACCAGCTCGGATCTGTGTGGCTCCATTGATGGAGGCAAAACGACCATCATAATTCTTCAATAGATCAAAAGTTCTGCGGGCCATGTTGATTCGCCCAAAACCTTCAGTCAGAATTAAGGATGTGGTAAGATCTTCAGAACCGGTAATAGCCACACCTAAAGTGTACCCGAGAATATCCTTCAGCCGATTGAAATCGAACCCACCGGCCACAATACCTGCCACTCCCAGTTGGGTGGCCTTTCTATATGCTTCCAGACTTACGAAAGACCCGCCCACAACAATTTTGCCCTTATGTTCCGGTTTGATCAAATCCGGCGTCAACTCCGCTTCACGGTTTTCTACAACTACTGCTAATTCTCCCCGGCTCTCACCACCTATGCCAAAAATGCCCTGGATAAAAGCCGCATAGGTACCAATGACTACTCCCTCTTCAGGGACAACTTTCCTCACAACGCCCTCCAGGTAAGCATCAATTTCCACTGGTATAGGGGCTTCACGAATCACCACCTGTCCGGTTACATTGGAAATGGATTCAATGGTTCCTTTTACCGGAGCGGTGGCGCGGGTTTTGAACAACCCAAACAGCCCGGGAGTTTCAGCGATTACTTCTCCTTCGGCAACTTCATCACCCACTTTCTTGAGCATCATCTCCGGAACTTCGCCGGGCTCGATGTTCAACACATTGGCCACATTTACCATTTGGACGTTGCCTGGCAAAGCCGTAGCACACACCACATCATCGGGGCTAACCTTTTGTCCCTCAGTAACTTTAACCTCACCTTTTAAAGGTAAGATCCGGGCCCTTTCGAGATAAGTTTCGCGCAAAACTTTTAGACCGGGTGTATATGCATGAGCCATCAGGCGTTCTCCTCTTCCGGGTATTCATCCATGGCCTGAGACCAGCGCTGTAGGAGGTCCCGACGCTGCTGATCATCGACCGGTAATTGGAAAGGTCGTCTTCCGCGAGTATCGAAAATTAAACCCACTACTCCCCCGTATATGGTCGTCTCTATGGCCATTCCCTTGCCCTTGCCCAGATCCAGATTCTTGTCGGGAATCAGGATCGCCTTTATAGGTTCGTACGGATATTCTATGCGCACCAGCTCGCCTGCCATGATTTCCCGCTCTATGGCCGGCTTATCTTTGGGCTCCAGTCGAATCTTAAGGGCTGGTCGTTTGGGATGCAATTTGCCCACCGGCGCAATACAGGTCCCCAAACGTATCAAACAGTCCTTTTCAAACACTTCCAGGGCCGCTTGTTCAGCGCTTTCCCGGATGTCTTCCCGTTCCACATGAGCCAGAACGCCTAATTGGGGCATCATGAAAATGGAATCCACTGCCAGTTGAGTAATTCCTTCTGGCAGGAAAGCGTCTATCAGCATTCGGGCCGCCTGGGAACGTCGCGGAGCGTGGGATAACACGCCGCCAGAACCAACCAGAAGGTCCAGCTCAAACATATCCACCAACGTCTCGCCGGTACCGCTTTGTTCAAAGGCATCGGAGATGGTCCGTTCGGTCTGAACCCCCTTCAGTGACACGGCGAAAGCTTTGTGTTGCTCAAAACTGAGACGCAACGCCTCCCGGGCAATGGCTTGTTCGATTTTCAATTCTTCCAGACTTTGGGGAATGGTTGTGGGACGGATCATCTTATTGGCAATACGATTGGCTAGCTCCTGTTCATCCAGATGGAGAGTAACCCAGCGCATCACGTTGGCCAAACCTGCCTCGGCTAGTACATTGGTGACAGAGTAGCTCATTCCCAGATTGGCGCTCACGGTCCGGTTGAAGGTTTGTTTGAATACCGAAAAAACATCGGTGGTGGCGCCCCCGATATCCACTCCCATAACCGAGATTCCATCCCTTTTGGCGATCATCTCAATCAGCGAACCTACTGCGCCTGGGGTGGGCATAATGGGGGCATCTGTCCAGCTCATCAGTTTTTTATAACCAGGGGCCTGTGCCATAACGTGTTCCATGAAAAGATCGTGGATTCGATCACGGGAGGGCTGCAGATTTTCCCGCTCCAGCACCGGCCGAATATTATCGACGATGGTTAGGTCCGTTATATTCCCCAGGGTATCTTTGATTTTCTCTCGGGCATTCTTATTGCCGGCGAAGATCACCGGTAGCTTATAGGAACTGCCTAGACGCGGTTTGGGATTGGCGGCCGCTAGGATTTCCGCCAGTTCCACCACATGGCTGATGGTACCGCCGTCAATACCTCCGGAGAGTAAGATCATATCAGGGCGTAGGCGGCGGATTCGTTCGATTTTCTTATGCGGTAAACGGCCGTCATTGGAAGCCAGAACATCCATTACGATAGCTCCCGCTCCCAGGGCCGCTCGTTGGGCGCTCTCGCCGGTCATGGATTTTACCACACCGGCCACCATCATCTGCAAACCACCGCCGGCTGAGGAAGTGGAAACGTAGATATCGACTCCTTTACCCTTTTCTCCTTCCGGCCTGACTATCTGTTCTCCGTCCAGGATTTCGCGGCCGCTTAGCTCTTCGACTTCCCTTACGGCATTCAGCACACCTCGTGTGACGTCTTCGAAGGGAGCTTCAACGGTAGTGGGTGCTTCACCTCTAACTTTCAGGCGGTATTCACCATCTTGCCATTCGATAAGAATTGCCTTAGTGGTGGTAGAACCGCAATCGGTTGCTAGAATTGATTTCAAATGTTTCTTAGCCACCTGAGATTCCTTCTCCCAGATTGTATGGTTGTTTTAAATGAACTTTCCCACCTTTGGTAAGATGATATGAAGATTGTATTTCCAATATTTAACTGAAACCGCCTTCGTTTTATAAAAGACTTTTAAATTCATCGACGGTTAAGCCAACTTCCCTTATGATCTTGCGTAATGTTCCCTTGGCTATCTCCCGATGATCCGGTACAACCACTCGTCTATGTGGATAAGTAATTTGCCTTAAAACTATGTGACTGCCTTTTTGTCTATCTTTTTCGTAACCGATTTTTGATAAAGCCGCAACGACTTCGCGTCCGGATAATCTGGGAAGAATAGTCAACCACTCACCTCAATTATTTCTTCATCAATAGAGGGGGGAACGGGCTCGTGATGCGCTGTTAAGCTTTCGATGTAAGCTTCAATCGCCTCCCGAATATTTTTCAGCACTTCCGTACGGGTATTCCCCTGAGCAACACAACCCGGTAATGCTGGAACTTCAGCTACGAATACACCGTCTTCATCTCGTTCAATTATGACTCGATATTTCATGGGCACCTCCTATGGCCGTTCGCCTAATAGGCCATGGTTTTATCTGAATTAAACTCATTTTTGCTATCATTTCCATCAACATAAGATAATAGCCATAAAAAGCTAAACCCCAAAAGCAGTGGCTTTTCAGGATCATTTCGGTGATCACTCCTTCAAGCGAGGATCAAGGGCATCCCTCAAGCCCTCACCCACCAGGTTGTAAACCGTCACGGTAATGAATATGGCTAACCCCGGGAACGTGGTTAGCCACCAGCCGCTGGGTAACAGGTCTCTTGCTCCGGAAAGCAAAGCCCCCCAACTGGCTTGCTCCGGGGGTGCCCCAAAACCCAGGAAGGAAAGTCCTGATTCAATGAGAATAGCCGCCGCCACCCCGAATGTGGCCGTTACCAACACTGGTGTAAGAGTGTTGGGTAGAACATGCCTGAAGATGGTGCGGAAGTCACTGAATCCTAAGGCCCGGGCAGCCTGGATATATTCTTCATTCTTTACGCGCAGAAACTCACCCCGAGTGAAACGGGCCACGCCCGTCCAGCCCGTGAGCCCTAAAATCACCATAATGTTTAAAATGGACTGGGTCTCGGTTACCGCCACAATAGTGATAATGAGGAACATGCGGGGGAAGGTGATCATTACTTCTATCAGTCGCAGGATAACCATATCTACCCAGCCCCCGTAATAACCTGCCAGAGCCCCCAGAAATACTCCGATGACGACATAAATAGCCACTGCCACGAACCCCACCAGCAAGGAAACACGGGCACCGTGGATCAATTGTGAAAGCACATCTCTTCCCAATTCATCTGTGCCGCAGGGATGGGTCCAGGAAGGGGGCTCCAGTTTGCGCTTCAGATTGTATTCGTTGGGAGAATAAGGTACCGGCGGATAAATAGCCCAATCCCCCGGCTCGAATTTTTGGGCCAAAAGTTTCCATTGCTGGGCCCGGAAGGGTTTCTGCCAGGAGAGCCCTAGGTACTTGACTCCATATTCCCGCAATACTGGGAAGTAAAGTTCACCTTTGTAGCGCATCACCAGGGGTTTGTCGTTGGCCAGAAAATCAGCCATAATGAAGATGAACAGTAATACGTAGATGATGTGTAGAGAGAAAACCGCCAAGCGGTTACGGTAGAACTGGCTCCGCACAATCTGGAAATAGGTGCGGCTGGGGGCGTTCACGAGGGGCCTCCTTCGAAAGAAATCCGTGGATCAACCAGAGCGTAAAGAATATCTGAAAGCAAAATACCAAATAGAGTCAGAACGGCACTTAGGGTAGAAACAGCCATTATTATGGGATAATCCCGATACAGCACCGCCTGAAAGGCCAGTTGTCCCATACCAGGGATAGAAAAAATGGATTCAATGATGATGGAACCGGAGATCGCCAGTGGCAACAAATTAGCCAGCATGGTGATGATGGGAATCAACGAATTACGTAGGGCATGTTTATAGGTAACCACTCGCTCCGACAGGCCTTTGGCCCGGGCGGTGCGGATATAATCCTGACGAATCACCTCCAGCATAGCGCCCCGCATATAACGTGACAGAGCGGAAAAACTACCGTAGGTCCAGACAATTAAAGGCAAGGCAATGTGGTGCAATAAGTCACCGAAACGGGCCCAGATACTCAGCTTTTCATACCCCAGGCTGTGTAATCCGGAAACGGGGAACCAATCAAGGAAGTCTCCTCCGCCAAAGAATACAATGGCCATGGTAGCCACCCAAAAATTGGGCAGGGAGTAAAGAATAAACAGAATCACTGTGGTGATTTTGTCACCCAGCGTATATGGGTGAGTGGCGGAGTAAATCCCCAAAGGAATGGCAATCAGGTATGCCAGAAAAAATGAAGTAAGAGTGAAAATTAAGGTGACGGGCACCCGCTCTTTGATATGATCCCACACGGGACGGTCATCTTTGATGGAACGACCGAAATCTAAAGACATCATCCGGACCAACCACCGGGGATACTGGGCATCGGTAAAAACACGCTTCAGCTTGGCCATGAAGGTGAATTGGTATTGTTCTCTAGCACTGGGGGTCACTTCGGTAGAGTCTCGTCCACCGAACCACCAACGCCGGACATAATCAAGCTGCACCTTTAAGTCCATTTCAGGCCGCACCGCCAGGTGCTGTTTCAAGGTAAGCACTTCCAGGGCGGCTTTGCGTAGTGGCAATGGTGTCGAATCATTCAATACCTTTTCCACCAGGAAGGGTACCGCCACTTCGCCGGCCTGTTTCAGTGGTTCAAGCAGCTTCTGATATTCCCTGCCTTTCAACTGGGGGTCAGCTTCCAGAGCCCGGCGAAGCTTTTCCCAGTCCTTTTCGTAAGTAAAAATATGCAAATTCAGCAAAACCGGCTTATCCAGCCCGTATATCTCCCGGGTTTGTTCGATAATGTGCTGCGCCATGGTTTGATCGGCTGCTAGCCCCATTTGCTGACTCCCCATCTTGAACGCGGTAGGATCACCGGGAGCCATTTTAATGATTATAAAAGTGATCAGCGAAATCCCGAACAGGGTTGGAAAAATCAGAAATAAGCGTTTTATGATGTAATTAGTCATCTCAACCTATGGCAATGGGGCCGCCCCATCCCACCAGCTGAACAGTTTATACCCAGGGCGGATAGGCAGCCATTTCACCCCGTAAAAGCGCTTGGAATAGGCGGCGGCATCCCGTTGGTAATACAGGAAGGTGTATGGTTGTTCTTCATGCAGAATTTCTTGAAATCGGTAATACATGGCGTTGCGCTTCACTGGGTCCATTTCGTAGCGGGCTACCATAATCAGGGAATCGGCTTCGGCGTTTCGGAAACCCACAAAGTTGGAGCCGCGATTCTCAATGTTGTCCGAATGCCAGATCTGGTATGGATCGCTTTCCAGGCCTCCAATCCAAAGCAACATTACTACATCGAAGCGCCGATCCCGCAGATTCTCCACATAAACCGACCATTCCAAGGAGCGAATACTCACTTCTATCCCAATTTTGCGCAGATCCTCTTTCATCATCAGCGCCATGTATTTGGAAGCTCTGGAGCCTTCAGAGATGGAAAAGGTGAAGCGGAATGGGATTCCATCTTTATCTCGAATACCATCGCCGTCATGGTCCACCCATCCGGCTTCATCCAGCAATTCCACGGCCCGCTCCGGATCATAGGGCCAGCGTTTGATATTATGATTGTATTGCTTGCCATAGATGTAGAAGGGCCCGATAGTTGGTATTCCCAGGTTGTAATTCACGTATTTGTTGAAAGAATCCCGATCAATGAGCATGGTCATAGCCTGACGTACCCGCTTATCACGGAAATAGGGACGGCTGTTATTCCAGCCGATATAACTGTATGCCGGAACCACATATGTGACTTTTTGAAATCGTTCAAGGAAATCCGGGCTGTTGGTCTGCTCAAAATATTGGATAGCTCGTAACCGAGGCACAAAAGCTACATCCCCAGCTTTCAGGGCCGTCAACTTAGCCGTGGGATCTTGAATGATCTTGAAAATAATAGTGTCCAAATATCCGGCCTGGGGCGCGAAACCAGGGATATATTCTCCCGAGTGCCAGTAATTCCGATTACGAATAAGTGCGATGTAGTCACCTGTTGACCAGCGGTAAAAACGATAAGGTCCGCTGCCGATGAGGGGTGCCGCATTCTTCCCCGCAGGGCGATTCATGGAACTGGTGTTGAAATCGTCGGCCCACTGACGTAAATCGGTGGCCTCCTTCATGATAGCAGGGTTCATGAGATCAGCCACGGAATAGCGTCGGAGTATGTGCTGGGGATCGTAGAGATGTTCCGGCAAAACGGCGAAACCTCCCAGGAACTCGAGGTTCAAGAAATAAGTATCGGAAGTGGAAACCTGAAACACACTGTCACCGCTGGTGTGAGCCTCTATGACTTTCTGGTAATAGGCCCTGAGAGGAGCGTCATCCACAAATGGATTAAGGATGGCTTTGAGAGAGAACAATACATCTGCAGCTGTAAGTTTCTGTCCATCATGCCAGTAGATGTTTTTTCTCAAGTAAAATGTGTACGTTTTATGATCGGGTGAGATAGAAAAGCGCTCCGCTAAAACGGGACGCGATAAAGTCCAATCCCGATAATCATAATCCAGCAATGGTTCAAACACATAGTCCAGGATTTGTTTGGCCACGGCGGAAGTTGAAGTGTAATAATTCAGATTTTCAGGCTCCGCGGAAATGGCCATAACCAGCGTGCCTCCCGTGCGAGGCGGCATAGTATCCACCGAGCTAGTAAAGAAACTTTGTCCAGGTTTCAAATCGACTTGAATCCCACCGGCAGTCCCAAAATCGAAATCCTTTACTGGCTCTTCCAAGGGATGCCGCAGGTTGGTCCAGGTAACCGCTAGCAGATAAATGATGAATTGAATTAAAAAGGAGCGTTTCAAAGAATCCCACCCGTTAATTGGAAGTACAGATATGCCATGGGAACTGCAAACATCAGGGAATCTAGGCGATCCCAGGCACCACCATGGCCGGGTATCAAGTTGGATGAGTCTTTCAAACCTGCGTCACGCTTGACCAAGGATTCAGCAAAATCACCTACCTGGCCCATAACCCCGGTGAAGAAGGTCAACCACAAAGCGGTGGAAATGGAAAAGGCCGGCATCAGGCCGCTCCAGCCAGAAATGAAAACTCCCAGGGCGGCTCCACCAATTCCTCCCAGAGTACCTTCCCAGCTTTTCTTGGGACTTACCCGGGGGAAAATCTTATGCCGCCCCCAGGGGGTGCCTATCATATAGGCCAGGATATCACAGCTCCAAACCCCGATGAAAATGGTGAGCAATACCCGTCCCCCTTCCAAGGGACCAGCCCCGGATTTAATTCCCCAGGTCATCTGCTGGAAGCGCACGAAAGTAGCAAAAACCAACCCGGTATATACCGCCCCTAGGAAAACGACACCGACGGAGGCCAATACATTGGGCTTTTTGCGAAACAACTCCCAGCCGAAAGCGAGATATATCCCCACCATCAGGGCTGCTGGTAACCACTCCGGTCGCCTAGTCCAGGCGATGAAAACAACCAGGTACAACAGATAGGCCAGATAGCGATTGGGGGTTAGACCTTTCTCTCTTGCGGCGTTCAGCATCTCAGAGAGAACCACACCCCCTGCGATGAAGAAGAATGCGGTAAACAGTGGCTGGGAGTAGAGAGTGATACCCACCACGAAAGCAATTGCCAGGATGGAAAAGATGGCGCGGGCTTTGAAATTGGAGTACTTAGCCATAACGGGCGCGGAATCTATTCAAGAATAGGGTGTATAACAATTCTTTAACGATTTCTCCCATCATTTGTATTCTTTTTCACCTCTTGGTCGTTTTCTAGGAGATGTTCTCTTTTGTCTGGTTGTTTCAGATGGTGAAGCGACAGTCACTTCTTTTCCCTCCAGCAAATCGAGTCTATGTTTTACCATCTGGGCTAATGGTGAATCCGGAAACACGTCCAGAAAACGTTGGTAGGCTGCCAGAGCACCTTCCCGATCGAAAAGATAATGGTCGCAAAGCCATCCTACAGCGAATAGGGCTCGCTGACGCCACTGTTCGTCATTGGTAGTGTCATCGGCTGTCCGTTGGAACCAGTGACGCGCAGTCTTGAAATCGTCGGACAGGAAGGCCTCCTCCCCTTTGCGAAATAGAATTGCTCCTCTTTGCTGGTCAACCCGTTGGGAATCTGGATGGGTGGTAATCTCACGGAAAAAAGTTGGATAACTGAGCTGGATGTGTCGCCAGGCGGTATCAGCCGCGGCGCTATCATGAGCCACGTACTGTAAACCATAGTACTTCATGTAAGAAGACTTCCTACGCAATTCTAGTAAGGGACAATTTGTTTCAATGGAATCCAGCAATTTTAAGGCGGTATCCGGTTCCTGGAAGCGGAAGAGCATGTGTTCCGCCAAAGCGTAGCGGTTCTCCCATAATTTTTGTTGAAACCTAACTGAATCCTCGTGAGTGACGATTTTGCGTTCCTGTGTAGTTTCTTTTTTCTTGATTGGTCTTTGGTTGTCCTGTTCCTCAGGCAAGCCACCGGGCCCCGGGAAACCTGGACGGCGGGCATTGTTTCGTCCCCGATAACGCCGCCCATATCGTTTCCGGCTTCGCCTGGCTTTTTTCTTTCCTAAAGGTGGTAAACCTTCCAGTGCCCGTTGGGTATTCAAATATTCCAGTTGAATCTTTTTATAGCGTTTGATGTCATCAATTCTTTCGTTGGCTTTTTTAACCAAGGGAGATTTTCGATAATATGTGTTCACTGCTTGATATGCTTTTAATGCTTTCTTGTAATCCTTCAACTTCTTCAAATAAAGCTCGCCCAAGTAAAACGAAGCTTCTGCTGCGAATGGTTGATTTTTATAACTGGCAGTTACTTCCGTTAGGCGCGAAAGAGCTTCGTCCAGACGATCTTGCTCCAGGTAGATCTTTCCCAGTTCTACCTCCAACGCCCCTTTGATGTCTTTGAATGCCTCATCGGCCAACATCGTCTGAATCTTTAAAATGGCTTTATCGGCCATATTCAACTTCTTGAGCATCCGGGATTGGGCGATAATGGCCCGAGTTTTCAAAGATTTCAGGGGATGTAGCTTGAAAACTCTGGTATAGGCCTGGAGAGCCGCCCGGTAATTACCTGCGCTACGGTACAACTCGCCTATTTGAAATTGGGCCTCGGCCCGAGTGGCATCATCCGGGGCTTCTTCCACTACCCGTTCCAAATAGGTGCGGGCCAGGTCAAGACTATCTTCAGCCACCGCAATTTTGCCCAAAAGGAGCCAGCCATCGGCTCGTTTTTTACGCCGCTTTTCTTTTTTCAAAAAACGTCGCACTTCGTGTTTAGCCAAGGCATTGTCCCCCTGTTTGAAAATGCACCGGGCCAGCCAGAGCGGAATTTCTCGACGATATGGGGAGTTGGGAAATTTCTCCACTAGTTCCTGGAAATACCGCTGAGCCAGGCCATAGTCTTGCCGGAAAAAGTATGATCGAGCGATGATGAACTCCGCATCATCGGCATATTTGCTGTCTGAATAGAACTGCAGCACTTTCTTGCTTTTCTCGATGGCTTTGGAATACAGCCTCAGCTCCTCCCCGCTTACCTGACTGGTTTGGTTCTCACGGGTGGCTTCCTGAGCCTGGTTGAAATATTGTTGGGCGTTATAAAACGTGTTGAAGTAAGCGCAACCGGCGAGAAAAAGGAGAGGTAATAGCTTAAGTCTGGACACCATTAAGAATCTCCGCAACCAGGCGAGGCACGATTTCACCAGCTTTGGTGGCAAAGTGTAAGTGAGCGCGGGCGGTCAAAGGTGTTTTTTCAGGATTTACTTCTACTACCCAGGCACCGTGGCTTAAAGCTTCAAACGGCAGTTGGGCGGCGGGATAGACTTCCGTGGAAGTACCGATGGAGAGGAAGAGTTCCGCTTCCTCGGCGGCGGCAAAGGCGGCTCGGAGGGCTTCCTCCGGTAAATACTCTCCGAACCAAACCACATCTGGCCGGGGCAGTCCACCGCAGCTGCAGCGCGGCAAAGGGTCCTCATCACCATTGACCCATTCCAAATCCAGCGGCTGGCGGCAGGTTCGGCATATGTAACGCTGCAGATTGCCGTGCAGCTCAATTACCTCTTTGGCACCGGCAGCCTGGTGCAAACCATCTATGTTCTGGGTAATTATCCGCATTTCCGGTTGGGCCTGTTGTAATTGGGCCAGGGCAATGTGAGCTGGATTGGGTTTGACGTGTGCCAAGGCTCTGCGCCGCTGAGCGTACCAGCTAAGCACACGGCGGGGATCCCGATCGAAACCTTCCGGAGTAGCTAGTTCCTGGGGATCGAAATCGTCCCATAAGCCACCGGGATCACGAAAGGTGGGAATACCGCTTTCGGCTGAAACACCGGCACCGGTAAAAGCCACAATGCGTAAATCTGGTTTCAGCCATTCCGGGGGTAACAGAAAATCAGCCATTATTTTCCTCATCTAGGATTTCGCCTGTCAAAGAAAACGCTTCCGCTGCAGTTATGCGCACTTTGCAGAAAGAACCAGGGCTGGTATTTCCTTGTAAGTGCACTACTTGATCTATTTCCGGTGCATCCCAGGGTGTTCGTCCCAGCCACCAACCGGGTTTTTCCGGATCAGGTTTATCCACCAGCACTTCTATCGTCTGCCCCACCATGGCTTCGTTTTTCTCTAGGGAGATACTTTCTTGCAAAGCCATGACTTCATCCATGCGGTTCAACTTTTCCTCCCGGGGGACATCGTCTTCCAACTCAGCCGCGGTGGTACCTTCTTCTTCGGAATATGTGAATACCCCCAGACGATCAAAGGCCATCTCCTCCAGGAATTTCAGCAGCTCTTGAAATTCTTCTACGGTCTCGCCCGGGAAACCTACGATGACCGAAGTGCGCAGTCTGATTTCAGGCACTGCCTCACGAATTTCATTCAGCAAACGGCGAATTCCATCCTGTCCCAATCCCCGCTGCATGGCTTTCAACAGACGATCAGCAGCGTGTTGAATGGGAATGTCGAGGTATGGCACCAGTTTAGCCGCTTGTTGGTAAACTGGAATCAAACGACGGGAAAAGTGGGCCGGATGGGCATACAGCAAGCGCATCCAGGGCAAACCGGGAAGCTGTTCTAATTCTTCCAGTAGCTCATACAAATATCGTTTGGGTTTTAGATCCCAGCCGTACGAAGTGGTGTCCTGAGCGATTACAATTAATTCCTGAACACCGGTTTCGCTCAAACGCTGGGCCTCGTCCAGTAGATCCGGGATAGTGCGACTGCGTTGGCCCCCACGCATTAGTGGAATAGCACAAAAGGTGCAGGCGTTATCACAGCCTTCAGCAATTTTGAGGTAGGCGTAATGCGGCGGAGTGAGCAGGCGCCGCCAGTGGCGGGGATCATCCCGCAAATAAGGTTTGCCCGTCAAATAGTGTAGCAGATTTTGAAAATCTTCAGCGCCAAAGAATTCATCAACTTCCGGTAAAGCTTGCTTTAACTCATCGTGGTAGCGTTGTGACAGACAGCCGGTTACGATCAACTGCTTAACCCCCGCGCTTTCTTTCAGTTTGGCTGCCTCTAGAATAGTGTCAATGGATTCCTGCTTAGCATCGTTGATAAAGCCACAGGTGTTGATGATAATGGTATCGGCCTGTTCCGGTTCTGCTACCAGCTCAAATTGAGCCCGCGCCAGACCACCGGCAATTACTTCGCTGTCTACGGTGTTTTTGAAACACCCTAAAGTGATGAGATGTATTTTTCGACTCAATATTTACGCTCCGGTTTATTCTTCCAGTAAAGCATCCACAAAACGTCGTGGGTCAAACAAATCCATATCCTCCAATTGTTCTCCATATCCCACATAGCGTACGGGAATCTTCAAACGGCGGGCTATAGCCACCGCTATACCCCCTTTAGCGGTTCCATCCAGTTTGGTCAAAAATAAACCGGTTACAGGGGCGCGTTGGGAAAAGCGTTCGGCTTGGATCAGGCCATTATGCCCAGTAGTGGCATCGATGGTCAACAAGGTTTCCGCCGGTTCCCGCGCCAATTGCCGCTCGATTACCTGGCGGATTTTACTCAATTCTTCCATGAGGGGTTCTTGGGTGTGGAGTCGCCCCGCGGTGTCCACCAGGACTACTTCGCTCTGGCGCGCCCGGGCAGCCTCAAGTGCATCATAAACTACTGCCGCCGGGTCCCGGGAACGGGGATTGCGGATTATGGCCACACCGGCTCGTTGAGCCCAGATTTCCAGTTGTTCAATAGCCGCAGCCCGGAAGGTATCACCCGCTGCAATCAACACCTTATGCCCCCGCTGATTGTAGCGATAGGCCAGCTTACCAATGGAGGTGGTTTTGCCGGTTCCATTTACTCCAACTACCAGTACTACATGGGGCGCTACCACGGCAGGTTCGGTGGGGGGCGGTCCTAAAATTTCCAACAGTTTTTGTTTCAATACTTCCAGTAGTTCTTTTTGAGTAGGGTTTTGCCGTCCTCTAACAGCCTCATTAAGCGCCTCAAGTAATTCTTCGGTTACGTCCACCCCCAGATCCGCTTCTAAGAAGAGGGCTTCCAATTCATCCAATTTGTCCTGGTCCAGTTTTCCCCCGGGGAGCAGGCGGACCAGTCCATTTAGAAAACGCGCGCGAGTTCGAGCCAAACCCCGCGCCAGACGAGAAAGCATAACACTCATGTGCGATATTCCACGATGTAATAGATGTAATAGGTTCGCATATACAGCATAAATGACACTACATTCAACACCACCGCTCCCCACAGGGCCCAAGTACCCCAGGGTTCCACTTGTAGAATCTTAAGCAAAATGGCGGCACTGGTGAAGTTAATGGAAAATTTACCGGGGCGGTTAGCCTGTAGATCGCGCTTGCTGCGTCGGGTCACAAATAGCCCTACTGCGGCGATCAACAAATCACGAACTATTACCATAATCACAAACCAGGTCGGCAATCGACTAGAGACCCGACGGGCGAAAAGGAGCACTGAAAAAACCACCACTTTATCTGCGATGGGATCCAGCATTTTACCTATGCGCGAAACACTACGGTAAGAGCGGGCGTACCAGCCATCCAGGAAATCGGAAAGTACAGCCAATGCAATCCAAAAACCTGCCCAGAAGGGGAAATGGGTCAATTTACCATCCCACTGATTTAAAGTTTGGACGATGGGAAAGGCTAGGGTAGCCCGGAAAAGGGAAATCCCGTTGGCTAAAGTCAAGTACGGTCTAAGGGAGCGGATTTTGCTACTCAGCGTGGTTGCTGCCGATACCATTCCGCTGCCCTGCCAAAGAGGCCGTATAAGCTTCACGCCTTCCGGCAAATCTCAGCTTGCCCTGCTCCAAGATGATCAGTTCCTTGCATCGGTCAATCAGCGTGGAACGGTGTGAAATAAGGAGTAATCGGCGTTTCATGCGAACTAACATATCAATTTTCTCAATGACCAACAACGCTTCTTTCCCCCCCAGCCCTAAAAGGGGTTCATCCAGAATCAAAGCTTCGGGTTCCAGAGCCAGAGCAGCCGCCAGAGCACACCGACGCTTTTCACCACCACTCATTAGAGGCAAAGGAAATCGCAGCCAGAAAGCGGCCGGTCTGAGTCCCAGGTCCTCCAGTTCGTTCTCCAGGACTTCAAACGATTTGCCAGGAGTGATCAACTCCCACTGCTGACCCAGATTGTCGGCGAAAAAAGCATCTTCCAATCCTTGGGGCACGTAAAACCACTCCCCCGCGTTCGATTTGTTGCCCGTCAATAATCCGGCCAACCACTGGGCGTAGGTTGATTTGCCGCTACCGTTAGGACCGATCAACGCGACTGGAGTGGCAAAAGCCAGCTCCAGGTTTGGCACTTCCAGACTGAAACCGGTGTCCGAATAGGTAAAAGCAACTGCAGGGAGCTTCATTCTGTCACCAATAGTTGAGAGGCCTGCAAAACTAAATGGGAAGTGCCCCAATGGGGTACATCCTCTTCCAAACCGGTCTGAACGATGGTTATTCCCTTGCGGTTTAATTCTTCCAGGGTACGATGCAATAGTTCCTGGCGAGTTTGGTCCAAAAATGAGGTGGGTTCGTCCAGCAACAGGAGCCTGGGACGCCGACTAAACAGAGCCGCCAGAAAAATGAGTTGGCGCTCACCACAGGATAAGGCTTCAATCGGTTGGTTTTCTCTCCCTTGGAAGGCCCATAATTTCGGGGGTATTTGATTTATGTTGGTCTCGCCGTTATTCCAGAGGGCTAATTCTTCTTTGATAGTACGGCCCAGGAGCCATTGGGAATGATTCTGAGCCAGAAATACCGCTCCCATCTCCTGAGCCGCATTCAAACCTTCCTTGTGGATTGGTTTCTCACCGATCCAGATTTCGCCACCGCCGGGAGATTGGAGTCCCATGATGAGCCGTAAAAGCGCAGACTTGCCACAGCCACTGGGTCCAGTTACCAGCAACCAGTCGCCGGCGCCGATGTGCAAGTTGAAATTCTGAAATATGACGCGCCGGTATCCTTTCCAGGCATAGCTTAAATCCACCCCCCGGAGTGAGATCTCTGGTCCCCGGGTCACGTTATTTTTGGCGTTGAATATTGAATTTTACGAATTGGATGAGGGAATGCTTTATGGGAGAATCTGGGAAAAGGTCCAGCGCTTGGATGGCTTTCTGACTATATTTCTCCAGTTGCTGACGTGCGTATGCCAGACCTCCCGTTTCCTCCACTAACCGTCTCAACTTAGGCTCATCATGCTCAATCTGCTGCCGGCGGAGAATTTTGCGCAACTGGCGTTCGTCATTAGCGCCCAGTTTTCGGGCCGCGTAAATCAAGGGCAGAGTCACCATATTGTGCTTTAAATCCAAGCCAATGGGTTTGCCAACGGTGGCGGCTCGACCCTCAAAGTCGAAAAGGTCGTCTTTCAGCTGAAAAGCGATGCCGAAATTGCGGCCGTATTCGTAAACTGCTTGCCAATGCTCTTCGTTATCGGTGGTGGTCATCGCTCCCAATTTACAAGCAGTAGCCACCAGGGAGGCCGTTTTATCTTCGATCATCCGGAAATAGGCTTCCTCCGTCATGGAGTTGGATCGCGCCCGATCAATTTGATCAATTTCGCCTGTCACCAACCGATCCGCCGTCTCAGCCAGCAAATCCAACATCTTGGGATCACCCAAGGTAACCATCTGGATCAGGGCTTTGCTGAACAGGTAATCACCGATCAGTACGCTCACCTTGTTGCGCCAGATAGAATTAAGGCTAGGCAGCCCCCGCCGGGTTTCGGCTTCGTCCACTACATCGTCGTGAATGAGCGTGGCAGTGTGCAGTACTTCCACCAGGGTGGCAGCCCGGTATGTGTTCTGATTGCATGAACCGTTGAGCTTGGCACAAAGGAGAAGCAGCATGGGCCGCATTTTTTTGCCTTTCTGCGCCACTACATACCTCATTACTTGATTGATAAGGAAAACATGGGAGCGAAGACTGTTCTCGTATTCGCGTTCAAAAGCATTCAGTTCCGCTTGAATAGGTCGAATCAGATCGTTGATGCTGATCCTCACGGGACTTCCTTGGCTTCCTCTCTATCTTTGCGGCGTAGTACAATCCGGTTTACCTGCACGCTCACCTCATATAACAACATCATTGGAATACCCACCCCTAATTGGGTAAAGGGGTCAGGTGGGGTAAAAATTGCAGCCAGTACCAAAATGATTAAATAAGCGTAACCCCTGCTTCTAGCTAGAAAC
>CAYXZO010000010.1:0-2772 GCA_964469505.1 uncultured Lentisphaeria bacterium | reverse complement strand
CGGGGTTTGACCTGATCCAGTGGGGCTTTGAGGACTTCAATAATATCGTTGGAAAAAATAAAGCCGATGACCCCGAATAGAACTATGCTGACCAGGGCTTTTATAAGACGCCAGCGCAGCTCTTCCAGATGATCCAAAAAGCTCATTTCGGCCTGGTTGATATTGTTCATCGCCGAAAAAATAAGTCCCCGCAGATGGGGCCCAAAATAAATCGCAGGTGCGGTATCAGGATTCAGCCAGAAGTTCTTGCAGCATTTGGCGGGGAGTCATTTCACCTTTCTCCAGGGATTGCATCAATCGCTGGAAGAGGTGTCGGCGGTTAGGAGTCCAGAATTCCCGCAGTACTTTCTCTCCCACCAGCTGTTCAATTTTCAACCGAAGTCGTCGTTGATGGCGTTTTTGCAAAAGGTTGTTTTTCTCCAGAAAAGCGCGGTGTTCCTCAATGGTTTTCACCAGCTCTTCCAGTCCTTCGTGCTTCAGAGCGCTGGTTCTCAGGAGTTTAGGTTGCCATTCTCCGTTTCGTTTTGGGCGTAATTCAAGGGCAGCCTGTAGTTGCATGAAAGCCCGTTCAGCTCCCTGTCGGTCGGCTTTATTGAGTACCAAGATATCAGCAACTTCCAATAGACCGGCTTTCATGGCCTGAATATCATCCCCGGCCTCAGGTACTAACACCACCAGCGTAGTATCCGCTGCTTCAGCCACGTCCAATTCTACCTGGCCTACTCCAACAGTTTCGTACACGATGAGGTCCCAACCAGCGGCGTCCAAAACATCGGCTGCATCCTGTGCCCTGAGGGCCAGCCCTCCTAAACTGCCCCGGGAGGCCATGGAGCGGATGAAAACTCCCTGATCGGAGGCGTGCTGGGACATGCGCACCCGATCGCCAAGAATAGCCCCACCGGTGAAGGGACTGGTAGGATCCACGCTGATAACGCCAACTTTGTGTCCCTGCCTCCGCCAAAGAGTAATCAGGCCGTCGGTAAGCGTACTCTTTCCGGCACCCGGCGGACCGGTAATTCCTACTCGATAGGCCCGCCCTACATAGGGGTAGAGGGCATCCATTATTTCCAGCGGGTAGTTACGGGCATTCTCAATTGCAGAAAGCGCCCGGGCTATAGCCAGGCGCTCTCCTGCTAAAATTCCCCCTAGTTCCAGCTTCATGAAGTGGAATTAACTCTTGCCATAGGCTTTTTTGAACTCTTCATAACGATTGATGGTCAAACGTGACCCCTGGCGTTCAATCCAATGTTTGCGTTCCAGTTTCTTCATCATTCTAGAGACGGTTTCCCGCGTGGTGCCCATGATATTAGCCAAATCCTGTTGCATGGGAAGCTGCGGTATGGTGGCGTTACCCATATGCATGGTACCGTACTGTTCCGCTAATTCAATGAGGATTGCCGCCAGCTTGCCTTCAGCATCACTTAGGGTAAGAAACTCAATATGTTGATCTGATTTACGTAAGCGTTGAGCAAGTTCCCGCAGCAGAGCAATGGAAACGCTGGGATGGCGTTCCAACAAATCTAGGAAATCGGAACGATGAATCATGTAAACGGAGGTTTTTTCAAGTGTTACTATATTAGCTGAGCGAGCTTCGCCATCGAGAATTGACAGCTCACCGAAGAAATCGCCGTCGTATAGAAAAGCTAGAATTACTTCGCGACCGTCTTCAGCCACCCTCGTCACCTTCACTGAGCCGGATTCGATGATGAAGAAACTCTCCCCCATCTCTTCTTCGAACAAAATGACCTGGTCTTTATCATAGGTTTTGTGCTGACACACCGAAGCCAGTTTTTCCAGCACATCCTTTTTTAGGTCAGAGAAAAGCGGTACCAAGAGTAAACTATCTACGGTGGCTTGCAAAGCGGTCATAGCTCAGTTCCCTTTCGTTATTACATATGGTGACTGACTGGTGCTGGAGTTCTCCCTCTGAGTCCTTTTAGGTCCTTTGGCCGCTCAATTATAAACAACCAGTCTATCTATTTCCACAGGAAACCTTACAATCAGTAACTGAAGAGAAAAAATGAGGAAATTATGGTTGAATTGCTTCGCCTGACCGCCTACAATAGGTTAAACGGCTGGAGAAGATACATGAGGCGGAGTATCGGAGATACTACTCTTTTTAAAAACACATGGCTTTGGTTGCTAGTCCTTGTGCTCGCTTCGTCTGGAGTCTTTGCTTCTCCTTCCCGTCTGGATGATTGGCAAACCATTCGTTATACTCAACAGCTTTTTCGCCAACAGGGTATTGATCTACCTCGCAGCGCCCTGGATATTCGCAAAGTGGAAGGCTGGGGCCGGGTACTGTACATTCGATTATTCGTGCGGCGCACTAATCTCACCAACAGTGTGCTAACCGCCTACCTGATAGCCGGGGCCGTATCTCAGCAAACCGCTTCCGGCCTGGATCAAATCGTGGTAATCGCCGAGATGGAGTTCAAGGAAACGGAACAGGTGGTTACCGCTGCATCAGCCGAATGTTGCGAAAAGCTTTACAACCATTTAATGAGTATTGAACAGTTTACCCGCGAGTGTTTGATAACCGATTTGTCATGAATAAAAAACCAATCAGCATAAGGAGAAACTAAACATGTGGAAAAAAGCTTTGGCTTTCGGCAGTATGATTCTACTTAGTGCCTCATCCCTCTTAGCGGCACAGCCGTTCATGATGAAATCCATCTGGACCCGCTACGCTGAAGGTATCGGCTGGGCCATCGCAGCCTCTTTGGGCTTCTCCATCGGTGTGGCCATTGCCATCAAGGTCTTCGATTGGTT
>CAYXZO010000009.1:0-54427 GCA_964469505.1 uncultured Lentisphaeria bacterium | reverse complement strand
CAATCCCTGCCCAGTGTAACGGCTCAAAACGACTTTAACGCAGCCCTCATCGTTCGCGGTGGTAGTCCTGATGAAAACCTGATTTTGCTGGATGGAGTGGAGATTTATAATCCTTACCATTTCGGGGGTATTTTCTCCGCCTTCAATTTGCCCGCTTTACAGCAGGTAGAATTCCTGGCCGGAGGATTACCGGCCCAATACGGCGGACGTCTGTCATCCGCTCTGGTCATTCAGAGTAAGGCCGGAGTTGACGTTACTCAGCCATCTAAAATCGATTCTGGTAATACACACCGTATAGCTGAATTAACTAACGGCCAGCTTGACCTTTCCCTGCTTTCCACTAACCTTTTTCTACAAGGTACGGTACGGCAGGTCACCTGGGCCCTGTCTGGACGCCGCACCTATTTTGACCAACTGGCAGCTCTAGCCCATGAGCTAAACGACACACTTCCCGAGATCCCTTATTTTTTCTATGATACTCAACTTCATTTGCGCTTCCCCTTCCGACCGGGGCAGGCCATCCAAGCTACATACTTTCAGAGCCAGGATAATCTGGACTTAGCTTTTACCGGACCTGGGGGGAATCAGGATTTCCGTATTCATTGGATTTGGGGCAATAAAGCCTATGGCGCCACCATGAAAAATATCATTGGCCCCCGCTTAATCTTGACTTCCCGCATAGCTTCCAGTGAGTACGGGTTCAAAGTGCGTTTCAAAGCCCGGAAAAACCTGAATGATACCCTTCAGGTCGAATCTTCCACTATCTTAATTCGGGATGCTTTGGAGGATCGAACTTTAGAACAGCAAGTTAGCTGGACCCCTAATCGGCGGCACGAGATACGCTTTGGGTGGATCTATAAGGCATTCGACTTTGGCTTCCGTTTCTCTTTTCTCAGCTCCCTCGATTCCATCGATATGCTTAGCCAGAATTATAGTCCCCGCCTTTTCAGCGCCTTCGTGCAGGATACTTGGCATCCCTCACCGTTGTTCAGCCTGCAGATGGGAGAACGGTTGTATCGCTACTCTTATTTTGATAAATGGTTTCTGGATTGGCGGATAGGGTCAAAATATCGGCTTTCAACTAATCTGGTATTGCAGCTGAGTCTGGGACTATTTCACCAATTCATCTTTACGACCAACAGTGATGATGATATCCTGCGGGTAGTTGATTTCTGGGCCCCAGTCCCTTCATATGCCGCTCCCCAAAAGGCTCATCAACTAGTAGCGGGGGTGGAATATTGGCTGGAAGAGGGTTATCGACTGTCCTGGGAAGTTTTTTACAAGCCCTACGCCAACCTTTTGGATTCCAACCCCTTCCAGAAAACAAACGTCGAAGATGATGATTATCTGACCGGTACTGGTTGGGCCTACGGAAGCGAACTTTTATTAAAGAAAAATTTGGGACGTATAACCGGTTGGATGGCCTATAGCTACAGCAAAGTAGAAAAACGCATTGATTTGAACGGCAATAAAATGATCGAACCGGACCAGGGAGAAGAATATCCTCCTTCCTACGACCGCCGCCATAGCCTGAAACTGGTGGCCATGTTCCGTCTAAATCCGCGCCACAGCCTGAGCTTGGCTTGGAATTGGAGCACTGGTCAGCCGTACACGCCGGTTATTGGTAAACAATATGGTGGAAACTGGACTGCTGGTTGGTTTACCCCTTACAACGATATCAATGATCTGTCCGGATTCCGCGGCAGTGCTCGTTTCCCAAACTATAGTCGGCTGGATTTCCAATATCAGCGGGCTTTAAACTGGTTCGGTTGGCAAGGTAAGTTCACCTTTCAAGTAATCAACCTGTTGAATCATTTCAATGTACTGTTCTACCAATGGGACCATAGCGTGGCACCGTCGCGGGTACAGGCTACCTCGATGTTTCCTTTCTTTCCCACCCTGGGTTTGAGTTTCAGGTTTTAAGATGAGTCGACTTCCTTTCCTAAGCATCGTCTCTCTCAGTGGATTGATTCTCCTCTCCAGTGGTTGTCAGAAAGAAATTCCGCTGGCTAGTTTCTCATTGCCCCGAGAGCAGCAGGTGCGAATTGAAGCCGATTTCTTCCCCACCAATTTGCCCAAAAGCGTTTTACGCATCGATCACACCTTTTCCATTTATGATAGTCTGGCCCCCGAGAACGCCCACATTCAAGACGCCTCTGCCTGGCTGCTGATGGGTGATGATACTCTGGCAGCTTTCGAGTGGGTGGATTCGGCCGTTACCTATCCTTTTACTCCTATCTTGCCCTCCCAAAGCGGTCCGCCGGTCCTGGGACCGGTTCAGTTTTTCACGTATGGGGCTTATAAATTGGTCCATACCAACTTTCACCTTGAACCAGATACAACCTACATTTTGGTCATCCGCCACCACGACTGGGAAGTGAGCACCGAACTTCACATTCACCCCGGTATCGTCGTTAATGAGGAACCCGACTCTGTGGCGAACTGCGACTGTCCAGGAAACTACTCCATTAGCTACTATGATTTGCCCCTGGACGGCGCTCGGCTTACCTGGAAACCTTTTTCGGATGTAAACATTTACACTGCCTATTTCGAACTGGATACAGCTGGCTTAAATCAGATCATCCAATTAATTCGCCCCTGGCTGGACCAATTGGATAGCATTTTCATTGATTCTTTGCAGCAGATTCCGGTGGATAGTCTGCAATCCATCGCGGATAATCTGCAATTGCCTATGTCAGGATATGGTTTGAAAAGTCTATTAGCCTTAGGACCAGACAGTTTCCTTACGTTCCTGGATTCCCTCCATCTGGCACCGCTGGTTTTCTCTTTCGGGGTTCCAGAATTCAACCTGGCTGAATTGTTCATTTCCCAACACTTCGATAAATATCCAGACTGGCTATTCTTCGCGTTCCGCTGGAAACTCATAATAGGAGTCCCGGACGAGCGCTTCTATCGGCATTATTACCTGGCCGATTTCCCGGTTAATCATCAAGCCCGTAACTTCTGGCCACCTCCCTTCTTAGGGGCCGCGGGAGCTTTGACCGAAAAATATTTCAGCATCCGCTTGCACCCATAGCCAGTCGTCTTTGATCATAAATCGTAATTAGGTCAAATTCACAACCGCCTACTCACGGATTAATTATGTGAAATTTGGCTGACAGTCGTAAAACCTTATGGCTCATCGGTGAAGTATGGTAAAATAAAGCCGTGGTGCTGATCTGGCAGATTTTGATATGGTTGATAGTAATTGCCTTAGCCGCGATCACCTGGCTGGGTCTTTCCGGGCCCCTGATTCTACTTGCTCTGGCCTGGATATGGGGATTTCTACAACATTTTCAGGATATTACTATTTCCCGGCTGTTGCTGCTGACTTTGATTGCCGGGGGTCTGGAACTGATGGACTACGCTTTGGCGTTCATTTTTGCCCGCCTTTCCGGAGCTGAGAAACGCTCGGCCTGGGCAGCTTTGGTCGGCGGACTGCTGGGAACAATTCTAGGGGGTCAGTTGTTTTTTCTCCTTGGCGCCTTTGGGGGCCTCCTCTTGGGAGCTTACCTGGGAGCCTATTGGAGTGAACGCTCCGTGGGTAAACCAGTGAAACAAGCTCGCAAAAACGCCCTGAGCGCAGTAGCTGGTAATTTGACCGCCAGGGGATTGAAAAGTATCGCCACCCTATTGATGGGCTGGTGGCTAATTAGTTGGGGATTGTAATGCTGAAACGGTTATTACTTTCACTAGGCATCGTTCTCATCTCTAACATTAATACCACCGCGGCCCAAGAATTTCAACTGGCTCGTTTGCACTACCACGGTGGCGGTGATTGGTACGCTGACCCCAGCTCCCTCCCTAATCTGATTCGATTTGCTCGCGAGCATGGACGCCTAGCTCTCAATCCCGAAGAAGCGCGGGTCACCCTAACTGATCCCGACTTATACCAATATCCCATCTTGTACATGACCGGCCATGGGAACGTGCGCTTCAGTCAGGAAGAATTGCAAATTCTACGGGATTACCTGACCAGCGGTGGCTTCCTTTTCGCCGACGATTGTTACGGTATGGACAAATCATTTCGTCGGGAGCTGAAGCGGCTCTTCCCGAAAAAAGAATTGGTAGAACTACCGCCCTCCCATCCCATCTTTCATATCATCTTCGATTTTCCCAATGGCCTACCGAAGATTCACGAACACGATGGATTGCCACCCCAGGCTTTAGCCCTTTTCCATCATGGTCGTATGATTGTACTATACACTTATCAGACTGATCTGGGAGACGGCTGGGAAGATTTGGAAGTTCACAACGATGGCCCTAAAAAACACCGGGAAGCCCTGGAAATGGGCACTAATATTTTGGCCTATGTCCTTTCACAATAACCGTTTTTCATCTTCGGTGAACCCTCCCTATAGCCCCAATGGGGAACCGTTCCCGACTGGCAATCTCCTAAAAGGATATCCTGAGATAAAGCCTCTGTGAAACTATCAATGGTTACCTCGGAATCCCGCCTGTCACCGGAATTGCGCCTGTTCCCCCTGGCACAGCGCCGTTTACGATTGGATTTGCAACGTTTTGGATGGAGCCTGGCTTTATTCTGGCTGGTAGTGGGCTTGTTGGCGGTTCTGCTGGAAGCAGTCAGCTATCTGGCTCCAGCCACTCGCCTTTTGGGGCTGTACTTAGCCGGTGGTCTATTTGCTGTTCAGATCATTGCTCTGGCAGTACTCCTGCAGCGGGCGCGGCGCCAGCGCGGTAAGCGCTGGGCGCCCGCAACTCTGGCCCAACTAGTACGCCGCTGCGATCCGCACCGGGGAGAGTGGATCCGCATCGCCCAGGAATTGGAAAGCGGGCGCCACTTCCCCGGCTTTTCCCGAGACCTGATTCAGGCTACTCTGGACAAGGGACGCCACCTGGCACAACAGATCGATCCCCGACAGTGTTTACCGGCCGGGGAAGAGCGCCGCGCCCGCCGACGTTTTTTCTATACTCTAGCACTGACAACCCTATTGGTATTCTGGCAATGGCGACCAGTGGAACGGGGCTTGAACCATTGGCTCCATCCCGGCACCAGTTTTCCTTACCCGCTTCCCGTTTCCCTGCAGCTGCAGTCGGACACGACCCGTGTACTGGCTGGGGATACTCTTTGGCTAGCGGGAAGCATAAGCGGCCGAACCGTAGATGAAGTATTTTTGCATATTGAATCCCGCACTGATACCCAACAACTCAAGATAGAATTAACCAATCACCATTTCCGTATTCCTCTCGAAAATCTGCGTCACTCGGCCCAAGTGTATGCCGCCGTGGAAAACCGGCAGTTCTGGGAACCCTGGCAAGCGGCTTATTCTGATACCCTCATCATAACGGTTTTAGACCGGCCTGAAATCCAGAATCTGACTTTGATGGTGCACCCCCCAAACTACACGGGGTTATCAGCCACCTGGCACTCGGGGGAAGGAGTGGAACTGGAAGCCCCCGAAGGCTCCCGAATAACCATCGAGGGGAAAGCCAGTACTGAACTACAAAAGGCTCAGCTTGAATTTCTCGAACACCACAAGATTCTGCAGCTGAAAGTTGAAGGGACACAATTCTCCGGCCAGATCATCGCTCGCCGCAGTACAACCTTTTTATTCCGTCTATGGAATCAGGATTCCATTTCCAACGAAAATCCATTGCAATATCAGCTGCAGGTTAAACCTGACGCCAGGCCCATGGTACGGGTGCTCTCCCCCGGTGAGGATGTGGTTCTAGGGGAGGATTTAATCTTGCCTCTAGTGGTAAAGCTGGATGATGATTATGGTTTTTCTCGTTTGGAATTACACTATCAGCGCCAATCCTCACTGACGGAATCGCCCGACACTGAGGAAGTAGTCACCCCCATTCCTTTCACACCCGAAGGTTCAACCCAGCAAGTGCGCTACACCTGGGACCTCAATGAGTTGGGATTGATGCCTGAAGATATTGTGGTTTATTGGTTTGAGGTATTGGATAATAACACTTTCTCCGGTCCTCGGCGGGGACGTAGCCGACGATGGGAAGCCCGCTTCCCTTCCCTGGAGGAAATGTACGCCGCCGTGGACCAAAACCAGGCTGAGGTGGAGCAACAGACCCACGAAATCCTGGAACAACTGGAACGGGCTAAAGAGCAGGTGGATGAGCTGCGATTACAAGCTTTAAAGGATTCCAACCTTTCCTGGGAGCAGAAAGAGCAAGCCAAAACAGCTCAAGCGGCGGTGGATTCCGCTCGTCAGAAACTGGATCGTATCAGCCGGCAGTTGGATGAAATTCTTAAAGAAGCCCAGAAACACCAACTATTCGACGACGAAACACTGGAGAAATACAGTGAATTGCAGGAGCTTTTCCAGGAATTACTTACCCCGGAACTGGAAGAAGCTCTGCGCAAGCTGCAGCAAGCACTTACCGAGCAGAATCCCAGTCAACTCCAAAATGCATTACAAAACTTGCAGAGTGAGATCGAGAATTTTAAAGCCGGCCTGGAGCGCACGCTTGAAGTCCTCAAACAGGTAGAAATTGAGCAAAAAGCAGCTGAACTGGTAAACCGGCTGGCCCAAATGGCCGCAACTCAAGAAAAATTGTCCCAGCAATTAGAACAACCGGATCAACTGAATTCCAATGAAGCTGCCGCCCAGGAAGAACGCCTGCAACGGGAATTTCAACAAACCCGCCAGACAGCGGAGGAATTAAAACATCTTCTCCAAGAAACTCGCACCCCCGGTGCCGAACAGGTCCAGGATTTCCAGAATCAGTTGGCCAATTCGGAAGTTCCCCCCGCCCTTCAGCAGGCCCAGCAGTTTTTGCAACAAGGTCAATTCAATCAAGCCCAGCCCCCAGCCAACCGCGCCCTGCAGCAATTGCGATCCCTGGCTCAGCAGGCAGCCGGTTTGCAACAGAATTTGCGCTCCCGGATGATGGAGGAGGTCCTGAGCAAATTCCGGCAGATTCTGCTGAAAACAACAGATCTGTCCCAAGCTCAGGAACAACTGGAGACAACTACCCGCAACACGCGTTACCACAGCCCTCGGGTCCGGGAATTGGCGCAACGCCAAAACGAATTGCTGGATGAATTGCAGCAGATTAGTCAAGACTTGTCGGCCTTAAGTAAAAAAACCTTCGCTGTTTCAGCCTCCATCGGGCGCACCTTAGGAAAAAGTTTTGCCGCCATGCTCCAGAGTATTCAGCAACTGGAACAGCGCAATCCTTCCCAGGCCGCCAATTCCCAACGAACTGCCCGTGGGGCTTTGAACGAAGCGGCGCGAGCCCTTATTTCCGCCATGCAGAGTCTCCAACAGGGTGGTCAAGCCAGCGGTTTCGATCAATATCTTGAGCAGCTTAAACAACTGGCGGGGCAACAGGCGGGTCTGAATCAACAAACCCAGCTCCAACTGGGGTTGGGCAAAATGTCTTTATTACAACAACTGGCCGAAGCTCAGCTGCAATTGCGGCGTCGCCTGGGAAAACTACAAAAACGGATGGGCAACGATCCCCGACTTCTAGGGGATTTGAACCAGATCGGCAAAGATATGGAGGAAGTGGCCCGGGAACTCAAACGCCGAAATCCAGGCCGCAAGGTCTTGGAAAAACAGCAACGCATTCTATCCCGGCTTTTGGACGCCCAACGCTCGGCTCATCGGCGTGACTACAGCCGCAAGCGCATTTCCAAGACCGCCACCGGTCCGCTGAGGCCGAGGGGTCCGGCTGTTCTTCCTTCCGATCTAGGAGAAAAACAAAACGAGCTCTATGAAGCTCTATTGTACAGCCTTAAACAACCCTACTCTCCCCGGGAAAGAGAGTTGATCAGGAATTATTTCCAAGCTCTGGAACGGAAAATGAGTGCCAACCCATGAGATATTGGCTCATAGTAATTATTTTGACTCTGGTACAGCCTTTAGCCGCTCAAACCCTCACGCACCGGTTGCCTCCACCTCCCCAGTTCAACAAGCAAGACACCTTACTCCACAAGGCAGAGTTTTTGGAGCGGTTGGGTCATATCGACGATGCCCTGGCCCTCTACCGTCGCATACTGTTGCGCAATCCTGATCATCAACGGGCCTATGCCCGTTATGAGTCATTGCTGGAAAACAGCAGCCACCCCGAGAAATTGTTGGAAATAATCGACCTGCGCCTAATGCGACATCCACGAAATCCGGATTTGATAATTGACAAAGGTCGCATCCTATTTCGTAGTGGCCGTAAAACCGAGGCATATAAAGTTTGGCGGCAAGCGCTTGAATTACCCTTAACTCGCGCCCAATACACCTATTTCGCAAATAATACTCTGTACGTTGGTGCTCTGGATATGGCCCGGGAAATTCTAATCCAGGGCCGCAAGCGTCTCAAAGATCCCAACGCCTTTGCCCTGGAAATCGGCCGGGTGGAAATGGCTGCACAGCGTTACGATCGGGCCCTGGAAGAATATATGCGCTATTTGCAGCGCCGGCCCCGCATGGAGGATTACATGACCCGCCTGATTTTGAACGCCGTAGAAACAGGCGATGCGGCTGAGCCTATAATCCACAGTCTGGAACAGTATTTGGGGGTCCATCCCCAAGATGCTTCGGCTCGCTTGATCCTGGCTAAACTGTACCTATCACTAAAAGATTACTCTCATCTTCTGGAAACCATTAGACAAACCCCACCCGGAGCCTGGCGACCAGCAAAACTTCTTCTCTTGGGACGCGATTTAGAGAATGATCAGGCCTGGGACGCCGCGGCCCAGCTATACACTTTGCTCAGTCGCCAAACCACTGACATGAAAACCTCCTCCCAGGCCCTTTTGGGGCTGGCTCGCGCTTACGAGCAACGTCTATCCCAGGCCAAGCCTTATAACTCGCTGGGCGGATATTTCGCCGGGAATCGCTTTTTCCGTCTTGGAGGCCAACTACCACCAGCTGACCGTCCCGTACTCCGCAGGGCTCTCGCCCTATACGACTCGCTGCAGGAGCTGGTACCTTATTCACCAGCCGCAGCTAAGGCCCTCTACCGAGTCGGCTGGCTACAGCTGAATGTGCTTGATGATTTCGACGCTGCCATCCGTAACTTCCAGAGAGTACTGAAGCGCACCCGTAATCCCCGTGTAGTGGTGCCCGCCGGTCAGGCCCTGGTGGAGGCCTACCTGGCCAAAGGTGATACCCTGGCAGCCCAGGTATCGCTGCAACAGTGGCAGTCTATGTTAGATTTGGATGAAGACGATCCCCGGGTGATTTTCAGCCGTATCCAGATTTACCTGACAGCCCTCAACCTGACCGCTGCTCACAAAGAGCTGCTTAATCTCACCGGAGCCGCCGAAATAACCGATCCCCTCTACAATGACGTCCTTCAAGTTTTAGGACTAATTGACGGCAATGGAGGACCTAGCAACCGTGATTTACAAATCTATTTCAACGCCGAAGCGTTTTTAAAACAACATCATTATCACCAAGCCCTACGTCTGCTGGCCACCCTTAATACTCCTCGCAGCCTGATTGCCGACGAGGCCCAGGTCCGCCGGATGCAGCTCTGGCTGCATCTGAACCAACCCGATTCGGCACTTCAAACCGGTGAAATGTTTCTGCGGACCTTCCCTGAATCCCCTTGGCGAGGACAGGTGTTGATCTGGTTGGGTGAAATACAGCAATTTCTCAAACGCGATCCCGGAGCTGCCGTGGTCTATTACGAACGACTTCTGGTGCAGGACCCCACCAACCTCCATGCCCAGGCCGTACGTCGGCGGCTGCGCCAGCTGGTTAACAGGTAAGGAGTATCAGGATGAGATTTATCAGCCTCTTTGTGTTAAGTTGGCTTACCCTGGCACCCCTTGCAGCCCAAAAGCTTCTGATTCCCATGGACCAGACCCAGACCGACCATTTGAAAGCTTACGGAGTAGCGTATCGGATTTTGGAGCAAGGCATTGACGTGGAGTGGCTGCTAAATTATCGGGGCGGCAGTTTCATGACAACCTTGCAACCGGAGATCGAACGGATTTGTCGCTTGCGGGGGGTCTCCTATGAAACGCTCCCCGCTGGGGCTGAAGCTCAAATCTACGCCACCATCCAGCAAAACAATATGGAAGTGGTGCTCCTGGAGAAGGCTCCCAAGGTCGCGGTTTACACTCCTCCTGATAAAAAACCCTGGGACGACGCGGTGACTCTGGCTTTAACCTACGCCGAAATACCCTACGACAAGGTGTGGGATCCGGAAGTGCTGGACGGCAAACTGTCGGAATACGACTGGCTCCATCTACACCATGAGGATTTCACCGGGCAATACGGCAAATTCTATCGAACGTACCATAATGCCCCCTGGTATCGCCGGCAGGTTCAGGAATACGAAGCCTTCGCCCGTTCACGGGGGTTTGCGTCCGTTTCCGAAGAGAAAAAGGCCGTAGCCCGCATGATCAAATATTACGTGGTGCAGGGCGGTTTTTTATTCGCCATGTGCAGTGCCACTGACGCTCTGGATATCGCCCTAGCGGCCGAAGGAGTGGATATTGTGGCCTCCGTCTATGACGGGACACCGGTGGATCCCCAAGCTCAACAGAAATTGGATTACAATAAAACTCTGGCTTTTACCAACTTCAAACTCATAACCGACCCCATGATTTATGAATACTCGGATATCGATTACCCCCCCAGCACCGATCCCCGGCCGCGAGGAGCTGAGGCCGACTATTTTACCTTGTTCGAATTTTCCGCTAAACTGGACCCGGTGCCCACCATGCTGACCCAGGATCACGTAAGGGTCATCAAAGGTTTCATGGGACAGACTACCGGCTTTCGGCGGGATTTGATTAAAAAGCGCGTTATAATCTTGGGAGATGTTCCCAACAGTCCCCAGGTTAAATACATCCATGGCAATCTGGGGAAGGGCACTTTCACGTTCCTGGGGGGGCATGATCCGGAAGACTACCAGCATTTTGTAGGAGACCCCCCCACCCAGCTGGAATTGCATAAACATTCTCCGGGCTACCGCCTGATACTCAACAATGTGCTGTTCCCCGCCGCCAAAAAGAAAAAACGTAAGACCTAGGGCCAAATCAAGCTGCCATCGCTCCAGTCCAGGACGGTTTTAGCTTTTTCCCTCTAGTCGAAAACCGTAGATTTCCGTCCCCCATGAAAACTGTCGTACTAATACTGCTGTGGAGCCTGGTGGTTCTCGCCACCCCTGCCGACACCACCCTTTACTACCGGGAATGGCAGGCAGGACGGTTCTTCAGCCCCCAACCTCTGGATAGCCTGCGGGGTGGGCCCTATTTCGCCGTTACCTATCATAACGAGCGCCCCCTTGAAATCAGGCGTTACGACAAGGAAGGACAGTTGGTGGAGATCGTCCGCAGCCAGTTCGACCAATGGGGTAACGCCAAAGTAAAACGTTACTTCGATGCAAAAGGTAAGCTATTGAAAGTGCTCCAGTTTCAGGTCTCCCCTGACACCCTAAGGCTACTCCCCAAAATCATGGGTTCCGACTTCCACCCTCTGGAGAAAAACCTGTTGGTAAGTATCACTTACAACAAATGGGGCCGTGAAAAGATCTATTATATCAAATCGGTTAATGGCAAACCAATCGCTCACCGGGAGACCAAGTACAATCGTCAGGGTTTGAAACTCGAAGAGCGGCTGGTGGACGACTTGCACCGACGGTTAATCATTTTAAGGAGATATCACTACGACGATCGTACCGGCACTGTTACGGTAAGGGAATATGATGGGGCAGGGCGTTTGCGAAGTAAAATCACCCTTTCAAAACCCGTGGCCGAGCCTTTAATAAACTAAACTATTAAAAAAGGAGGAAGCATGTACAAACGGACGTTACTGGGCTTTGCGCTGCTGATTACCTCTGCCTTACAAGCCCAAAACTCCGCATCACCGGCAGAGGCGGTAGCCGCTTTGTTAACCCAAGCAGATTCGCTCCATGAACTAAAAAACTACGATGAGACCTTCAAAATTTTAAAACAGGCCTACAGCTTGGATTCCAACAACGTGGAAGTGGTCTGGCGCTTGTCCCGAGCTTACTTCGATCTGGCGGATAAAAAACCCCAGGATTTCGATTATCAAAAACAGTTCGAATATCCAGGGCTGCGGCTGGCTAAACGGGCACTGGCACTCGATTCCACCTCTGCTGCTGCCCATAAATGGTATGCTATTCACATCGGCCGCGTGGGGGAAATTGAAGGTACAAAACAGAAAATCCTGAATTCATACCAGGTTCGGGAGCACATTCTGAAGGCCATTAAATATGATCCTACCGATGACGGCAATTACCACGTAATGGGTCGGTGGCATTACGTGTTGGCTGATCTATCCTGGCTGGAACGTCAGATAGCCTCCATCATTTACGCCACTCCTCCGAAAGCTTCCTTTGAAGAAGCCGCCAAGTATTTCAAAAAAGCCCATGAATTGGCTCCTGATGATATTCGTAATATGTTGTACCTGGGACACACCTACCGAAAACTTGATAAACCTGAAGAAGCTCGCAAATGGTACCAGAAGGCTTTGGCTGCTCCCGCCAAGTCTGAGAGTGACCGACAGCTCCAACAGCAAGCTCGTGAGGCTCTGGAAGACCTAGATTAGAATTCTTAAATAACACTAGGAAGGGGGGAACTAGTCCTTCCCCTCTTCCGCCAAAAGGCACAGCCTGAAAATAGCGGTAATGAGGGGGGAAAGTTTTACTTATGAGCGGTAGTGAGACTTATTTTTAATTGAGTTCCGCTTGTAAGCCTTTGTTATTAACCTTGAAACTGATGAAGTTTATCCGGAGATATCCGTAGGTTTTTCCATGAAAGCACAAACATCACTATTCCCACCTCGCCAATATCCGCGACCCCTGCCTCCCAATGCACGCATTGCCCTGGTCTCGCCCAGCTCACCTGCGGAGCCGGAGCCCCTGGAACGGGGAATTCGATACTTACGCAAAATGGGGTACGAACCAATACTTGCTCCGAACCTTAACGCGCACTATAAGACTCTGGCCGGCCATGGGCCGGAACAAATAGCCGATCTGTACTGGGCTTTTCAGAATCCTGAAATCGATGCTGTCTTTTGCACTCGGGGAGGATACGGTACCCCTCGCTACCTGCGGGATTTGGATTACACCGTGTTTCGTGATAACCCAAAATGGTTGGTGGGCTATTCGGATATTACCGCCGTACAGAGTGCTTTGCTGCGTTATAGTGGTCTCGTGACCCTCTCAGGTCCCATGGTAGCCATAGAAATGGGATGCGAAACCGGAATCGATCCCTGGACAGAGAAGATGTTCTGGAAGATGCTCCAACAACCGCTGGTCGGCTTGAAACTCTCTAATCCTCCCAACTCAACATGGACTGTTCACCGTCCTGGGCGAGCCACGGGAGTATTGGTGGGTGGCTGTCTATCCTTGGTAGCCAATCTCATGGGCACTCCTTATGCCCCTCCCCTGGAAGGCACAATTCTTGTTCTTGAAGATATCGGTGAAAATGTGCAACACGTTGATCGTATGCTAACACAATTCAAACTTGCTGGAGCCTTTGATCATCAGAAAGGCATCAGGGGATTAATCCTGGGGCAATTTCTCGAGACCTGGGATGAGGCGGGAAAAGATGATTTTACCCTGGCCGAATTGGTCCAAGACATTATCGGTGAAGCACCTTTCCCTGTGGTAAGTGAAGTGGCTTACGGCCACGGTGAGCGTAAAATGAGCTTGCCTCTGGGAGCCCGAATAACCCTGGATACTGAAACTCAAACCATCGAAATTCTCTCACCCGTTGAGGAGCAGCCAAGTTGAAACAGATTCATAACCATGTAAAATCCCCTCTTCTTGCGCCTGACTTATGGGTAAAAGCTTTTATGGTTCCTCTTCTGTCAACCGCAATGCTATGGGGGGCCGGACGGGTCACGCGAGTCGTAGTTCAAAATCCGGAAATCAACGAGCAAAGCGCCGTTGTGACTAGCGCCCGCTACCCCAATGTATTATGGGTACTAAATGACTCCGGGGATAAAGCTCGCCTGTTTGCAATCCGGAAAGATGGCTCCAATATCATACCCACCTTCCTTGAAGAGCGCTACCGCAATAATCTCGCCTACCCAGGATTGACTATTACCGGAGCCGATAATACCGATTGGGAGTCTCTCACCCGCATTGGTGATACGCTGATAATAGCTGACATGGGCAATAACGGCAATGCTCGCCGGGATTTAGGAGTCTATTTCGTTCTGGAGCCTAATCCTCGAGCCCGCACCAGTACCAGGCCTCTTTTTTGGCTTACGGTTGCCTTTCCAGATCAGAAAAAATTCCCCCCCAAGGATTGGCGTTTCGACTGTGAAGCGGTCTTTGCCTATCATGGCAAACTCTATTTCTTATCCAAAGAACGAGACCAGGGGCGTATCGATCTGCCCCGACCAACTACTCACCTTTATCGTCTTGATACCCGCCATTTCCACCAGGTCAATCAATTGAAACAGGTCGATCAGCGAGAAGATCTGGGGGGGTGGATCACGGCTGCCGAAATGTCTCCTGACGAAAAAATTCTGGCTATCCTGGCTCAGAATCCACTGGTGGCCACTATCTGGCTGTTCCCTGCCCCTCGGTTTGGAGATCATTTCCTGCGTCAAAATCCCCGGTTGCTTACTATCAAGAAAGCCGGACAGGCGGAGGGGCTTTGCTGGCTATCCAACCGTGAAATACTGATCACAAATGAGGAGGGACAACTTATCAGAGTTTTGCTGGACAGTCCTTGAACTTGTTTGCTGCGACCAGTTTTCACTATACCTGGAACAGCTTGAAAAACCGGTGGCAGACAGGGATAAGTTTTCTTTCTCATAGTCACTGACAACCCTAAAACCTAAGTGGGAGTTGGCATGCAAGCCTTTATCGAACAGCCCGAGCGTCGTTTTGCTTTGCCGGGGGCCCGCTTTCATTATGCCCCCGATACGCGGTTACTACCCATCCATGTTACCATCAACCTGCAGGTTGAGATTGAAAAGGAAAAAGCTTACGGCTTCGTGGAATACGATATTCAGGCCCAGGTGGATGGAGTACGACACCTGGAGCTGGATGCGGTGGAACTCCGGCAATTACGCGTGGAAACACCCGCTGGTGATGAACTGCAAAGCTACTACAATGGCCGGAAGTTATTCCTGGAGTGGAAACAACCTTTCCAGGCTGGAGAGCAACGCAAGATAGTAATTCACTATCAGGTGGATCACCCCGCAACCGGCCTCGACTTCTCATATCCTAATCAGAAAACCCCGGAAGCTCCTCTATTTGCCGTAACCGACAATGAAACCGAACGAGCTCGTTATTGGTTCCCCTGTGTTGACGCCCCCAACATCCGCCCCACGGTGGAATTCTTCCTGCGTGCTCCCGCTGAACTGACCATTCTGGCCAACGGGAAGCTGGTAGAGGAAAAAACACATTCCGATGGTACGAAAACGGCTCATTGGCGGCTGGACCATCCCTGCCCCAGCTATCTCACTTGCTTTGCCATTGGTGATTTCACCAGTTACCAGGATAGCAGCGTCGATTCCATTCCTGTTGCATATTACGCGCCTAAAGAATTCAGTCCTGAAAATCTCAAACTTACCTTCGATAACACCCCCCGGATGTTACAGTGGCTACAAGAAAAACTGGGACAAACGTATCCTTTCCCTAAGTACTACCAGTTCGCAGCCCGGGGAATCGGCGGAGCCATGGAGAATATCTCCCTGGTGAGCTGGGATGATCGGTTTATTCTCACACCAGATCTAAAACCGGAATGGAAACCGCTGATTGATGCCATCAACCTCCACGAGATGGCTCATTCCTATTTCGGAGATGCCGTAGTCAGCTACGATTTCGCCCACGCCTGGCTCAAAGAGTCCTGGGCCACTTATATGGAAGTGGTTTGGTTGGAAGATACGGAAGGCTCAGAAGCCGCCGCCTGGCAGCTATGGGAGGATGCCCGGGCCTATTTTACTGAAAGCAAGCAACGCTATCAGCGACCCATCGTGACTCGCTTTTTTAATAGCAGTTGGCAGATGTACGATCGCCATCTCTACCCCGGCGGTGCCTGGCGTTTGCACATGCTTCGCCGGCAATTAGGAGACGACATCTTCTGGACAGGAGTACGCAAATACTTGCAACGCTTTCAAGCTCAAACAGTAAGAACCGAGGATTTTCAGCGCATTCTCGAGGAAATCAGCGGCTTGAATCTCCAGCCATTCTTCGATCAGTGGATCTACCGTTCCGGTCATCCCAAATTAAAACTTAAGTACAGCTACCTTCCCGAAGAGAAACAAGCCCGGGTGGAACTGGACCAGCTGCAGGTGGAGCAGGATGAAGCCAAGGAGGCTTTTCAATTCACCTTGGAAATCGCCTGGGAAGTAAAACCAGGGGAATGGGTGAAAACTTCTGCCAAGGTCAACCGCAAGCACCATCTGTTTACCCTGGATACGGCTGAAGCTCCATTACAGGTGATTGTTGATCCTGACCAAAAGCTTCTGGCGGAAATGGAGTTGGAGTGGCCCGAGCCTTTGCTGGCCAGGATGCTGGAAAACGGCCCCTCCCTGGCGGCGCGATTGCGGGCGGTTACCGCTTTGGCCACTCTGGGCAATCGTCAGGCTTTGGAAAAGCTGGGGCAATTCCTGCTTACCGATTCTTTCTGGGGATTGAAACTCCATCTGTACCGTACGCTGGCTCCAATTCCCCACGCCATGGTTGATGAGCTGTTGGCTCGGGCGCTAGCGCGGGAACAACATCCTCTGGTGCTGGAAGAAGCTTTTCGTATCTGTGGAGAGCGCCGAAATCCGAATATCCATCAGGTTATTCGCCAACGCCTGGCCGATTCCCTGCCTCCCCGGGCCCGGGCCGAAGCCTTGGCCCAACTGGGGCGATTGGCCGACGACGGGGACTGGAATAGGCTGCTCCAAACTCTAGACCATAGGGATCACCGTAACTGGTCCCGTTGTGGTGCCCTGCGTGGCTTGGGTTATTCCCGCCGGGAAGCCGCATTGTCCCCTCTCCAGCAGGCTCTTACCGCACCTGCCCTCTACCCCGAAGAGTGGCTGGCAGCCGTGGATGGCCTGGGCAATCTGGGATTGTGGCTAGACGCGGGTGGAAGGCGAGCAGTTAGGGAAAGCTTGGAGCAGGCTTTAAAGCACGCTCGGTTGCCTGTCCGATTGGCCGCAGCCCGAGCCCTGGAAAAACTGCATGCCAAAGAAAGTATTGGGGCGCTGGAGAAGTTGGAACAATCTATCCCCGAGCAGTATAAACCTGAAGTACAGCGAGTGATCCTAAATCTGAGCCAGCCCCAGCCAAAGCAACCCTGGCAAACATTAACTGAGCGCGTAGAAAGATTGGAGAAATCCCTGGGGCGGTTGGCTAACTTACTAGAAGAACTTCAAGCTAAACTTAAAGGCAACGAATAATAATCCGTTCAGGGGGCCGACCAGGAGTCTTAGACACCATTTCAGTGATGATGGTGGTGGTGATGATGATGGACCCGTTTCGGATTGTGTTTCAATTCTCCCCGATACCAGGCTGCTAGTGCTTCCGGGATAGTTTTATAATCAGTCAGAATCACCTCCAATCCCCGCGATTGGGCACCGGCTAACGCTCCTTGCCCCATTCCCCGCGCTACTAATACATCACAGTCCCGTAAGGGTGCGAACATGGCCTCATGAAACGACAGGGGGCCGTTGTAAGGGGTGTGGTGCCCCACTTTCTCCACTAGCTGACCTGTAGGGTTCGTATTTTCATCCGTGGCTTCGGTTATGAAATAATATTTCGCTTGGCCAAAATGAGCGCTGATGGTTTGACCATCATCGGTTGCAAAAGCGATTTTCATGATTTACTCCTGGAGTTGGTTGATTTTGATTTACCCATGCGATGTTTGGATGCCTTGGGACCCCATAAGTCACATTTTCCTCGCAAGTTCCCGGCCTAAAGAGTTGCATTTGGTGCACCCTACCGATATACTTGCGCCACTTGAATGGAGCAACTAACACCTGATGTCCCATAACTTGCTCATAGTAGAATCCCCGGCAAAAGCACGCACGATTCAACGCTATGTGGGACCTCGCTTCAAAGTGTTCTCCACTATCGGTCACATCAGAGATCTACCCACCAAGACCCTGGGGGTAGATATCCGCAATAATTTCAAGCCCCTCTATGTTCCCGTTCCCGGGAAGAAAGCGGTAATCTCCAAACTAAAAAAAGAAGCCGCTGAAGCGGAGGCCATCTATCTGGCTACTGACCCGGACCGGGAAGGAGAAGCCATCGGATGGCATGTAACGCAGATCTTGAAAGACCTGAAAAAGCCTTTCCATCGCGTGCAATTCATGGAAATCACCCCCGCTGGGATCAAACGGGGGTTAGATAACCCGCAGCCGTTGGATGAACGCCGGGTTCAGGCTCAGCAGGCCCGGCGCATCATTGACCGACTGGTGGGCTTTAAGATAAGCCCCTTCCTCTGGAAAGTGCTGTATTCCGGGCTCTCTGCCGGCCGGGTGCAATCCGTGGCTCTCCGACTGGTATGTGAACGCCAGGAAGAAATTGATAATTTTGTCCCCCAGGAATATTGGACCATTGAGGCTCTACTGGAAACTCCATCCGGCTCCAGTTTTAAAGCCGAGCTACACAAAGTTGACGACCGCAAGATCAAGATCGAAAACGAAACCCAGGCGCAGGAATTCGTGGCTTTGCTGGGAAAAGCCACCTTTCAGGTCCAATCCCTGGAACGGAAACAAACTCTTCGTCAACCGCCGCCGCCCTTTACCACCAGCACTTTGCAGCAAGCTGCTTTTCAAAAACTGCACCTGCGCACCAAGTCCACTATGGCTATTGCCCAACAATTATACGAAGGGGTGCCGTTACCAGATGGAAAGACCCTGGGACTTATCACTTACATGCGGACCGACTCGGTGCGCCTGGCGCCTGAGGCCGTAGCGGCCGCCCGGGAGTTTATCGGGGAAACCTTTGGGAAAGAATACCTTCCCGCCAGAGCTCGCGTATTCAAAAAAGGTGGCCGCAACGTACAGGACGCCCACGAAGCAATCCGCCCCACTCATCCCGAACTGACCCCGGACATGGTGCGAGCCACTTTGAAACCTGAACAGGCTCGCTTGTATGAGTTGATCTGGCGCCGTTTCATGGCCAGTCAAATGGCCGCGGCCCGCTTCGAACAAACGCAGGCCAATATCCTGGCCGATGCCCGCTTTTTGCTCCGCGCCAAGGGCCAACGCTTGCTTTTCCCCGGCTTCTTGAAGGTTTATCCCGAAGATCAGGAAGAAAGCACCCTACTCCCCGACGATCTGGATGAAGGTCAAAACCTGACACTGAAAAAACTGGACCCCAAACAACATTTCACAAAGCCGCCGGCACCTTACACAGAAAGCACGTTGGTGAAAAAATTGGATCAGGAAGGCATCGGAAGACCTTCCACATACGCCCAGATCATCTCGGTTATTCAAACCCGGGGTTATGTCCGCTCTGAAAAACGCAAGCTCTATCCCACTGAGTTGGGCAAGATAACCAATAAACTGTTGGTGGAACATTTCCCAGAACTGGTCAATGTTTCTTTCACCCGCACCATGGAAGAAGAACTGGACCTAATTGAACTGGGGAAACGGGAACATCTGCAGGTGTTGGAAGAATTCTGGCACCATCTGGAAGCCTGGTTGGAAGCATCCTCTAAGGCCTATCGCGAGATTAAAGCCAGTCTTCAACAGACTACCGATGAAGTTTGTGAAAAATGCGGTCAGCCTATGGTCATCAAATGGGGACGGAACGGACGTTTTCTGGCCTGTTCCGGCTTTCCCAAATGCCGCAACGCCCGGCCGCTACCGGAAGATGATGAGACTAATCAGCACAATGAAGCTGAAACCGCTGTCGAGGGGGGAACCTGTGAGAAGTGTGGCCAGCCGCTGGTACTTCGGAGTGGTCGTTACGGCAAATTTTACGCCTGTTCTAATTATCCCGCCTGTAAATATACTCGTCCCGCAAAAGTATTGATGCCATGTCCTCGTCCCGATTGTACCGGACAGATTGTGCCTCGAAGAACCAAAAAAGGACGCACTTTTTACGGATGCACAGCCTATCCCAAGTGTGATTTTGTAAGCTGGGATCCACCGGTCCCCAGCCCTTGCCCCGCTTGCGGAGCTAGTTATCGAGTGGAAAAACATACCACTCGGAGTGGGACTTACTACTATTGCCCCCAGTGTAAACACAAAGAGCCCCTTTCACAAAAATCAACCTCACCTGCGGAATAGGAAGGACCTATGCAGCTGGAATCATTTGATAAGCTGGTTTCTTTAGCAAAACGCCGTGGTTTCATCTTCCAATCCAGCGATATATACGGCGGTATCAACGCCTGCTACGACTATGGCCCGTTGGGTGTGGAACTGAAACGCAACATTAAGGATCTCTGGTGGGCCGCCATGACTCGGGAACACGAGGAAATCGTGGGATTGGACGCGGCGATTCTCATGCATCCCCGAGTTTGGGAAGCATCCGGGCATGTAGAGGGCTTTACCGATCCTTTAGTGGATTGTAAAAAATGCAAAATGCGCTTCCGGGCGGATGAATTGGATCCGGCTAATTTGGAGCAGCATCAATGTCCTGAGTGCGGGGGGGAACTCACGGAGGTTAGAAAATTCAACTTGATGTTTAAAACCCATATGGGACCCGTGGAGGATTCCGCTTCCCTCATTTATCTCCGCCCAGAAACGGCCCAGGGGATCTACGTGAATTTCCTCAACGTCCTGGCCACCTCCCGTTTAAAAATCCCTTTCGGCATTGCCCAAATCGGGAAGGCCTTCCGCAATGAGATCACCCCGGGCAACTTTATTTTCCGCACCCGGGAATTCGAGCAAATGGAAATGCAGTATTTCGTGCATCCCGACGAAGCTGAACACTGGTTCGATGTCTGGAAAGAACGCCGCATGGAGTTTTACTCCCGTTTGGGAATCAAATCCGAACACCTGCGTTTCCACGAACATGGTCCCGATGAATTAGCCCATTACGCTCGTCAGGCTTTCGATATCCAATACAAGTTTCCCATCGGCTGGAAGGAGCTGGAAGGCATCCACAATCGGGGTGACTTTGATCTGCGGCGTCACGCTGAGTATTCCGGCAAGAATATGGAGTATACCGATCCCGGCACCGGCCAGCGCTTCATTCCCTACATAATCGAAACCTCCGCCGGGTGCGACCGTACCATTCTGGCGGTTTTAAGCGAGGCCTACGATGAAGAAAAACTGGAGGATGGTACTGAAAGAACTGTACTTCATTTCCATCCCCAGGTAGCTCCCATTAAGGCAGCCATTTTCCCTCTGGTCAAGAAAGATGGTCTGCGGGAAATCGCCCTGCGCCTTAAAGACGATCTGAAAAAACATTTACGCGTTTTCTACGATGAAAAAGGGGCCATTGGCCGCCGTTACCGTCGCATGGACGAAGCCGGCACTCCATATTGCCTGACCATTGATCATCAAACAAAAGAAGATCAGACGATTACCGTTCGCGACCGGGATACGATGGAGCAAATCAGATTACCGATGGCCCAAGTTAAGGACTGGCTGTTGGAAAGAATTCTAATCTGAACCATGGGTGATTTTTTGAAATTGACCAGCAGTTGCGATGTACATCGACTTAATTTCAGTAGGGGTCAACCTCATTTGGGAAATGGGTATTCAGTCCATAGTTTGGTAATTTAAAAAACAATCTACCTACGTAGAACTCAAGTGGCGCCCCACTATAGCATTAATAAACAATCAATTACTCACAGTTCGCAGGTAGGGAAAAACACATCCGAAGGTGAAAAAAACTGGAATACAGCTTGTTCACCTATATGGCCCCATTTATATTCGCGGCCGTGACGCAAGCAGGGCCAGGTTGGAAATCGATTCCTAACCACACAAGCCCGCTGAGATTCCCACAAGTCATACACCAATCGAATAGATTCTTAGTAAAAGACCAATTCAACCGGGTTGTTTCCGAGGAGATACTGCATGAAAGAATTGCTACAGACGCTCATTAAGCTTCAAGCGATCGACACCGAATTGATGGAAATCGAGGCTCGCAAGGGTAACCTCCCTCAAAGGTTGGCCGAGCTGGAGCAACAAATGAGGGAACTGACCGAATCTGTGGCTGCCATGCGGAAAAAGATTGAAGAGAATGAGAAAGAACAGGCTCACTTGCGGGGCGAAACCGCCGATAACGAGGTGAAACTCGAGAAATATCAGGACCAACTATACTTAGTCACCACCAATCGGGAATACGATGCTTTAACAAATCAGATCGAGATTATCAAAAATCGGGTCAAAGAGGCCAAGCAACGGCTGGAGGAATTAGCCACAGAAAGGAACAACCTACAGGAAGAACTGCGCCTGGCTGAGGCCAAACAAAAGGAATTGGATGCAGAGACCAATAAAAAACGGGAAGAACTGGCCCAAAAAACCACCGAAACCAATGCCCGCCAGGCCGAATTGGAGCGTCAGAAAGAAGAATTAATCCGCAATTTACGTCCCCGTTACCTGCGTAAATATGAGAGGATACTTAAAGCTCGTAAAAACGCGGTGGTTCCCGTACAGCGGGGAGCTTGTGGGGGCTGTCATAAACAGCTCAGCCCCCAAAAACTTTTCGAAATCCGCCAGATGGATCGCCTGGTGGAATGCGAAAACTGCGGTCGAATTTTGGTTTACTTAGAAGACGAATAAAATCGCGGTTCCCGGAGCTTTTGCTTTAAGCTCTTCGCGGTGTTATGTTTATCAGCCGGTGTTCGCACCGGCTGGTTGTTTGACAAGGGGTGGTGCAGGCGGTCGCTCTCCCGCTTAAGGCGGGAGGGAGGAAAGTCCGAACTCCGCAGGACACGGTGCCCGCGTTAGGAGCGCGGGGGCGGGCAGGAGCAATCCTCCCGTACGGAAAGTGCCACAGAAACTATACCGTCCCGATTCGTCGGGATAAGGGTGAAATCGCGAGGTAAGAGCTCACGTCCAGGGGTGGAGACGCCCCTGGAGGGCAAACCCCACCGGGAGCAATTCCAAGCAGAAGGTATCGGTGGTCCGCCGGTCCCGACTAGTCGGGACACCTTCGGGTAGGATGCTAGTGCCGGAGCGAGAGCCCCGGCCCAGATCAATGGCCGCCTCCCCCGACTTTTTCGGGGAAGACAGAATTCGGCTTATCGCACCACCCCTTGCCAAACAACTTAAACCCTACTGAGGATCTGGCTCTTAGTTGATGATGGATAAAATCTGGGAATTTCAACCTGATGACCCCTCCGCTATAAATGAGCTGGCGCGGAAGCTGCGAGTTGAGCCCGTGGTGGCGGGCCTACTTTGGCGACGTGGTCTAACATCCCTGGATTCTGCTAAAGCCTTCTTTAACCCCTCCCTGGAACAACTACACGATCCCTTTTTGATGAAAGACATGGCGGTAGCGGTAGAAGCCATCCAGGAGGAAATTAAAGCCGGCCGACCTCTGGTTGTTTTCGGTGATTACGACGTGGACGGCATCACGGGTGCGGCCCTGCTGGTCAATGTTCTCCGCAGTCTGGGAGCCCAAGTCTCTTTCTACGTACCCGACCGGGCTCTCGAAGGATACGGCCTCTCGCTTAAGGGGATCGATACGGCCATCGAGCGGGGCGCCAAACTGATGATCACCTGCGACTGTGGCATTACCGCCATCGAGCAGACTAGATACGCCAAAGATCACGGCCTGGAGTTAATTATCACCGATCACCACCGTCCTAGTCCGGAGCTGCCTCCGGCACTGGCGGTACTAAACCCCAAACGCCCCGATTGTCCCTATCCAGAGAAAAATCTCTGCGGGGCCGGTGTAGCTTTTAAGCTGTCTCAGGCACTGGTTCAGTCGGCTGATATGGATCCCGAATTGGTAATTCGTCACCTGGATTTGGTAGCCACGGGAACGGCAGCAGACCTGGTGCCGGCCATGGGCGAAAACCGTATCATTCTGAAAGAAGGTCTGAAACGTTTGGCAGCTGATGGCAATGTGGGACTCCGAGCTTTGCGAAAAATCGCCGGCTTGACCAGGGAGGAATTATTCGTTTCGGATATCGTATTTCAGCTCGGGCCGCGCCTGAACGCGGTAGGGCGATTGGGTTCGGCTTCCCGGGCTGTGGAATTACTCACAACCAACGATCCAAACCTGGCCACATCTTTATCGGGACAACTGAATCGCGACAACGAAATCCGCAAAGCAGTGGAACAGGAAATTGTGGACGAAGCCTTGCGGTTGGTACAATCACGTTATGATCCACGGCAATATGGTGGTCTGGTGCTATACAAAGAAGGCTGGCACCAGGGAGTGATAGGTATCGTCGCCTCCAAATTGAAGGAACGTTACTGGGTCCCGGTGGTGATGATCACTGTCCAAAATGGCATCGGCAAAGGCTCAGCCCGCAGTCTGCCCGGTTTTGACATTTATGAGGCGTTCCACAATTGCCGGCACTTGCTGGAGAATTTTGGGGGACATACCATGGCTGCTGGCTTGACCATTAAGCGGGAAAACCTTCCCGAATTCGAAAAATGCTTTTTGGAACTGACTAAACAGAAAGTCACTCCCGAGATGATGCGTCCCCATCTGAAACTGGAGGCAGCCATAGGTTTCAAAGACATCAGCAAACAGTTATTACAAACCTTGGAACGGCTAGGGCCATACGGACCCGGTAACATGCGTCCCATCTTTGCCACGCGTAAAGTTGAACCGGTTCCCTATCCCCGGCTGGTGGGAAACAACCACCTTAAGATGAAAGTGCGCCACGGCGGTTTGATTATAGACGCCATCGGTTTCGGTTTAGGCGAACACTATGATCTCACCCTCAAAGGCAAACCTTTGGATATCGCTTACACCATCGGGAAAAACGAGTGGCAGGGGGTTAAAACCCTTCAATTGGAAATCAAAGACCTTCGGATAGCAGAATAAAGGAAAGCGCTTATGTCCAACGCATACTTTACCGGATTAGGGATGTACGTCCCCCCCAAAGTAGTCACGAACCAGGACCTGGAAAAAATGATGGACACCAGTGATGCCTGGATCACCGAAAGAACCGGTATCAAAGAACGCCACTTTGTGGAGAACGGACAAGGCACCACCGATATTGCTATTCCCGCCGTGGAGGAAGCTCTGGAAGAAGCGGGACTGGAAGCCAAAGATATCGATATGATCATCTTCTCCACCGTGGCCAGTGATTACTTATTCCCCGGCAGTGGAGCGCTACTGAATCGCAAGCTAGGTATTCCTGGCGTGCCGGCTCTAGATATCCGCGTCGCCTGCCCTGGTTTCGTTTTTGGTCTTTCCATTGCCAAAGCCTATATCACTTCAGGTATGTATAAAAGGGTTCTATTGGTGACTTCCGAAGTGCAGTCGGTCGCCCTGGATCTGTCCACCGCCGGTCGGGACACTGCGGTGATATTCGGTGATGGAGCAGCTGCGGTGGTGGTAGAAAGTACCGAATCCGACCGCGGAATTAAATCCATCAGCCTCCACACCGATGGCCGCTATGCTGAAGAGCTTATGGTGGGAGTTCCGACCACTCTGGAACGTCCGTATCTGAGCGAGAAGATGATCCGTGAAGGTCGACATCGCATTGTCATGAACGGTCGCAACGTTTTCAAACACGCAGTCGTAAAATTCCCCGCGGTCATCGAGGAAGTGCTGGCGAACGAGGGGGTTGCCAAAGAGGACCTCAAACTAGTGGTGCCCCATCAAGCCAACTTGCGGATTACTGAAGCGGTGGCCAAGCGGCTCGACCTGCCGGTACATCAAGTTGTATACTCCAATATTCATAAATACGGCAACACTACCTCGGCTTCCATTCCCATCGCTCTTTATGAAGCTCGACAGGAGGGACTGATAAAACCTGGTGATTGGGTATTAGTAGCAGCATTTGGGGCTGGTTTCGCCTGGGGTGCTGCTTTAATCAAGTGGTAACGGGGGAATTATGATTGAGCCTTATTTCAAAGAAGAACACCACATGCTCCGTGATATGGTGCGGGACTTTGCCGAAAACGAAATCGCTCCCAATGCTGCAGCTTGGGACCAGGCAGAACAACTCCCCGCCGAACTGATTCCTAAACTGGCCGAATTGGGTTTGTTAGGTGTTCCCTTCCCGGAAGAATACGGCGGTGCAGGTATGGACACACTAGCCTTTACCATAGCCGTGGAAGAATTAGCCCGGGTGGACGCTTCGGTGGCCATAACCGTAGCCGCTCACATTTCGCTGGGTACTATGCCCATCTATCTCTTTGGCACGGAGGAACAAAAAAAGAAATACCTCCCAGCCCTCACCTCCGGTAAATATCTCGGCTGTTTCGGCCTAACCGAACCGGAAGCAGGTTCGGATGCCGGCGGCACCCAAACCAAAGCAACTAAAGTCGGCCAGGGATGGCTCATTAACGGCAGCAAAAATTTCATCACTAATTCCGGTTTTGCCGGTACTTGCGTATTAACTGCCAGAACAGATTCCCAATCTCAAGGCAATCGGGGCATTTCGGTTTTTCTGGTGGAGACCGACACCCCCGGATTTGAAGTCGGCCCTCCTGAGAAAAAAATGGGTTGGCGCGCTTCGGACACCCATCCTCTGACATTTCAAAACATGCTGGTACCTGAGGATGCGCTACTGGGTGAATTGAATCATGGTTTTCGTCAGATGCTAATCACCTTAGAAGGTGGTAGAATCAGCGTCGCTGCCATGAGTTTGGGATTGGCCGAAGCCGCTCTGGACGCTGCTTTGAGATATAGCGATGAAAGGGAAGCGTTCGGCCACAAAATCCATTACTTTCAAGGTGTCAGTTTTCCCATGGCTGAAATTGCCACTGAAATTGAAGCTGCTCGGCGCTTGATTTACTATACTAGTTACGTGAAAGACCAAGGGGGTGAGATAACTAAGCTGGCAGCGATGGCTAAACTTTTTGCTTCGGAATTGGCGGTCAAAGCCACCAATATTGCCCTTCAAGTTCACGGTGGTTACGGTTACACTAAAGAATATGCGGTGGAACGCTATTTCCGCGATGCTAAAATCCTCACTATCGGGGAAGGCACCTCTGAAATCCAAAAACTTGTAATCATCAGAGAGCTTCTGAAAACCTTGTAAACTCGCATGGCATTGAGAGAAAGACCAACTGCTGAACGGGAAATAACCAAACTGGCATTGCGTTTAGGTCAGGCAGCCATTTTCATCGTACTACTTGTGGGTACTGCTTTGCTATTTCCCAGAGGCAAGATTTTCCAGTTTCATTACGAAATAAACCAAATTACGACGCAGACAATCATAGCTCCGTTTGACTTTGATATCCTGAAAACCGAGGAGGAACTCAAACGAGATCGAGCGGCACGAGTAGCCCAGGTAAAACCGGTATTTATTCGCCAGGAGGGCCAACTGGATAGTCTGCAGAAACTTCTCAAGCAGGTAGAGCCTGATCTGGTCAAGTTACGCAAGGCGGTTTTGAAGCTGGGTGGTCATAAAGAGCAACTCTCAAAGGCCACCAATCCAGTGCTCGTTGATACTCTACTGGCCAGGCTGCGACGGGATTCGCTGGCCATAGCCCGACTGGAGAAAAAACTATCAGCCTACCACATAACCGGATTAAAAGACCCATCGTGGATTCTCTTCTACAAGTCATCCATTACTATCCGCAGCCTTTTCCGGGAGCTGGTACACCACCTGGCTCCTTTGTATAAGCAAGGGATAATCGATACTACCAAGGCCTTTCCAGCTACCAAACACATCGCCTTAATTGCCAGGGGTCGGGAAACTGTCCATACTTATGGTGAATTCATTCGGTGGGATTCGTTACTAGTTCAGGTACCTCGCTGGTTCCGCCAAAAATATTCCCAGCCGGATCAACGGGTAGATCGCATCGTGCGTGGTTTGTTACTTTCCCTAGCCAGGCCAAACATTCGCTATTCAGCGGAATTGACCTCCGTTCGGATCGAAGAAGCCCGGAACTCGGTACCAATCAGCCTGGGCAAGGTGTTCTATAATGAGAAAATTGTAGACGCCAACACCAGAGTCACCCCGGAAATCAAACGCAAACTCGACTCGCTGGAGAAAGAATACATCCGGCGGGGTATGGGACGTCGCAAAACTGGCGAAGTCATAACTTTCCTGGGGAAAATCGCTCTGGCCAGCGTACTCTACTTTTTCTTTTTCGCCTATCTCTTTACGTATCGCACTCATATTTATAGCGATCTGAAATTACTGGCTCTGGTGAGTGGGCTGTTTCTACTGCATTTAGGTTTGGCCTACTTGGTGGTATACACCTTACAGCTTTCCCTTTATCTGATTCCCATTACAATCGCCGCCATGCTGTTTACTGTGATATTCGACGGACGCATTGCTTTCATTGCCATGGTTACCTTGACTTTGCTGGGCGGAGTTATCTTGAGCAACAACATGCCGTTTATAATCGCCAACCTACTGGCTTGCTCATTTGTGATTTATACCGTCCGTCGTCTTCGGACTCGTACTCAACTGCTTCGAAGCATCCTCGCTATCATCGGGGCTTACTGGTTGGTGATCGCCATTTACGCTGCTTTGAAATTCAGCGAGTGGACGCATCCCCTGGAGAACGCCCTGTACGCAGCGGCCAACGGTTTCTTCTCCCCCATAATCAGTTACGGGTTACTCATTTTCATCGAGAGAACTTTTAAAATCACCACGAATCTAACTCTACTGGAACTGCTGGATTTCAACCATAAGCTACTCAACTACCTAGCGGTAAATGCTCCAGGCACTTTTAAACATTCCATTGATGTGGGCAACATGGCCGCCGCAGCTGCCGATGCCATCGGCGCCAATTCGTTACTGGCCCGTGTGGGTGCCTATTACCATGATGTGGGCAAGGCTGAAAAACCAGAATATTTTATCGAAAATCAACAGGGCATCGAAAACAAACATGATAAGATATCACCTCAACTAAGCACCAAGATCATTATATCCCACGTTAAGGAAGGTCTGCGTTTGGCCCGTGAGTATGGGTTACCCCAGGTGGTGGCTGATTTTATTCCCATGCATCATGGTAGAACTCTGGTGGAATATTTTTACCAAAAAGCGCTAGAAAAAGCCAAAGGGCGCCAGGAAACCATAAACGATGACGATTTCCGGTATCCTGGTCCCAGACCCAATACCAAAGAGACCGGAATCCTGATGATTGCCGAAGCAGTGGAAGCCGCCAGCCGCTCCATTCCCAATCTTACCCCCCAAAAGTTGAGTAACATCATCGATTCTATAATCGAGAACCGAATCAAAGAAGGTGAATTGAGCGAGTGTCCCCTCACCCTGAGAGATTTAAGACTTATAAAAGAGGCCATGCTTCCGGTTGTACTTGGTTCCCTACACAAACGCGTTGAGTATCCGGGGCAACGTAAAAAACTTCATCTCCCTGATGAAGCCTGATAGCAGTTTAAAAATAGAAATCTTCAATCAATCCTCATTCCAGGTACCGGAAGAGTTAATTGGAAACTGCATAACCGAGGTCATTTCCGGTGAAAATCGCCAGGCTGATGAAATTCGTTTGATCCTCGTTGATAAAGAGACCATCCGCGATCTCAAGAAAAAGTATTTTCAACAGGAACTATATACTGATGTAATCGCTTTTAATTTTAATGATGACTCAGATCCAGTGATAGAAGGAGAGTTATACATTTGTCCGGAAATCATTGAGGATAACTCTAAGACTTACAAATCTACTTTCATCGGAGAACTGGCTCGGGTGGTTATTCATGGGGCTTTACATCTATGCGGATATGAGGACCATACCCCCGCTGATAAACATCGTATGCGTTTAAGGGAAAATCACTATCTAGAGCAAGTTCAGATGCCCAAAGGAGCTGATCATTGGACTGGGTCCTGACCAGCCAGCTGGTTTTGTTAGGATTTTTATTCGCGGCTTCCTTTCTATTCTCCGGTTCTGAAACTGCCTTTTTCAATCTGAAAAAACCAGATATTCAACAATTACAGCAGGATTTAGCCCCTGCATCTCGGCTGGTGGTTAGATTACTCAACAGACCTCAACGGCTATTGGTAACCCTTATCACAGGCAACACATTAATAAACATCGGCATAGCCCTATTAAGCGCCGTTCTCACCATTCGACTGGCCCATCGATGGCATTTCTCCATTCCCCTGGCTTTGGCAATAGAATCCCTAGGAGTCACTGGGTTATTAGTGGTTATTGGCGAGGTTACCCCGAAAGTAATAGCTTTGCGGCGCAGTGTATCTTTTGCACGCAAAACTGCTCGATGGGTGCAGCTTATGGACCACCTACTGGCCCCGTGGGCAGTCTTTTTATACCAGCTGGTTGAGAAACCCTTGCGCAAATTCGGACCAGAGCCGGAAACCGTATTAACCTCGGATGAAGAGATCAGGACCCTGGCCGAGCTGGGGTTAGACCACGGGGTGATCGGCGTAGAAGAACAGGAGATGATACATTCAGTGATAGAATTTGGAGATATGGTGGCTCGTGAGGTAATGATCCCCAGGACAGATATGGTAATGCTGCATACCCAAATGACTAAAGAAGATGTATTAAAAACTATCCGGGAATCACGCTTTTCGAAATACCCCCTCTATCATAAACGAGTGGACGACATACTGGGAATAATTTACATAAAAGATTTACTGCCCTACTTACACAGCTCCGTTCAACACATAAATCTAAGGCGCTTAGCTAGGCCAGCTTTGTTTGTCCCGGAAAAGCAAGATCTAGAATCTCTGTTACGGGAGATGCAACAGAAACGTCAGAAAGTAGCTCTGGTGGTAGATGAATATGGTGGCATTTCCGGTTTGGTAGCCATCGAAGATATTATCGAAGAAGTGCTGGGTGATATTAGAGATGAAATCGATCGCCAAGAACCGGTGCCCTTCAAACAGATATCGGATAAAGTTTATCTAGTGGCAGCCGCTACTCGCTTAGAAGAAATCACTGAAAAACTTGGGATTCCTTTCCCAGAAGAACGGGATTACGATACCCTAGGAGGTTTTGTGTTCGCCCATTTCGGTCGCATTCCCGAAGCGGGGGCCATTTTCCAATACGAGGGTTGGCGCTTTCAAGTACAAGCGGTGAAAGAGCACCGTATAACCAGGATAAAGCTGCGTAAAATTGGTAAACCGGCCAAAGAACAGGATGGTAGATGACTGATTCAACACGCGATGGCCTGCAAAGGCTTAAGGAAGTGGTGGCTAAATTGCGTTCTCCCGAAGGGTGCCCCTGGGATCGTGCGCAAACTTCCATATCACTCATTCCTTATCTGATTGAGGAAACCTACGAAGTAGTCGAAGCCATAGAAAAGGAAGATCACCAAAATCTACGGGAAGAACTTGGTGATTTACTTTTGCATGTGGTTTTTCAAGCCCAATTGGCGGCTGAAAAAAATTTATTCCAGCTCGAAGATGTAGTAAAGAACATCGTAAATAAACTAATCAATCGTCACCCACATGTTTTCGGTCCGAAAGCCTCTGAGAATACCAGCGCTGCTGAAGCTCTGCATAATTGGGAACGCGGGAAACTAAATTCGAACCGGAAATCTTTGCTTGATGGTGTTCCTAAAAATCTGCCGGCTTTAATCAGAGCCCAAAGAATTCAGATGAAAGCTTCCGAAGTCGGATTCGATTGGAACGACGTAACTCCAGCGTTGGATAAACTACAAGAAGAGATGGAGGAGTTGAACTCTGCTCGCGAGTCCAATAAACACCAGGCTGTGATGGAAGAACTGGGGGATGTATTGTTCAGCATAGTCAATGTAGCCCGCCTATTAGGCTGTGATGCGGAGACTGCTTTAAGAGCGGCCATAGATAAGTTTGAGCACAGGTTCAAACGATTGGAACAACAATTCAGTGCTGAGGGAAAAGATTTATCTGCTGCAACCTTAGCAGAAATGGATGCAGTGTGGGAAGATATCAAGAATTCAGACAGTCACTCCAAAACGGCAAAAGACGCTCCCCGATCAGGAGGATAGAAAAATGAGGACCGCTAAGCGCATTCACATCGATCGTGGAGATATAACCCAATTTCAGGGGGACGCCATAGTGAATGCGGCTAACTCTGCGCTAGCTGGAGGTGGTGGCGTAGATGGTGCCATCCACCGAGCCGCCGGCCCGGAACTTCACAAGGCCTGCATGGCTTTAGGGGGCTGTTCTACTGGCCAGGCTAAAATTACGCCCGGATTTAATCTACCGGCCCGTTGGATAATCCACGCCGTAGGACCGATCTGGCGCGGGGGCAGTGCAGGCGAAGCCCAACTGTTGGCTTCAGCTTATCGCAGTGCTCTCAAATTAGCCGCTGAAAAGCAGGTCCAGCACTTAGCTTTTCCTTCCATAAGTACCGGGGTCTACGGCTTTCCCATAGAAAAGGCGGCGCGTATCGCATTGGAAACCATTCATGAATTCCTTGCTCAAAACGAATATCCAATGGAGGTCACCATGATGACCTTCAGTGCCCGGGACGAACAGGTATATCGTGACACCTACCAAAAACTATTTTCAACCAAGTAAAGTGTGAAAGGAGACCAGGAAATGGCAACAGTCCTAATTGTGGGGGCGTCTTCAGGGATAGGCTTGGCTACTGCGGAATATTTGGCTGAACGAGGTTGGCGGGTGTTTGGCACTTCACGCTATCCGGAGCGGGCTCCTCAAACAAAGACTGAGATAAAATGGATTGCCATGGATGTGACCGACGAAGAATCGGTTTCTAATGGCTTTAAAAGTGTATTGGATGAGATAAGTCGCCTAGATGCAGTGGTTTGCAATGCCGGATACAGTATTTGGGGCAGTGTAGAAGAGGTAACCATTGAGAAGGCTAAGGAGCAGTTTGACACTAATTTTTTCGGTACCCTAAGAGTATTAAGAGCCGTCATCCCTCATTTCAGAGAAAACATGCATGGTCGGATAGTAATAACTGGTTCCCTGGCCGGGCGAGCTCCCATTCCCTTCCAGGCCCATTACTCCGCTTCTAAGGCTGCTTTGGATAACTTAGCCCAAGCACTGCGCATGGAACTACATCCTTTCAAGGTCAAAGTTTCCTTAATTGAACCGGGTGATATTAACACTCCTTTTAATGACAATATGGAATGGGTGGACACTTCAAATTCGCCTTATGGACAACGGATAAAGAACTGCGAGCAAGTGGTACGAGAATCACTGCCCAAAGCCCCGGGCCCTGAAGTTATTGCAAAAACAATCGCAAAGGCTTTATCGGCGCGATTCCCCAGGATGCGTTATCCCGCCGGTCCCGATTCCATCCTGGTTCCCCTGGGACGACGTTTTTTCCCCGACTGGTTGGCATTGTGGCTAATTCGGGACCATTTCAAAATCTAATATTGTAATTTCAGCCAGAATTCAGTTTCGAACTATATAAGCACAGTCATTAGCAATACTACCTATTCTCAAGCCAGCTTCCACGTAGAAAAGACAAATCAAAGAGCGATTTCTCACATTATCCTACTTGCGAGGAAAATGCCAAGCTAACCGCTAAACGGGAAAAGTTTTAATGATGCTGCAATAAACGACGGATACGGGAGACTAATTCAGCTGGGGTGAAAGGTTTAAGCAAATAATCGTCGGCTCCCAATTGAAAACCGTGGACTACCTTTTTCTCATCCCCTACTTCAGCCAGCAAAGCCACCGGAGTATCGGCATAAGAATTAATTTCTTTTATTGCTTGTAACCATTTCAAAACATCCATATCCGGCAGATGCATATTCAATAGTATTAACTCTGCAGGGGTTTCTTGGGCGAAACGCAAAGCCTCCTTACCATTCCTGAAATGTTGCACTTTATAATTTTCTTTTGCCAGCTGATCTTCAATCATATCACGAGTAGAAGAGTCACTTTCAACTAGTAAAATCAAGTGTTCCGGCTGGGTTATCTCATCGAGAGGTGACACGATGCGATCGCGGCCGGCATGCTTCGCCACATATAGATATTTATCTGCTTCCGCTACTGCCGACTCTAAATCATCATCAGCTCTTACTTCAACTACACCGCAGGAAAAAGACATGGTGATTGAAACATCCGGAGCAACCGAGAGAGGACTGGCCTTTAATGCTTGTCGACCTTTAGTCAAAGCGTTTCGTGCACCTAGTAGAGCCGTTTTTGGGAAAAGCACTACAAATTCATCTCCACCCCAACGGGATAGAATATCCGATCGTCTTAGAACACTTTCCATCACTTTGACGAAATGCAACAAGGCCTGGTCGCCAGCGGGATGCCCATACTGGTCATTGATTTCCTTAAAGTAGTCCAGGTCCAAAATCGCTATCGAAAGTGGCGTACCATCTCGTTGAGTAAGGGCTTTAGCTAAATTAAAATGGTTGTTAAAAGTGCTCCGGTTGGGCAAACGGGTCAGGGGATCAGTACCAACATTTTCCCTGAATAACTTGATTTTTTCCATTACGGCGGATACAGTGGAGGAAAGAACTTCGCCGGCCACGGGCTTTTCCAGAAAAGCTTCCGCACCAAGAGCCAGACACTCGGCTTGGATCTGCGGATTAGTCCGTCCGGAAATTACAATAACCGGCAAGGAGGCCGTGACCGGTTCTTCTTTCAAAGCCAGGAGGAAATCGCGTCCATCTGCATCCGGTAGCATTAGGTCCAGCAACACCAGGTCGATGCGCCCCTTATTCAAAATGTTCCTGGCCTGGGCAGCCGTTTCGGCAATCAAGATGTGTCGACCAGTATTCTCCAGGATCATCTTATACATTCTGGCATTCTGGGGACTATCTTCCACTAGCAAAAAAACATCTCTAGATTCCCCTTGTTGTTTAGCACCCACGTATGTAACAAATTCTAAAAAGGCCCGAGTTGCTTCTACCAATGATTCAGGGGGTGTTTTTTCCAGTTCCCGGGCGCGCTCAGCTATTTCTGGAAAACCGATCACCAAACTGGGCCCCTGGAAAGATCTAGCTATCCGTTTAATAGAGGCCACGCTGCCGGTCCGATTGGCAACCAAAGCTCTCAGAGTTGCCCTTAAAGCATCCAGCCGTACGGCCAGGCTGGGTAGAAAGTGTCGCCTGCTGTCCAGACCAATATTCACGGAAGAACCTGTTTATTCGCTGTTATGATTTCCTTCCACGAAATTTTTTCTTTCCCCCGGTATCCTCCTACCCTAAACATCCGATTTTTCCCCATAAAGCTCAAGTAAAAACAGAGGCTTTTGGAAGCTACCTGTCTGGGCTGGGAGGACTTCACCAATGCACCAAAGGGGAATCCTTGACATTACTCCTGCTATGGTAAAAATCTCCATTTCCATTAGTACGTGATTTAACCAATTCCAACCAATCAAATGCGCAACCAATCCTAAAAATTATTCCCGAACTAACCCTTTCCTGCATAAACTTTTATGTACGACTAAACATCATTCCAGGCAATTAATAAGGAGTAATTTGGACTGGAAAGTAGGGAGTTATGAGCAATGAATCCGCAGCCATGAAACTGGCCCGTCAGCGTTTGAGTGTGTTACAATGAGCGGAAGCTTTGGGGAATGTATCGGAGGCCTGTCGTCGTCGGGAAGTTTCCCGTTCCCGGTTTTACGAATACAAAAGACGTTTTAAGACTCATGGATTGGAAGGCTTGAAAGACTTGCCCCCCATCCCTGAATTACATCCCCAAACCACGCCGCCGGAGGTAGAGGAAAAAATTCTAGAGCTTTCCTTGGCTAATCCCATGTGGGGTTGTGTACGTCTGAGCGATCAACTAAAGCTGCGGGGTGTTTCGGTATCCAGCCCCACAATCCAAAAGATCCTGATCAAACATGAGTTGGGTTCCAGGTATCAGCGTTTGCTTAAGCTGGAGGAGCAAGCCCTGGATCACCAGATAGAGCTAACACCGGAACAAGTAAAGGCTATTGAAAAGGCCAACCCCTGTTTTCGAGAACGTCACGTTGAGAGCACTCCTCCGGGAGAGCTGCTATGTCAGGACACTTTTTATGTGTGGCGATTAAAGGGAGTGGGCAAGGTATACTTGCAGGCGGTGGTGGACACCTATGGTAGTTCTGCCTTCGGCTATTGGCATACCGGCAAACTGGCGGAGCAGGCCGCCGCGGTGCTGCATAACGATGTCCTGCCGCAGTATAAGTCCTGGAAGTTGCCCATTAAGGCTATTTTGACGGATAATGGACGGGAATATTGGGGTCGTGAATATCAGCAGGCCTATGAGCTGTATTTAGCTTTGAATGATATAGAACACCGTAAAACCAGGGTTGGTTCACCAAAGACCAACGGTTTTGTGGAACGCTTCAATCGGACGGTATTGGATGAGTTTTTCCGACCAGCCTTAAGAACCAGGTTTTACAACTCTCTTGAGCAACTTCAACAAGACCTGGATGAATGGTTAAAGCATTACAATTACAAACGTCCTCATCGTGGCTATCGAAATCGAGGGAAACGACCTATCGATACTGTCAAAGAATATCTAAATTCCGTCAGGATTGATGGTTAGTCATACAACTTTCAACCATTGTTCTTCATAATTGTCCAGGTGATCGGGCAATACAATTCTATGGAAAAACAGCATGACGATATATTTATGCTCTCTCATCGAAAACTAAAATTTCAGCAGATGATAGATTCATCTGGTAACTACATTCAGGGAAGGATAAGTTTCTATTGAATACAACCTTTTATCACAAGGTTTTAATTGACTTTCCATACGTTATAGTTTAATTAATTAAAGTGATACTAAGTTATCATCAATACGAGATTAAGGAGTGTCGCAATGGAGCAAGGTGTTTCTGAAACGTCTCAAGTATCCCAAGAAGAAGTCTTATTATTCGTAAAACAATACAACATCCGTAAAAAGCGGGGGGGTATAAAAGCCGCTGAAAAGAAATTTGGCATCCCCGCAACTACCATAAGCAAATGGTTAAAAAAGGAGGAACAAAACATGGCCGATCAAGAGGTTAAAAACGAAACTACCCAGGAGGAAGCAGCCGCGGTCGCATCTGCTGGTAAAGGAAAACGCTACACTGATGATGAGAAGAAAGCAATCCTGAAATTTATCGATGATTACAACAAGAAACACAAGCGAGGCGGTTTAAAGGCTGCTACTATTAAATTCGGAGCTACCGCCGTCACTATTAGTCAATGGCGCAAGAAATTTGGTGGTGAAGCTAAAAAAGCCGCTCCTACCGCTAAAAAGGCCACGCGTGGTCGCCCCCGCAAAACAGCCAAAGCTGCACCCAAAGCCGCTGCCGTCAAGGGTGGTGGTCGCTTGACCAAAACCCTCCAACAGATGGCTGAGATTAGCGCTCGTCTTGATGAGCTCAAGCCCTACCTGGATGAATACAGCAAGCTGATGGAACAATTCAACAAACTGAAAAAAGATCTCTGATACTCAACTTTTGGCTAATTAATTAACGGCCCTGGCAGATAAAAGATAATAGATCAGTTTGCCAGGGCCGTTTCTATTATCTGAATCCACCCCCAATACAACAGCACTCCCCAAAATCCGCCCACCAACCATCCCGCAATTACATCCAAAGGATAATGGGCCCCACAGTAAATACGAGAATATCCAATTAGTACGATAATAATAGCCAGGAATGGAACTAAAGGAGGATAAAATAACCCCAAAGCGACGGCTACTGCCATACTATTAGCAGCGTGGTTAGAAGGAAAAGAGAGTTGTCCAGTATTCATGATACCGAGAGGACGAATGTGTGCGTACACTTGCGCTGGTCGAATTCTCTGCAGACGGGTTTTAACCAATCGTGTATTAGTCATGTCTGCCAGTCCACCTGCCAACGCTCCGATTAAAATTGCCAAAACTCCTCGATGCCAATCAACCCACAGCAGAACTCCACAAAAAATAGCGAAGGGTACAATCCATTGATAAGGATTCGATAAAAGCATCATCACTCGATCCCAACGAGAGGGAGCTCCTTTATTGGCTATTCTGAATAACAACAACTCCTCCCATTTGAAAACAGGAAGATTAGTTTTCTTCATATACACACAGTATCCAAAGTCTTTTTAGAGTCTGTTATTTCACAACTAGATATCTGGTAATATCTCCAGGCCTTTGATTCTTAACGACACCAGCTCTCCCGACATATTATCGACCGGGAGATCTTTTATCTTCAGCCGTAGCCGATTATCTCCGGCTTTCAATTTGACCGAATACCAGGCTGTTTTGGCATCAAACGGTAGCTGCCCAGTAGCGGGAAAAACGACTAAATCTTCGGGGGCTGAATTAACCCGCATCATCGCCAAGCCACACTTTTCTCCCGTACTGTAGCTCGAAGAGGGATTCTCATAATACCAACGCAGTAGATAATCGCCGGCGGTCTTACTCTTGAAGGTTAATTCCAGCTCCTCTCCCTGCGGTTCCAGAACTAAGGGCCCTTGCCCTTTACTACCTTTAATCGGCAAATATGCTCCCGGTCCATGATAGATCGGGGCAGTTGGACGGGATAATACACCGCCAGGCCCCAATTGCTGCAGCACCATAAACCCCACCAAGCTATCCGGCAGTAGATATTCTTGCGTAGAAATAGTATCTATCACCATCCCATTAAGTCGCAGTAAAACTCGATCGACTTGCGAGCGGAATACAAGGGTGTCTTCACTAATTGTAAAAACGGGGGGCGGAGGTGCTACGGGATAAGCTAGATTTATCGAGTCCAAGGTGTTGGAATTAAACTTCTTTAAATACACCTTTATCCTGTACGTGGTATCAGTTAAAGCTAAGGGTCGAGAAGGATTCCAGGGTGAGCCGTTTACTTCCATTTTTTCTATATTGGCTCCGCTCCCATGCAATTCAATGTCACAAGTGGCTCGCTGAAGCTTTAGTCCCTTAAGCTTGAATTCATCCCAGGGCCAGGGATTATCGGGGGCCAACAGTAAGCCATACTGCCCCTCCTCAGGCAAGCGAACAATTCGTAAGCCGAAAAGTCCTTTATATACGGCACCTATCCAACCGGCAATGCTCCAAAGTTGACGTTCAGAATTAACCTGCGTTAGGTCTGGTCGACCAGTTTGGGCCTCGAAGTTTTCACGGTGGGATAAAAACAGGGCTGCGGCCCGCACTAATGCTCTGAAACTATGTCGGTAAACCTTCTGGTTCTCCAGGCGCTTGGCCGCCAATAGTTGCAGGGCTTCGACAAAGGGCCAAACCGCCCGGTTATGGTAGGCCGGTATATTCTCAACCTGAGGAGATATCACTGGTGTACCATAGGGAGTTCGGGGATAGCTGGCCAGCATATATTTCATCACTTTCGTAGTGTCACTGGTGAGCAAGACGTACAACGCTTCCGCCAGAGCATCCCGCTGGGGCGCACCCATGGTCAAGGGATAGGCCAGACGATAAGCCGCAGGCGCTTTTAAGTCTTCTGACCAGAACATCCCTAAAAGCCCGTTTTCATACAAACTAGCCCTTTTAGCCCAAACCTCTGCGGCAGGGTGTTGGGACGGAAGCAACAGCGCAGCCAGCCGCATAGCGTTCATGAATAACAAGTTGGAACTAAAAGCCTGGGAAGCGTGGATTCCAGCTGGATTCAACCAGATAGGGTATGTTTGCTCCCGCCAGTCCAGAAATGAGGTTTCGCCTCGTAACAGAGCGGTATGAGCATCCCGGTTCCAGTTGAAATCTTCATTTAAGCTGTTGATGAGCGGCGGTTTGATTTGCTCCAGCCAGGTACTATCACCGGTAGCGAGGAAATATTCCCAAGCACCCAAAACCCAAGCATAACGGTCAGTAGACACGGGCCAACTCCCACCAGTTCCGGGGTCCTGTCTTATGCGGCTGTTCGTCAAGCCCCGTAGGAGGGTAAGTTTCACGTTTGTTGGAAAAAGGTAGGCGAGCCCTAGAAAGGAAGCATATCCTATGTCCCGCACCCACACCTGGGGCCATTCTGCGCCGGCCGCAAAAGTGCCATCGGGCCCTATATTCGCACGCGCTTCATCTACCGCTAGATTATACAACGCTTCGAGCAAAGGAGCTTGGGGACTGAAAAATCGGGGGATATCCGCACTCAAATCCTCTCGGCGCCATTGCCTTCGCTCGTTTCTAGGCTTGGGGGGAGCAAACTCTACTGTAGCAGTAAAAATCGAATCACCGTCTTCATCTGTGAGTTTTATAAGAGTTTCGGGAGAACCCCAGCCCCAAGTGAGAGGGGAAGTATCGCCCGCTAAAAAGACACCTTTGAAATCCCTGCTAGTAACCGTATCTCCTGTTGCTGTAACAAAAAAACCGCTTCTGGCAAAAGCTTTAAGTATCGGTTTCAAATTAACCCTGAAATGCACTTTAACTTCTTCCCGCAACGAATCCGGCGTACTGCGCAAGGGTAAAGGCGGTTCACCGAACTTAATTTCTGGCAAGTAGAATTCTTTTATTCCTGGTGGCACTACCAGCAAATGATTTGCGCCCACAGGAGCTTCATTGTCTCTGCCATTCAAGCTAAGCTTGTAAGCTATCGGTTGAGGAAGGGCTCGTTGTTGGTTAAGAGGATAAGTCGAAAACAACTCGTTAGGTGACGGTGCCCAGGCATGAAAGACACCTTCGACCACTTCGTCGCTTTTAATCTCAAAATAGGTAGTTGGTTTCCTGTAGCACTGTATGAACACTAGTCCTGTCAGAATAACAGTTATTAATGTTTTCACTCTACGCATGGCTTAAAATGTAAAGTCAGGCAATTGCTTTCAAATACAAAGCGGTATCATTCTCTATTTCTCCTAAATAGAAAGGAGTTTATTTGCACTTTTCAGCCGAGAGACGAACCCGCACTTATTGTCACAAGGTTTTACGGCGGCGATGATGGCTGGTTTGTTTCTCGCCATGGAAATTAGGTGGCCTGTCACGGGAGAGAAGATAGAGTACTCAATCGCCTTGAGTTAGAAACTATTGCCCCTATGTAATTTAATTGCGTCTTTGAACCCTACATCCTAACATTTGTGAGCCCGAAGCAGTTAAGCCCCGGGAGAAAGGGAAAGGGAGAGCGATGCTTCTTGAGTTTAAAAATGTGGTAAAGAAGAAAGTCTTGGCCGAGGGATCTAAATACTTAAGGGCTTATCCTGATATTTTCACCAAAGCATACAACTTTACGCGGGCTGACACAGCCCGCGCCATGGGTTACTACCCCTATTTTCTGAAAATCGAGAAAACTGACGCTACCGAAGTATGGATTGACGGTGAGAAAAAAATCATGTTGGGCTCTAACAACTATCTGGGCTTAACCAACCACCCGGAAGTAATTGAGGCGGGGGTGGACGCCATGCGCCGCTTTGGGGCCGGTTTAACGGGTAGTCGTCTATTAAACGGTAATACAATATTACATGAAAAGTTAGAGGCAGATCTGGCGGAATTCGTGGGCAAAGAAGCGGCCCTGGTTTTTTCCACCGGATTCGGAGTCAATTTGGGAGTTATCGCCGCGTTAGTCACACCCCACGATGTTATTATCTCCGATGAACTGAACCATGCTTCTATTGTGGATGGTTCTCGTTTTTCCCGAGCTCATGTTCGCCGCTTCAGGCACAATGACATGCAGCATCTGGCCACTATTCTGACAGAATGCCCTAAAGACCAGGGGCGTTTTCTCGTAACGGACGGAATTTTTAGCATGGAAGGTGACATCATAAATCTACCTGAGCTAAACCGCATTGCCAAGAAAGCCGGGGCTAGAATAATGGTGGATGATGCCCACTCCTTAGGGGTCCTGGGGCCTCATGGGGAAGGAACCGCCGCCCATTTCGGACTGACAGAAGAAATTGATTTAGTAATGGGTACCTTCAGTAAATCTTTAGCAGGGTTGGGAGGCTTTATTGCTGGAGAAGAAGCCGTCATTGACTATTTAAAACACCACGCTCGCACTATGATTTTTACGGCTGGTCTTCCGCCGGCTAATGTGGCCGCCGTACACAAGGCCCTGGAAATAATCAAGCGTGAGCCTGAACGAAGAGAGCGACTTTGGGAAAATACTCGTTACATGCTTCGGGAACTGAAAAATTTAGGTTTCAATACCGGCTCCAGTGAGTCTCCCATTATCCCCATTATCATTGGTGACGATATGAAAACTTTCAACATGTGGCGAGGATTGTTGTCCGAAGGAGTATTTACTAACCCGGTAATTCCTCCAGCCGTACCTCAAGGACGCTCATTACTGCGCACAAGCTATATGGCGACCCATACTAGAGACCAGCTGGACTTTTGCTTGGAAAAGCTCCAGAAACTAGGACACAAATACCGCGTAATACCCTGAAAACCTTAGCACCTGCCCACACATACAAATCGCCTATCAGGAAAAAACTCAGGATGGATTCATCCTGAGTTCAAACTTCCCTTGAGGAACACCATTATTTGCTAAGATCTCCAACTAAGGTTTAAAATACTGACAATGGCAGCATCAATATCCGGCTGGTCTTTAAAACTGGAAAGAAAAAATCTACGTTTTCTTTGGGTCGGGCAGCTGATATCGCAAGCTGGGGATGCCATCACACACCTGGCAGTACTTTGGTTAGTATTAGAACTCACAGGTTCGAACAGTTTAACCGGCCTGGTGGCCTTCGCTGCTACACTCCCCATGTTACTTTTTAGTCCTGGTGCAGGTGTCCTGGTGGATCGTATACCGCGGAAACAAATACTAATCTTGAGTGATGGCGCTCGCTTTTTCTTAGTTCTTTCGATCCCCGTTCTATATCAATTAGAAAAACTCAATATGGGAATATTGTTGATATTGGTTTTCGTAATTTACTCTTTTGCGGCCTTTTTTAATCCGGCTAGAGATGCTCTTATACCCCAACTAACTGTACCTGAGCGTTTGGTGAAAGTGAACGCCCTTATGCAATCAACGGGATATTTATCATATTTCCTGGGGCTCTTCGGCGCAGGAATATTGTTATCGAAGCTAGCAATTACATCCCTTTTTTATCTCGATTCAACAACCTTCTTGATTTCATTAATCACTCTGAGTCTAATTTCAGTCCCTCGAACTGTAGATAAAAGCAATACAACAAGCTCATTCTGGCAAGAACTGCAGCAAGGTCTGATTTATATTAGCAAAAAAGATCCCCGTCTATTAAAGCTTCTTATAATAACCGCTATAAACAATTTTTTCATTATGGGTCCGGCAGTGGTCGGCATGCCAATTTTTGTGAAGGAAGTCTGGGGAGGGGGAGGTTCAGATTTTGCCTTCGTAGAGTCCACTTACGGCTTGAGCATGTTGCTTGGCACTTTCTTGGTTTTCCGTTACGCCCATTACCGTCGAAAAGGTGGCTGGCTAATGCTGGCACTTATCTACGATGGGTTGTCCTACATACCTCTTTATCTAGTAGGGAGAATTCCCGTTTCGCCCCTCCATTTGACTGTTTTTTTTATTTTTATCCATGCCATAGGGATACCCTTCATTCAAGTTTCTCGGGTAAGCCTAATTCAATCTCTAGTACCTAACAATCTTCAAGGCCGAGTTTTTGCCATGTTTAATCTGGCAGTTACGGGAATGACTTCCCTTTCTGTTCTGGTCACGGGGATAGTGTTGGAAATTCTCGATCCTACTCTTCTTTTTGTAGTCATTGGACTGGGAGCGGCAGCTTGTGGGATCTACGGTTTAGCTGTTCCCGAATTACGGACCGCAGATTAAAATGTCGCAAAGTCCACACGACCAGCGGGATTTTATCCTAGACTTAGAAAAAGCACTACAAAAGCCCCTACCGGGACTTCCTGCTCAACTAGAAATGGCTCCCGAGATACGCCCCCGCTCCATTGAAGGCGAATATCGCCCCGCAGCCGTATTAATAGCCCTTTTCCCTACAAACGATGAGTGGGAGTTCCCCCTCATCCGAAGAATAGAAGATAATTATCCCCATAGCGGCCAAATAGCCCTCCCCGGAGGAGCGATGGAGCCTGGGGAGAATCCTCCCCAAACCGCTGAACGCGAGGCGGTGGAAGAAGTTGGTCTACCACAGGATAGTATTCACATCCTGGGACAATTAACTCCTCTGCCTATCCCTATTAGCCGTTACCTAGTATATCCGGTGGTTGGTTATCTCGAAGAACCTCCACCTCGGTTTGTGCTTCAAACTAGTGAAGTGGAGTCGGTTTTTACAGTCACCCTGACGGAACTCTGCGATCCACTGAAACGCAAAATTGAATATCGCAAGCTGGGTAACAATATACGTAGAATTCCCTACTTCGATTTTAACGGTGGTCGTGTTTGGGGCGCTACCGCAATGATTTTAAGTGAATTCAAGGCAATTATAACACAGAATCGGATTGTGTTTCAGCCCTGAACTCACTTTCTCCTTTTGTTAGTTTTAGGTGCAACGGGCTCATGTAAAACACGAAACCCTACGTATCTGCTGGCATGGCGGGGATCTTCTGCTTGGCGGCTGGTGATAGTAATTGCTTCAGGACCATCATGCCATGATCCACCGCGCAAGACTCGCATCTTGGATTCATCTGACCAAAAGCTATTAGTCCATTCCCAAACATTCCCAGCCAGGTCATATGCGCCATCACTGGAAGAACTATTACGAGTAGCAAATCCCCGGTGTATTTTCCCATCATAGAACCCCACCGGCGTAGTGCCGTTGTCCCATGGGTCCTTGCTATTCCAATAATTTGCCCTACTGCTGTCAATATCATCACCCCACGGATAAATAGCCCCTTTAGTACCTAAGGCAACAGCTTCCCATTCCTCTTCCGTGGGCAGCCGGCAATGATAAAACTCAGCGAAAGCAAAAGCCCCGAACCATGGGACTTCGGTGACCGGATGGTCGGCGTATTGGGACTCAACCCGGAAGCGGCCATTCAAGAAATGAATATGTACATCAGGATCCGCTAAATCTAGAACCGGATACCACCCTTTTTTCCAGCGCTTATCCCCTTTATAGTGAAATTCCAATTTCTTCTGCTTCATACGGATTTTCTTTTGTTTCAGAGCCTCCTCTAGAAATCTGGCATACTGGCGATTGGTAATTTCATATTTAGTGATGGAAAAGGCGTATTTTTTGGTACTCCCCACTCTCTCACCCGGTATGAGAACAAATTCAAGTGGCACAATACGGTATGGTTTCGGGCCCACATAGTCTGAGACATTTTGTTTAGTAAAAGCCGCTACCCGCCAGTAATAGACTAAAGTGGGATCCAAGTCATGGTCTATGAATTGTTTACTATTCGCCTTCAAGCGGGCAACGACTTTGAAGCTTTCTCCCTCCAACCTGCGCTCCACAAGATAACCGCTCTCAAAGCTACATTTGTCTTTCCAGGTGAGCTTAACTGAGTTATCACTGACTTTATTTATTCTAAGTGAAGTTGGTGAAGGGAAAAAAGTTTGAACGGAGACTATATTGGAAAATCCCGATACATTATGACTAGTAATGGCAGCTACTCGGTAAAAGTACAATTTTCGATAACTCAGTCCCTTATCTACAACTTTAGTCACGTTAGCTTTGACTTTTCCTATAGTCTTAAATCTACCTCCTGATTCTTTTCGCTGGATTATAAAACCAGTCTCAAAAGTAGTTTGCTCTTTCCATGCTATTACGACCCTAGAATCATCCAGGGCTTTTGCTGTTAATTCCGCTGGTGGAGGAAAAATGGTGCTTAGGCTCACCTCCGTACTGGCTTTGGAGAAATTGTTGGCAGTACGAGTTTTGACACGATAGGTGTACTTGGTTCCATATCTTAACCCAGTATCTACAAACCGGGTAACATCTGATTTAACACTGCCAACTACCTTAAACTTCCCTTGATCATCTTTCCGCTCCACAACGTATCCCGTTTCGAAAGTGCAATTGTCTGACCAACTCAGACGAATACGGGTATCATCCAGCGCTTTGGCAGTTAACTTGGTAGGACGTGGTAAAACAGTTTTAACAGAAATGGTATTGGATGGTTCAGAACGATTATTAGAAGTATACGCAACTATCCGATATTCATAGGTAATCCCGAATTTGAGTCCGGTATCTTTGTACTTACGGGCATTAGCCGGTAAACGCTTAATAACCGTAAATTTTCCGGTACCTGACTTTCGTTCGACTAAAAATCCTCTCTCAAAAGGACAATCTTCACTCCAACGTAGCAGAATCTGAGAGTCATTCAAAACACGAGCCCTTAAATCTTTAGGCCGAGGGAAATAGGTTTGACCACTGACATATACCGGCTCTGAGACACCACCGGGACTTAGGGTTGATACTCGATAGTCATATTTAACTCCATGTTTCAATCCACGGTCAACATAGCGATTAACTCCTGCTCTAAATTGCGCAATGATTTGGAAACCAGACGACCCGGTTTTTCGCTCAATTTTATATCCCGTAGCAAGACCACACAAATTTCGCCAGGTCAATATTATCGTTTCATCATCGGGAGATGTGATATTTAAGGCAGCTGGTGGTGCGCAGGCCGCTTGCGTATTTACAAATGAAGAATAGTGCTTTGCGGTAAATGTCCTCAACCGGTATGTCAAATTATGGACACCCGGGGGAATTGTGTCTATAAAAGCCGTAGTGTTGGGCGGCAATCTGATAATAGTCTTATAAACGCCTTCTACTTTACGTTGAAGCTCATACCCTTTTTCAAAGTTGCAACTGTCAACCCATGTAAGTTTGACCATCCGAGGTCCCGCTAGGACTGCTCTAAAATTCAAAGGCTCTGCAGGTGGTTTTGTGGTACCTTGAAGTTGATTGCTCAAGCTGCTTTGCCGCCCACCTACCATGGCACTAAGAGCATAAGTATACGCCATTCCATAGGTCAGATTGGTATCGACATAAGTCGTATCACTGGCAGAAACAGTATCAATGGTTTGAAAAGCACCCTGCGGTTGTTGACGATAGATGATTATAGCTTCAGCTTCAGGTGCCAGGTTACGCCAACTTAAAGCCACCGCCTGATCCGAAAGAGCAATAATCCTTTCCAAATGAGGAGCCGCTAAATGACCTGTGGAGCGCTCTTTGAACGTTATTTGTTTGGCGCCCCCCATGAAGAATAGATACCCCCCCACTGCAAGCATAAGCAGGAGGATCATACCCGCCAATATTTTTACTTTGTTAGAAAGGGTAATCACGACTTATCAACGGGTTAACCTTCACTACTATAGGTCCCGGCTAGCCCCAGTTCTTCAGCCTTTTCCTTTAATGCATCAATGACAAACTGAATGTGCTCAGTCAGGTCCACTCCCAATTCTTCAATTCCTTTATGAATGTCTTCTCGGCTGACCCCCGCTGCAAACCCTTTTTGTTTAAGTTTTTTCTTCACGCTTTTGGGAGTTACCTCAAAGATTGATTTGGAAGGCCGTACGTATGTAACAGCAAAAATAAACCCCACCAGTTCGTCCACAGAAAACAGAGCTTTCGCCATCAGAGAGTCACGGGACACTCCCGTATAATCCGCATGACCTAATATTGCAGTGATAATATCTTCAGGATATCCCTTGGATCTAAGTATCTCAGCTCCTCGGTAGGGATGTTCTTCTTCAGTGGGGTATTGTTCATAGTCGAAATCATGCAAAAGTCCAGTGATCCCCCATTCCTCTGGATCAGCTCCATACTTCTCAGCCAGCTTGCGCATGGCTTGCTCCACACCTAAAGCGTGACGGCGCAAAGATTCGGACTTAGTATATTCGCAAAGAAGCCCCCAGGCGCTACTACGATCAAGCATACTCCTCATCCTTTCCTAGTTTTAATCCGTAAATACTTCCACCGTATTTGTAAGCTTCGAAGTTTTACAAATACGCCGCGCTTAATCGCTTAACCAGAAACTGGTAAGCCTCTTCAACATCATCAGTTAAATAAATTAAATCCAAGTCTTCTCTATTGATGGTGCCACTTTCAACCATTACCTCCCATTTGATTAGTCTTTCCCAGAATGTCTTACCAAACATGACAATACTCAAGTCTTTATGAACTTTACCCGTTTGAATTAACGTCAAAGTTTCAAATAACTCATCCAAAGTCCCAAACCCACCCGGGAAAACAACCAAGGCTTTGGCCAGGTACATAAACCAGTATTTACGCATAAAGAAATAGTGAAACTCCATCTCCAAATGCCGACTGATATAGGGATTACCACTCTGCTCAAAAGGCAACGATATGTTCAGTCCCACCGTGAGGCCCCCGGCCTCGGAAGCCCCTCGATTAGCGGCTTCCATTATCCCTGGTCCACCTCCGGTAGTGATAATAAAACGTCTCTTCCCGTTTTTTAAACTTTTCGACCAGGCAGTAAGTTTGGCAGCTAACTCCCTTGCAGCTTCATAATAGCGGGACATTTCCAGGTCCCGCCGTTTCTCATCTATATCCGGGGCATTATTTTGCACTGCAATTTCATACGCCTTTTCCGCTTCGTGCTGCGGTTTAATACGAGCACTACCGAAAAACACTACCGTATCCTGTACGTTGTTTTCTTTGAATATCTTTTGTGGCCCAATGTACTCCGCTAAAATCCTTAAAATGCGTCCATCCGGACTGTGGATTAGTTCGTGATTGTCGTAAAATTTGTGGACCCTTTTGCTCATTTACTCTCCTTTCTTAAATAGCCCCCCAAAAGAACAAAATTAATCGCCACCGCTAAAAAACCGCACAAATTGAAACGCAGATTGGACTTAAGATCTACAACCTTTTCTGTCTAAGATTTGTTCTTTTTCATTTGATGGGGTATAATCAACCCTATGTCGATAATTGGACCAAGGCGGTATGTAAAAGCTTTAGCAGGGTGTTTTTTACTTATGATAATCTCCATAACTTCACTTCCAGGTCAGGAACTTATTCCCTTCCTGATTCGCCCCGGCCAGCTACGGTTGGACCAGTGGCAAGCAGCTCGTTTGGAACAAAATAACATCCCCTTCTCCCTGGACGACAACTTCGTACCGGCCTACCATGGAGCAACTTTCATTCCCCTTACAGGACACCCGTTGATCAATTGGCCTGTCGGGGCTAGTAGTGTGACCGGTGATCCATACTTTAACTGGAAACGCGATGAAATTTCCCGCCTGGAATCCGGCGCCTGGCTAGGGGCTAACTTCTCCGGAGGGTGGCACCTCCTGGGACAGGTTCCTTTGGATGAACCTGACAGTACTCAATGGTACCTCTTCCAGCGTAGGGGCGCCCTAACAATTGGAGTTCACGGGAGCTCTTTAAAATCCGTTCCGGAATATATTGTAGCTTTGAATGCCGGGTCGGTTTTTGAATTGCAAGGCGCCGGACGCCAGACATGGAGCGGGCTTTGGCGTTGGCACCTCTGGCCTTACCTGGCATTCGGGGGTCAGATCGCACACAATGCGAAATTCAAACCACAGGCCACCATTCAGTGGCCCAAACTGGGAGCAATAGAGCTAAACTTTTCCCGGGTAGCCGTCGATTCCTCTTCCATCATGCTGGGGAACTACTACCTGTTCCTGGCCCAGATTTGGCTCAACTATCAATCCAAACTTGGCACCTTTTTCCTGGCTGGAAATTGGTCCCGAGAGGACCACGTGCTCATTCGGTTTGGGCATGTGGGACCTAAGCATGACCTTTGGTTGCGCATAATCAACCAGCCGGAGTCTCCTGTAGAGATCTTCTTGGAGGGTTGCCTGGTGGTTTATCGCAAGCTGACCATTCAATTAAGTTACCCCATAAAATCGCTTTCCGGCTCGACCATATTCGGTCTCAGTTACGCTTACAGCCTGCGGAGTTTCTTTCCGTGAAACGCATCGGAATTGGGCTCCTGTGCTGCCTGAGCCTTGTTTGGAGTTCCGATAAACGCCTCATAACAATCCAAACACTGGTCAGCTTCCCCAGTATCCGGGAAGTTCAGCTGGCACCGGACGGGAAATGGATCATATATACCCTTCGTACCACCGACTTTGAGAGTAACCGGTATCGACGACATCTGTGGAAAGTGGATACGCAGGAAAAGCATCCCCAGCAGTTTACCTACAGCTCCGGCAATGAATGGCATCCGCGGATTTCTCCTGATGGGCGGTATGTAGCCTTTTTCTCCGATCGGGAAGACGAAACAAGCAAGAAACAAACTCGCGTTTGGATTCTCCCAGCCAACGGTGGTGAAGCGCGACCATTAAGCTTGCCGGATAAAGATTGGGAGGATTTCCAGTGGCTGCCCACGAGCCGGGGGCTGATCCTGCTGGGTAGTGAGAAAGCTCCCCCCGCAGTTAAACAATGGCAGGAAGAACACAAAGCCGAAGGGCTTGACGCTCAGGTTCACACTAGACCATACCCGAAACGTATTTTCTACCGGCTGGAATTGCCTGCCGACAAAGGGCAGCTTATTTATCGCGGCGACCCGGGCATTCAGGAGTTTCAGATTTCCCCCACGGGACAAGGCTTAGTCTACGTCACTAATTATACGGGCGATCCCAACGATTGGGTGGAAGAAGACCTTTTTTACTTGGAGTTCGGTAATAATCCTCAACCACGCCGACTGACCAGCTTTCCCGGCGCCGAATCTCACCCCCGTTGCTCTCCCGACGGTAAATGGATAGCTTACCTGGCTCTGAACAGTCCCCAAAAACCTTTTTCGCAGACCGAAATTGATCTGATAAGCCTCACTGGTAAGGGACACCGACGTCTAACGGCCACCTTTGACCGGACGATTGGTGATTTCTGGTGGCCAACCAGTGATACCATCTACTTCACCGCCGCCCTGGGCTTGACCAACCACCTGTTTGCCACGGATCTGTCGGGAAAAACTCAGGCGTTGACCGCTGGGGCCGCTTATTTCCATCGCTTCGCTTTCAACCGATGGGGTCGACAGGCCGCGGCCGTGAAAGAAACGGCCGTTACCCTCGGTGAGATCGTTTTCTTTCATCATTGGGGGCGACCTCCCCAAGCACTCACTAATTTCAGCGATAGCTTACGGTCCTATCAGTTAGCCCGGCAGGAGATCATTTCCTGGCCTAGTCGCGACGGACGGTTCCGCATAGAGGGTCTGCTGGTCCACCCGGCCCAAAAACCGGCCCGCCCTGGTCCTTTGCTGCTTTGGATTCACGGAGGCCCTGCTGGTCGAGTCGACATCGCCCTGCAACAGTGGGGTAATTTTCAAGCTTTCGCTGCCGAAGGTTTCACCATTCTAGCCCCCAACTATCGCGGCAGTGAGGGCTACTCGGCGAATTTTCAGGTGGCCAATTATCGTGATCTGGGAGGGGGCGATTACCAGGACATCATGGCTGGGGTAACAGAAGTACTACAGCGGCGGCTAGCGGCTCCTGAAAGCCTGGTAGTAATGGGTGGCAGCTACGGCGGCTATATGACCAACTGGATTATAAGCCACACCCAGCGATTTAAAGCCGCGGTAAGTGCTTACGGCATTTTCAGCCTGATGACCGATTTTAGCAATTCCGATTACGCCCAATGGGAATTGGATTATCTGGGGGTAACCTATTGGCAAAGGCCCGATTTGTACCGCCGCATGTCACCGGCCAGCTTTGTGGATCAGATCAAAACCCCCACCCTGATCATCCATGGCAGCGACGATAACAACACCTTCCCTTCCAATTCCCGGGAACTATATCGAGCCCTCAAGACCCTGGGAACACCCGTGGCGTTTGTAGAATATCCTCGCGAAGGGCACGGAATTTCCGAACCAGGTCATCGGGTGGATCTTTTTTATCGCGAACTAGATTGGTTCAACCGTTGGCTGAAAAGGGGAACCCCAGCCCATTATGGAGAATGGGTGGGCCGGGACTGGCGCTTTAGGGTGCTGGATCTCCAATCGGGAGTAAAATTCCTTAATCGAGGAGATTCATTATTCACCGTTATCAGCTTTGTTCTGGATGGGCGAGACAGTCACCGACCACTGGCGTTGCAAGCTCAGGACATCTATCTCACAAGGGGGCAACGCAGAGTAAAGCCAGAGGGGGTACCCTCGGGCGAACTACTGGGCAAAATCGATTCAGACCCCATTCAACTTCAGGCCGGTGAGAGTTCGACTGCCCTTAAAGTCGCTTTCCCGGGAGAATTTGTGCCGGGAGCGGTATTCGGTATCGAAGGTCTGGGGCGCTCCCGGTTGTTGCCGTGGCGGTAAAGCTACTGTGTTAGTCATTGATATTCCCGGCTACCGTAAGCTAGAGCTACGATATCTGGTCCTGGATTATAACGGTACGTTAGCCGAGGAAGGTCAACTCAGAACTGGTGTGGCAGATGACTTGCGTTGCCTGGCTAATCAATTGGAAATCCAGGTTGTAACTGCCGATACCTTCGGTACGGCCGCTAACGCTTTACGGAATTTACCTTTGCAACTGACGGTTCTCCCCGCCGAAAATCAAACCGCTGCCAAAGCCGAATTGGTGAACAAATTGGGGGCCGCCAACGTAGTGGCCATTGGAAACGGCGCCAATGACCGAGAAATGCTGGCGACGGCTGAATTGGGGATTGCCGTTATGGAGCGGGAAGGGCTGGCACAGATAACCGCAACTGCGGCAGATGTGCTTTGCCGAGATATTCGGGAAGCTTTGGCTTTGCTGATCCATCCCCGGCGCTTAATCGCCACTCTACGGCGATAATTTTATCTAAGAATTTACGGTATCGGTCGAAACCGATAGCTCACCGGTCGATGATCGGAAAGCACCTGGTTGTAATCGGGATAAATATTGTCCAGCAGCAAAGTAGAGATAGTGGCAGTCTGGTTTTCATCGAAAAGGGCTCTGCTAATCAGGATATGATCCAGAAAACTAGGCCAACCGGGATAGGAATCGTAGCGGTCGGAGGCAGAGAAAGCCAGCTCCCAGGTAACAAAACGGAAGTTCAAGCTGTCCGTTAAAAATGGAGCAAAACTTTCCCAACCGGAACTGTCCGGATCAGCAAAGTCGTCGTTCCAATCACCCAGAACCACCACGTTAGTATCGGAAGTGGTCTGGATTTGTTGCCGTAGGTATGAATGCAGATATTCGCAGGCCGCCCGACGCCGCTGGATGTTATCGGTTCCCCCGCAGCACTTCAGGTGCACCGTGATAACGCTGAAAGTGTAGTCCAAGCTGTCCGAACGTAACCGAAAGGTAGTCTTAAGCGGCGGACGGGAAGCAAATTCATAGCTATGGTCAGTTAATATGGCCCGTGCCTGAAGCAGCTCAAGCCGGTCAGTACGGTAAACCACGGCGAGATAAAGATAGTTGGCGGCTTGATCGATGGTCATTTCATAGTTTGGTAGATTGTCGACTATTTGTCGCAAAGCAGCGGTGTCCTGGATCTCTTCAAGACCGTATACATCCGCTTGGAGTGAGTCCATGATGCGTTGGACCCGACGTATTGTGGCATTACCCGCCAGGGGAAAGGTTCTCAAGTTCCAGGTAATCAAGTTCAGTTTGGTGGTATCAGGCACATACGGGTTTTGATCTCCAGTAGGAGGCGCTACAGTGCGGGCACATTGAATCAGACCCGCAACCAGAACTAGACTACTTATCCTCCCCAGTCGGCTCAGGGCGGAGACCAGTTTACTTTTCAATACTTTTTAATCCTTGACAGTGGCCAGGTAATGCAATGGAAAGGCCGCATAGAAGGCTATGGCCTGGACCAGTTCGTCCTTCCAGGTTTTCTCATTGGGCGCGTGAGCTTCTTCTTCGTGACCGGGACCAAAGCCAACGCATGGTATGCCGTAACGTCCCATGATACTCACGCCGTTGGTTGAGAAGGTCCATTTATCAACCACCGGCTCCCGCTGGAAAAGTTGCTTAAAGGTCGCCTCCGCCGCTTTAGTGGCCGGGTGGTCTTCAGGTATCAGCCAGGTAGGGAAATAAGCTTCGCTGGGGAAAACTAGACCAGTGTATGAAGGTCTTTCATAGTGGTAAAGGCTTACTTCGGCCCCCATTTGTTTGACGGAGGGTAGATTGCGAATCTCTTCCAGGGCGCTTTCCTTTGTCTCCCCCAGGGTTAACCGCCGATCGATGGAGATTGAACAGCCATCCGCCACGGCACATCGGGATGGGGAGGAATAAAAAATCTCGGAAACGGTAAGGCTGCCCTTACCTAAAAACGTATGACTCTTCAACCGCCCGTTTAGCCGCTCCAGATCCTGGAGTATGGGAGCCATCTTATAGATTGCATTTTCACCTCGCTCAGGAGCCGAACCATGAGCGCTCAAGCCGTGGGTCGTAACTTTAATTTCCATTCGGCCCCGGTGTCCCCGGTATATCCGGCAGGCAGTTGGCTCGGTCAACACTACTACTCCCGGGCGCAATCCTCTTTTTTCCACCAGGTATTGCCAGCACAGACCGTCACAGTCTTCTTCTTGAACCGTACCGGTGATAACTAGCTGGTAATCGTCTTCCAACCCCAATTCTTTGATGAGTTTGCCGGCATAGACTAGTGCCGCCATGCCCCCTTCCTGATCGGAAGCTCCACGACCTATAATGATTTCATCATCTTCATAACCCTCGAAGGGATCTACTTCCCATAGCTCCGGGGCACCTACTCCCACGGTGTCGATGTGGGCATCCATGGCTATCAAGTGTTTGCCATGGCCGATAATACCCAGGATATTGCCCATGCCGTCGATTTCCACCTTATCGAAGCCGCAATTTTCCATCTCTTCCTTGATGCGCTGAATCAATGGTTCTTCCTGGGTGCTCTCACTGGGAATGGCTATCATGTCCCGTAAAAAACGGGA